>JBIJCA010000203.1:0-8658 GCA_044344935.1 Aquimonas sp. | reverse complement strand
ACACTATGCGATCGCCATGAGCCAGCCCTCCAGCCCTGAACTCGAACTGCCCTGGGCCCAGGGCCTGCCTTGGCGCGTGGACGCGCGCGGCGAGCTGCTGATCGGTGCGCGGCCCCTGTCGCGTGTCGTGGATGCCATCGGCCGCACGCCCTGCTACGTCTACGACCGCGGCCGGCTGAGCGCGCGTGTCGCGCAGCTGCGCGGTGTGCTGCCGCCAGCCGTGCATCTGCACTACGCGGTGAAGTGCAACCCGATGCCGGCGGTGGTCGCGCACATGGCGGGCCTCACCGACGGGCTGGATGTGGCTTCGGTCGGCGAGCTGCGGGTCGCGCTCGATGCCGGCATGAACGCGTCGCACGTCAGCTTCGCCGGGCCGGGCAAGAGCGATGCCGATCTGAAGCAGGCGCAGGCCGCGGGCATCCTGATCAACATCGAGAGCTTCCGCGAGCTGCGCGCCTTGGCCGAGGCGAGTGCCGCCAGCGGCGAGGCCGCGCGAGTGGCGATCCGCATCAACCCGCCGTTCGAGCTGAAGGCCTCGGGCATGCGCATGGGTGGTGGCGCCAAGCAATTCGGTGTCGATGCCGAGCAGGTGCCTGCGCTGCTGGATGAAATCCGCGCGCTGGGGCTGGCCTTCGAGGGTTTCCACCTCTACGCCGGCTCTCAGAACCTGAAGGCCGAAGCGATCGTGGAAGCCCAGACCAAGAGCTACGAGCTGATCCTCGGCTGGGCGGATCAACTGCCGGCGCCGGTGCGCAGCCTGAACCTCGGCGGCGGCTTCGGCATCCCGTACACGCTCAGCGACACGCCGCTTGACCTGGCACCCGTGGCCGACTGCCTGCACGGTCTCGCCGAGCGCTGCGCCCGCGATTTCCCGCAGGGCCATCTGGTGCTGGAGCTCGGCCGCTATCTCGCGGGCGAGGCCGGCGTCTACGTGGCGCGGGTGATCGATCGGAAGATCTCCCGCGGCCAGGTCTTCCTGGTCTGCGACGGCGGCATGCACCACCACCTCGCCGCCAGCGGCAATTTCGGACAGGTGCTGCGCAAGAACTATCCGGCCATGGTCAATGCGCGGCCCGGCGAGCGTGAAACCGCCAGCGTGGTCGGCCCGCTGTGCACGCCGCTCGACCTGCTCGCCGACCGCGCGGAGCTTGGCGTGGCGCAGGAGGGCGACCTCGTCGTGGTATTCCAGTCCGGCGCCTACGGCAAGACCGCGAGCCCGCGCGAGTTTCTCGGGCATCCGGAGGTGGTGGAGGCGCTGGTGTGAGTCGAGCCTGCGGTCGACGCTACTCGAACCCATCCGAGAACAGCCCCTCCAGCACCGCCGGCAGGGCGTAGACGAAGACGTCGCTGGCGTTGTTGGTGTCGCCGCCGACGAGGTCGCTGGCCAGCGAGTCGAAGGCGAACACGCCGGCGTCGCGGCTGACCGCCACGCGCGCACCGCTGACGCCGTTGCCGGGCACGGTGTTGCCGGGGTCGCTGCCGCTGATCAGGTCCGGCGGCAGCGCGGGCTGGGCCAGTGACCAGGCATAAGCCTGCGCCGGTTGGCCGACACCGCGCCGGCACTGCGCGATCACCAGGCCCGTATTGCTGATCCGCGCGTTGTCGCAGATGCCCATGCTGGCGGCGGCGGGCACCGCGACGGCAGCGGGCTGGTTCAGCCGGCGCACCCACAGCTGGGTGGCGCTGGGGCTGCCGGCGCCCGAACCGAAGACCACGAGGCTGCCATCGGGCGAGATCACCGGGTTGCGCGCCCCGCTCAGATCGCTGCCGCCTGGGCCCACGCTCACCTGACTGGTCGTGCCGCTGATGCGGTCGCGGAGGTAGATGCGCACCGAGCCGCTGGTCGGGGTGCCCAGCAGGTTGCTGGCGCTGCTGGCGAAGGCCACCCAACGGCCGTCCTCGCTGATCGTCGGCCGCTCGCCGCCGGCGCCGCCGTTGCCCGGGCCGCCGCCCGGCGTGAGATCGATGCGCTGGGTGCTGCCGGCCGTCAGGTCACGCACGTAGACGGCGAAACTCGATGAGCCCGCGTCGCCCGCCACCAGGCCGCTGGCGTTGGAGCTGAACACCACGTAGCGGCCATCGCCGGAGATACCGCCGACCCGCGAGGTGCTGCCGGCCTGCAGCGAGCCGCCGCTGTCGAGGTTGACCAGGGCGGCCGCGCCCGTGACGCGGTCGACGCGCACCACATGCACGCCGCTGACGCCGCCGGTGTATGTCGAAGATCCGGTGTCGAAGGCGACGAAGCGGCCGTTGGCCGAGGCCACCGCTTTCTCGTTGACCGTCGAGGCCGCCGAGGCCTGGCCGCCAGGCGTGGTGCTGACCACGCTCAGCGCCCCGCTGCTGAGCTCCAGCGCGATCACCTGGGCGCCGGACGCGCCGCCCGACAGCAGGCTGCCGCTGCCGACGTTGAACACCAGCACGCGGCCGTCGGCCGACAGCGCGGGCTCGAAGACCCCGCCGTTGGCCTGCACGCCGCCGGGGCCATCGACGCGGAAGAACGCATACGACTGCGCTTGCGCGGCGCCGGCCGACAGGGCGAGAGAGAAGATCAGACTCAGGATCGACAGTGCAGGGCGCATGGGGTGGGCTCCAGAGGGGTGCCCTCTCTGCTACGCCCTTGCGTGCGGGTTCCCATCACGCGCGGCTCAGCGCGGCGCGAGTTCCAGCCCCAGCGCAGCCGCCAGCGCCTCGGCGCGGGCCCGATCCGGCTGCTCGATGCGCAGCCGGGCGCGAAGCTCGGGCAGATGTGCGCTCAGCAGTTCTGCCGCGGCAGCGCGCTCGCCGCTGGCGCGCAGCCACTCGACGCGATCGACCGCGAGCCGCGCCTGCTCCAGTGCGGCGGCGGTTCGGGTCTGCTGCTGGGCCCAGTCCAGGGCTTCGCCCGCAGCCGCGATCGACTCGGCGGCCGTGCGCACCTGCGCCTGCAGCCGCGCCGCCTGCAGACCCTGGCTCTCGCGCAGCGCCCGCGCGCCGCCGGCCTCGGCTTCCAGCGCGTCCAGCGTCTGCGCTGCCGCCGCAGCCCTGCCTTCGAGCTGTTCCACTTCGACCTGCAGCAGGGACCAGCGCGCCGCCGCCTTGGGGTCCGTCTGGCTCTGTGCTTCGGCCAACGCAGCGGCCTTCAGCCCCTCGGCGATCGCGGCCCGGGCCTCCGCGAAGGCGCCGCTCAGCGCCAGCACGCGCGCCGCGCCCCAGCGCACGCGATCGGCCTGGCCGGGCTGGAGCCCGGCGAAGCCGCTGGCATCGCCGAGCAGGGCCTCGACTTCAGCGCGCGCGCCGACCAGGTCGCCTTCGGCGAGGCGCGCATGCGCCAGGGTCCAGCGCGACAGCGCGTCGGGGGCGCGGCCCAGACCCTGCCAGTCCAGCTGCACGCGTTCGGCCAGCGCGCGGGCCTCGCTCGGCCGGCCCAGCGCATGCAACGCGCTCATCCGCCACTCGTCGACGATGATCCGCAGCAGGCCACCTTCACCGCGGGCCTGCACGTACAGGGCGCGGGCGCGATCGAAGTGATCCAGCGCGGTCTGCGCTTCGCCCAGGCCAAGCCGCGCGCGGCCGGCCTCGAACTCGAACTGGTAGGCGAACAGCGAGTTGCCGAGCCCGGCCTCGCGCAGGCGGGCCAGCCCGGCGGCGGCGGCCTCGGCGGCCTCGGCCGAGCGCGCCTGCGAGTTCAGCGCGCCGGCCAGCTGCTGATCGAGGGTGGCCACCGCATCGGCGCTGGCGCGCTCACGCAGCGCGACCGTGAGGCCGAGCCGTGCTTCGCGCTCTGCCTCGTTGAAGCGCTCCGCGTAGGTGGCCGCCTGTACGCGATGCACCGCCGCCATCGCCCGCGCGTCCGGGCCCGGCTGCGCCAGGTAGGCGCGCTCGGCGCGTTCGAGCCAGGGCGTGGCCTCGGGCAGGCGGCCGAGGTCGACCAGCAGCTGCGAGTACAGCGAGGCGGCGCGCGCGTAGGCCGGGCCGCGGTCCAGGCCCTGTGCCGACAGGGTCTGCAGGCTGTCGCGCAGCAGCGGCTCGGCCTGCGTCGGCTCGCCGAGCAATGCGTGCAGCGATCCCAGGTAGGCGTTGACGAGGGCGACTTCGGAGGCGCCCTGCGGCAGTTCGCGCCGGACCCGATCAGCGCCGCGCTCCAGCATGCGGCGCAGGGTGACCGGGGCATCGACATCGCCGTCGGGCGACAGCTCCAGCAGCAAACCGCTGAAGAAGTTGAGGGTGGTCTGGGCCTGCTCGGCGGACTGCTCGGCCAGCGCGCGCTGCTGCTCCGCGTGGGCCTCGGCGGCCAGCGCGCGGTCGCGCTCCAGGCCCAGTCGCCACAGGAACAGCAGCAGGGCCAGCAGCACCAGCACCGCGACGCTGACGCTGCCGCGATGCCGACGGGCGAAGCGCGACAGCCGGTACAGCGGGCGCGGCCGCATCGCCCGCACCGGCCGGCCCTCGCGCCAGCGCTGCAGCTCGTCGCGCAGGGCGTCGACCGTGGGGTAGCGTTCGCCCGCCTCGGTCGCTGTAGCCTGCGCGAGAATCGCCCGCAGGTCGGCGTCGAGCGGGACCGCCTCCAGACCCGCGGCGCTGGCGCTGCCGTCGGGACGGCGCGCTTCGAGCAGCTCGCGCAGCAGCATGCCCAGCGAGAACACGTCGGTGGCGGTGGTCACCGCGCGGCCGGCCGACTGTTCGGGGCTGGCGTAGCCCGGTGTCCACACCCGCGTCGAGGTGTCGCGGCTGTCGCCGCCGACATCGACCAGCTTGGCGACGCCGAAGTCGAGCACGCGCGGCGTGCCGTCGGCGGTCACCAGCACGTTCGAGGGCTTCAGATCGCGATGGATCACCAGCCGCTGATGCGCATGCGAGACCGCTTCGGCGATGCGCTCCAGCAGCGCCACCCGCGCGCCGCGATCCAGGCGGTGGCGAGCGGCATAGGCGCAGACGTCCTCACCGTCGACGTAGTCCATGACGAAATAGGGCTGACCGTCGCTGCTTTCGCCGCCGTCGATGAGGCGCGCGATCCAGGGGTGCTCCAGCGTCGCCAGCACCTGCCGCTCCTGGCGGATGCGGCGGCGGCCCTCCTCGGTCGGAAAGCCGCGCAGCAGCTTGAGCGCAGCACGCTGGCGGTAGCCGCCCTCGACGCGCTGCACCTCGAACACCGTGCCCATGCCGCCGGCACCGAGTTCGCGCAGCACCTCCCAGGCGCCGATGCGGCTGCCGGCGGCGGCCGTCGGTGCATCCGCTTCCAGCCGCAGGGCAGAGACCGCCAGCGCGCCCTGGATCGCCGTCTCGGCACCAGCATCGGCGCGCAACAGGCCCTCCAGCGCAGTGCGTTCGGCGGCGCTGAGATCGAGTGCGGAGAGCGCTGCGGACCGCGCTTCCGGCGGCAGCGCCACCAGCGTCTCGAAGTGGGCGGCGAGCGCGTCCAGTGATGGCGTGGGATCGGGCATGGTCGGACCCACCGAGGTCGGGGAAAAGGGACGCTGCCTGCAGTTACGTCAGCGCGCGCGCGATCGCATCACCTCGACGCGCCGCCGACGCTGACGCACGCCGCCAGCTCTGATCGAGATCAGTCGCCATCCATGGCCTGTTTCACCCAGGCCCTGCCGAAACGCAGATCCCGGTCGACCGTTGGCACCGAAACCTCGAGCGCACGCGCCACGTCCTCGCGGCTCAGCCCTCCGAAGTAGGTGAGCTCCAGCACCTGCGAGCGACGCGCATCCTGCTGCGCCAGCGCAGCCAGGGCCTCATGCAGGCGCAGCAGGGTGGCGTCCTCTTCGCAGGCAAGGTTGTCGGCCGCGGACAGGCTGAGCGCAAGCGCACCGCCGCCGCGCTTGTCGCGCAGGCGCCGCCGCGCCGCGTCCACCAGCACCTGGCGCGTGGCCTGGGCGACCACGTTGAAGAAGTGCCGGCGATCTTCCCAGTCGGCTTCGGCATCGAGCAGTCGCAGCAGGGCCTCGTGCGCCAGCTCGGTGGCCGACAGGCTGCCGCCGGGCAGGGCGCGCGCGCTGCGACCCGCGATCGCGCGCACCTGCATGTAGACGGCTTCGATCAGACGCTCGCGGGCCGACGCGTCGCCGCCCTGCCACTGCCGGAGCAGGCGGGTGATCGCCGGCGGCTGCAGGTCATCGGCCTCGGACATCGGGGCGTGCTCCGTGCGGGAAACCACTCACCCGGCACAGTTCCGCCGGCGTTCCGCGCAGCGTAGCCAAGACGCGCGGCGAACGGGAGTTCTTGTGCGGACGAAGGCTCTGCGCAGCGGCCACTGGGCCTGTTTCGGCACGAAGGTGCGGGCGCGACACGCGAATGCACCGGGTTGCGGCATGCCGTCACCCGCGCGGAGCGAGCGACGGCTTGGTATCCGCAGCGAAGCCGTCCGGGATGCCAGGCAGCGCCGGATCGTGCAGGCTTAGCCATTGTCCTGCCCGCAGCAGAATCCCGATGGACCCCACCGAACGCGCACGCGACCTGTTCTTCAAAGCTCTGGAGCACCACCAGCGCGGGCGTCTGCAGGACGCCGAAGCGCTGTACCGCGAGGCGCTGGCGCTGGTACCGGAGCGGGTCTCGGTGATCTCGAACCTCGGCGGCGTGCTGGTGCTTCAGGGGCGCGACGAGGAGGCGCGTGTGCTGGCCGAGCGTGCGCTGGCGCTGGACCCCGACTGCAACGAGGCGCACGCGATCCTGGTCGAAATCAAGCGCAGCCGACAGGGCCCGCAGGCGGCCCTGGCCGACCTCGATCGCGCGCTGGCGGAGACCCCCGACGATCCGGATCTGCACTTCCAGCGCAGCAGCCTGCTCGCTGAACTGGGTCGCTTCGCGGATGCGCTGGTCGACAGTGCCCGCGGCCTGGCGATCCGTCCCGGCCACCCGGCCCAGCGCACCCACCACGCGCTGCTGCGCGCCGCTGTCGGCGATCTTGCGGAGGCGCAGGCCGAACTCGGCGCCCTGCTCGCTGAGGACGCGCGCGCGCTGGCTGCCGGCGAAGCCTGGACCCAGCTGCTGATGCGTCGAGCCGCCGAGGCCGGCGGCGCGCTTCCGGAGGCGATCGATCCGCCGCTGCTGGCGAAAGCGCTGGACACGCCGTGGGCGCCGCCGCGACGTCTGCTCGGCCTGGCCTGCCAGGCCCTGCACGCGGATCCGCGCACCGGCCCGTGGCTGCAGCGGGTGCAGCAGAGCTGGCCACAGCGGCTGCCGCCGCACAGCGCCGCCGATCTGCGCCTCGGCGCGGCGATCTACAGCCACCCCCTGCTGCGCGCGCTGCTGCGGCAGCCGGTGATTCCGGACACCGCGCTGCAGCGGCTGCTTGCGCAGCTGCGCGCCTTCCTGCTGGAGCGCGCCCTGCGCAGCCCGCCCGACCAGCCCTGGGATGAGGCCCTGCAGTCCTTCCACTGCGCGCTGGCGGCGCACTGCCTGCGCCAGCAGCACGCCTGGCCGGTGGGCGACGCCGAACCGGCCGCGCTGGCCGAACTGCAGTCGGCACTGAAGTCGGCCATAGCGGCGGGCACCGTGCCGCATCCCGGGGTGCTGCCCGCCCTGTTGAGCTACCTGCCTCTGCGCGCAATCGACGCCCTCGATGCCCTGAAGTCGCAGCGCTGGCCGGCATCGGTGCAGGCGCTGCTGGCCCAGGCGGAAGCCGATCCCGGAGCCTTGCCCAGCCTGCGCTGGACGCATCTGCCGGCGAGTCCGCGCAGCCTGCCGCTGGGCGACTACCTGGCCGAGCGGATCGCGCCTTTTGCTGCGCCCTCGCTGCCGGTGGCGCACGCGCCGCGAGTGCTAGCCCTGGCTGCCGGCGCTGGCGAATGGGCCTTCGAGCTGGCGCTGCGCCTGCGCGGCGCCCAGCTGCGCGTGCTCGAGCATGACCCGACCGCGGCTGCGGCCTTGGCCGAGCAGGCAGGGCGGCTGCGCCTACCGAACCTGCAGGTCGCCGCCGGCGGTCTGGAGTCCGCCGGCGCCGGTGGCTACACCGTGATCGACAGTGGCCGCGCCCTGCTGCTGGGCCCGCGGCCGCTGGCGTGGCTGAGCGAACTGCGTCCTTGGCTGGCGCCGCGCGGGTTGCTGCGCCTGCGGGTGGCCAGCGGCCGTCTGCGCACTGCGCTGCGCGCTGCGCGGGCGCAACTCGCAGCGGCGGATATCGGCAGTGATGACGTGGATCTGCGCCGCGCGCGGTCCCTGCTGCAGGCATGCGCCGAAAACGACCCCGCGCGCGCGCTTCTGGCGCTGCCGGAGCTGCATGCGCTGGGGTCGTGCCGAAGCCTGCTGTTCCAGTACGACGACAGTCCGCTGGACCTGATCGAGCTGGCCCAGCAGCTGCAGCGGGCCGGACTGCGACTGCGCGGCTTCGAGCTGGAGCCGGACGATCGGGTCGCGCTGCCACGCAGCGTCCCGCTGCCGGCCGATCTGCCGGGCTGGGCCGCGCTGGAGGCCGCCCAGCCGCGCATGTTCAGCGCCTTCTACACGGTGTGGGCAAGCCCGACATAGGGTGGGTCTCGACCCACCGGAGCTTGATTCCCGCCGCGGTCACGGAAACACCGGCCCACCGGCGCTCGACCCGCGCGACAAGCCTCGGACACCCCGATGTTGGGCATCGCCTTCGGCTCCTCCCAACCTACCCGATCGTCTCGGCGCGGCCCATAGGGTGGGTCTCGACCCACCGAAGCTCGACCCTCGCCTCGGTCACGGAAGCACCGG
>JBIJCA010000201.1:0-8676 GCA_044344935.1 Aquimonas sp. | reverse complement strand
GGCGGATCAGCGCCTGGAACAGGTCGATCTCGTAGTTCGAGTGCACGTGCTGCAGCACCGCGGCCAGGCGCTCCAGGCCCATGCCGGTGTCGACGCAGGGCGCCGGCAGCGGCACCAGGCTGCCGTCGGGCTGACGGTCGAACTGCATGAAGACGTTGTTCCAGATCTCGATGTAGCGGTCGCCGTCTTCATCCGGGCTGCCGGGCGGGCCGCCGGCGATGTGGTCGCCGTGGTCGTAGAAGATCTCGGTGCAGGGGCCGCAGGGGCCGGTGTCGGCCATCTGCCAGAAATTGTCCGAGGCGTACGGTGCGCCCTTGTTGTCGCCGATGCGGATGATGCGGTCTTCGGGTACGCCCGCCATGTCGCGCCAGAGCGCAAAGGCCTCGTCATCGGTGTGGTAGATGGTGACCAGCAGCCTGTCCTTCGGCAGCTTCCAGACCTCGGTCAACAGCTCCCAGGCATAGGCGATCGCGTCGCGCTTGAAGTAGTCGCCGAAGCTGAAGTTGCCCAGCATCTCGAAGAAGGTGTGGTGGCGTGCGGTGTAGCCGACCTGATCAAGGTCGTTGTGCTTGCCGCCGGCGCGCACGCAGCGCTGGCTGGAGACCGCGCGCTTGTAGCTGCGCTTCTCGCCACCCAGGAACACGTCCTTGAACTGCACCATGCCGGCATTGGTGAACAGCAGGGTGGGATCGTTGCCCGGGACCAGCGAGCTCGATGCCACCACGGCGTGGCCCTTGGACTTGAAGAAATCGAGGAAGTCCTGGCGGATCTGGTTGCTGGTTTTCATGGGCTCGGGGGCAGGCGAAGGGGCTGGCGCAGGACCGCGAATGATGCCGCATGCTGCGCTGCAGTGCCACGCGGGCGCAGCGCTGAAAGGCAGGGTTGTCACGGCGTCGGGCGCGTCTTCGCAAAACACTTCAGAAAGCCCGGAAAGCACAAGGCCGGGCAGAGCCCGGCCTTGGAGTCCTCAGCGTAGGCTGGCCCTAGAAGCTGCGGCCGATCGAGGGGTCCAGCCGGCTCAGGGCTTCATTGATGCTGCTGGCGCCGGTGCGATCCAGATCTTCACGGGTGTACACGCGGCCTGGAGCGCTGCAGTTGCCGCGCTGGCGCTTGATGCGGCTCGCGGTGGCATCGGGGCAGAAACGGTCGAGGCGGGCGCTGCGGCTGTCGGCCTTGGACGCCGCGATCTCGCTGCTGGGGTCTTCGCTGGGTGCGGCTTCGGCCTGGGCTTCGGCATCGGCGAGTGCCGTTGCGCTGGACAGCAGCAGGGAAAGGGCAAAGCCGGCGATCAGGAAACGGTTCATGTGAAGCTCCTTGCGGGACTGCTTGGGCACCCGGCCAAACTGCGCCAGTCCGCGTCCGCGGTCAAGCCGCGCGGCTGTCGCGGGAAGCCGGGGATCGAAGTGCTGTTCGAGTGGCGGTCAGCTTGATGAACGCGGTGTCCCCAGCCCCGGCGTGGCCGTGAGCCCGAACAGCAGCGGCGCAAGCTGCGCTCCACACGAAGCAGAGCTGGAGCTTTGCGCGGCGATCTGACGTTCCTTGAGCGTCGCGCGGGGCTGAGACGCGCTCAATGCGAACGCTTCAAGGTCAGTTCGGCGAGCGCCTGCAGCTCAAGTGCCGGCCTGTCGAGTCGCGAGAGCGCGTCGCGCATGCGTTCGCCCTGCTCCAGCAGTGCGCTGCGGGCGCCCTCAAGACCGAGCAGGGCGGGGTAGGTCGGCTTGCCCTGTTCGGCGTCCTTGCCGGGGGTTTTGCCGAGTTGGGCGGCGCTGCCTTCGACGTCGAGCAGGTCGTCGCGGATCTGGAAGGCGAGACCCAGAGCGCTGGCGAATTCGTCGAGAGTGGCCAACAGCGGAGCGTCAGAGCTTGCGCAGAGCGCCCCCATCCGCACCGAGGCGCGGATCAGGGCACCGGTCTTCAACGCATGCATGCGCTTGAGCTGGTCGAGACTCTGTTCGCCGCCGGTGACGGCGAGATCCAGCGCCTGACCACCGCACATGCCGGCGGTACCGCTGGCGCGCGCCAACGAAGCCAACAGTTCGACGCGGATGGCGGCGTCCAGCGGCGCCTGCGCGAGCACGTCGAAGGCCAGCGCTTGCAGGGCATCACCGGCGAGGATGGCGCAGGCTTCGTCGAAGGCGACATGCACGGTCGGCCGTCCGCGCCGCAGGCTGTCATCGTCCATCGCCGGCAGATCGTCGTGTACCAGCGAGTAGGCATGGATGAGTTCGACCGCCGCGGCGGCGTGGTCCAGCGCTTCTTCCGCGGCCCCGCAGGCGTGCCCGCTGGCGTAGACCAGCAGAGGGCGCATGCGCTTGCCGCCACCCAGGCTGGCGTAGCGCATCGCCTCATGCAGGCGCGATGGTTCCAGCGTCGGGTCGGGCAGCAGGCGCGACAGCACGGCTTCGCTGCGCTCAGCCCAGGCGCGCAGCCGCGCCTCAGGAGGCATCGTTTGCGAAGGGCTGGGCGCTGTCGGGGTCTTCGGGGTCGCTGAGCAGGCGCACGCGCAGTTCGGCGTGATCCAGCGCGGTCTGGCAGTTGCGGAACAGGGCGATGCCGCGCTCGTAGGCCTGCAGCGATTCGTCGAGGCTGAGGTCGCCTTTTTCCAGCCGTTGCACCAGGCCTTCGAGTTCGTCGAGCGAACGTTCGAAGCCGGCGACGGCGCTGCTGTCGGTCGATGCCTCGGCGGCGGGGGACGCGGGGTCAGGCGTGTGCATGCGCGGCAGTGTGCCGAAGCCCTGCGAGCGCGGTCAATGCGGAGGCGGTGAAGATCGATGTCCTCGGTAGGGCGGATGCCTCGCGCGAGGTCCCCGGCCTCAGTCGCCTGCGGCAAGATCGTCGAGGCCGGGCACCTGCCGTCGGCCGAAGGGCCCCAGCCAGCGCAGGCAGAGCCCGGCCGCGCGCAGATCCGCGGCGAAGTCCTCGCGCAACAGCAGGTCGGCCACCGCCAGCAGCTCGCCTTCAGCGCTCCACAGCAGAGGAAGCTGAGGGCGCTGCCAGGGCGGTACGCCCAGACCCTGCAGTTGGTGCTTGACGCTCTGCCGCGGCCGGCGCGGCGACAGCAGGATGCGTTCGCCCCCCTGCCGGCTGCGCACCCGCACAGGGCGCCCAAGGCGTGCGCCGGCCTGCACCTCGCCCAGCCCATCGCAGAGCGCCAGCGCATGGCCGTCGGGCAGATCGAGCGGGCTGTCACCCTGCCAGGCAAGATCCAGCGTGTCCGGCAGCGGCGGCAGCTCGGGCAGCAGGTGCAGCGAGCGCCGCCAGGCGCGCAGCCGATGGCCGTGCCAGCGCACTTCGGCATCGCTGTCGGCGCGCGCCGGCAGCAGCTCCGATTCGATCTGTCGCAGTACGGTCGGTGTGGGCAGGGTGCAGCCGGCCGCGCGCAGAAAGGCCCGCAGCACGCGGGCGCGTCGCGCACGGTCCCAGCCCATCAGCACGTCGAGATCCAGCACCTGCGGGTCGAGCTGCTGCGCACGCGCGAGATCGATCGCATCCAGCCGCTGCAGACGTACATCCGCGGCGGCGCTGAGCAGTGCCGAGTCGGCCAGCGCGGCGGCGGCCTGCGGCCAGCGCTGACGCAGCAGCGGCATGATCGCCAGCCGCAGGAAATTGCGGTCGTGTCGGCAGTCGGCGTTGCTGGGGTCATCGATCCAGGCCAGGCTGCGGCTGCGCGCATAGGACTCGATCGCGCTGCGCGGAGTCGCCAGCAGCGGCCGCCACAGCCAGCCGCGGCCGAACCGGCGCAGCGCGCGCATGCCGCCCAGGCCGCGCTCGCTGGCGCCGCGCAGGGCGCGCAGCAGGAAAGTCTCGGCCTGGTCATCGAGATGGTGGGCCATGGCCAGCACTTCGCCCTCGCGCAGTGCGCTCATCAGGGCAGCGTGGCGCGCGCCGCGCGCGCGCGCTTCGAGTCCGCCCGGGCCCTCGGGCACCTGCACACGCAGCAGTTCGAAGTCGAGCCCGAGCGCTGCCACCTGCTGTGCGCAGTGGTCGGCCCAATGCGCTGCGTCCGGGTGCAGACCGTGGTCGACGTGCAGCACGCGCAGGCCGCGCGACTGCGCCCACTCGGTTTCGGCCAGCCACTGCAGCAGGGCGCGCGAATCCAGCCCGCCGCTGAAGGCGACGGCCACCGCGGAGTCGTCCGGCAGCACTGAGGCGTCAAGCGGAAGCGGGTCGAGAGGCGGTCGCATGGTCGCGCATGGTAGCCGGGGAGGATTGAGCCCGCGGGGCTTGGGCGGGTAGGGTGGCGCGCCCCGGCCCTGGTGTTCGCGCATGCCCACGCTCCCGCTCGTCGTCGCCGTCACCGGCGGTATCGCTTCCGGCAAGTCCGCAGTCACCGCCTGTTTCGAGCGGCTTGGCGTGCCGGTCATCGATGCCGATCTGATCGCGCGCGAGCTGGTCGAGCCCGGCGAGCCGGCGCTGGTCGAGATCGTGGAGCGCTTCGGAGCGGATGTGCTGGAAGCCGATGGACGTCTGGATCGCCGCCAGCTGCGTCAGCGCATCTTCAGTGACATCGGGGCGCGCAAGGACCTTGAAGCGATCCTGCATCCGCGCATCCGCGAACGCATGCGGACGCGCGCACTCGCTGTCGCTGCGCCCTACGTCGTGCTGGCGATTCCGCTGCTGACCCGCAGCAGCGACTATCCCTTCATCGATCGAGTGCTGGTGGTCGATGTGCCGGAGTCGCTGCAGATCGCGCGCCTGACCCGCCGTGACGGTGTCGATGAAACCGGCGCGCGCGCCGCGCTGGCCGCGCAGATCAGCCGCGACGAGCGGATCGCCCAGGCCGACGATGTGCTGGACAACAGCGGCACTTTCGATGCGCTTGAGGTGGCCGTTGCGCAGCTGCATGCGCGCTACCTCGCACGGGCCGCGGCGAGCGGAGCTGGCGTGGCCTAGAGGTACTCGGCGCGCACGTCGACGCTGTCGCGCACGCCCAGCGCCTCGAAGTTCTCCCGCAGCCAGCTCTTGGCGACGCCGCGGCCCGCATCGCGCAGGCCGTGCAGGAAGGCGCGGTCGGGGTTGAGCTTGCTGGACAGGCTCAAGCCGGCCATGCCTGCATCGTCGCGGATCGCGTGCATGTGGATGCGCTTGAGACGATGCCGGTGCTCGGGCTTCAGCCAGTCTTCGTCGACCAGCTTGGCGGCGAAGGCCACCGCCCGCATTTCGCGCATCAGCGAAGCGTTGAAGCTGATCTCGTTGACGCGGTTGGCGATCTCCATCGGCGTGCGCGGCAGCGCATCGCGCTCGATCGGATTGACATGCACCACCACCACATCGGTGGTGCCGGTCTCGTAGAACAGCGGAAACAGCACGGGGTTGCCCATGTAGCCGCCGTCCCAGTAGGGCTCGCCGTCGAACTCGACGGCCTGGAACAGCTGCGGCAGGCAGGCTGACGCAAGCAGCGCCTGCGCGCTCATGTCGACGTTGTCGAAGACCTTGACCTTGCCGCTGCGCACAGCGGTGGCACACACGAACAGCTTGAGGCAGCCCGGTTGGCGCAGGGCCTGGAAGTCGATGCGCCGCTGCAGCACCTCGCGCAGCGGATTGAAGTCCCAAGGGTTGAACTGGTACGGCGAGAGCAGCCGTGTCCACGCTTCGAAGGCAGCGAAGCCGAGCGCGGCGGTCGCTTCCGCGAACGGCTGCGGCATGCCGGGCAGCGGCTTAGCGGGGCTGTAGAGCAGGCCTTTCGATGCAATGTCGTTCCAGAATCCATCCAGCGCTTCGCGCGCGCCATCGCGGCCGCCGCGCAGCAGGCCGTCGGCCAGCACCGCGGCATTCATCGCGCCGGCGCTGGTGCCGCTCAGGCCTTCGAATTCGATGCGACCGTCTTCCAGCAGGGCATCGAGCACGCCCCAGGTGAAGGCGCCATGCGCGCCGCCGCCCTGCAGGGCGAGATTGACCCTTCGCGTATCGGTGCGCGACTTCAAGCGTCCGCGCCGGCGGCCGCGCGCACGAAGCCCGGCAGCGAAAGTGAGGCGCCTGAACGGTCGACCCAGACCAGCACGGTGTTGCCGTCGGCGTACAGCACTCCGGCTTCGCTGGCGCTTTCGATGCGGTGCGCGAGCGTCAGGCTCTTGCCGCCGATGCGCTCGGCGGCCATCACGATGCGCAGGCGCTCAGGCCAGCCGATCGGGCGGCGATAGTTCATCTGCGCCGCGGCCAGGATCGGCGCGCAGTCGGGGTCTGACCAGTCGGGGCTGATCTGCTTGAACCAGAGCACGCGCGCTTCCTCGATGTAGCGCAGGTAGCTGGCGTTGTTGACGTGGTTGAAGGCGTCCATGTCGCCCCAGCGCACGTCCATCTCGATCTCGAACACGTTCTTCATCGGAGTCTCGCTCATGCCAGCTTCCTGCGGGCGCGCTGCATGGGCTTGGCCTCGCCGACGCCTTCGGTTTTGGCCGGCTTGATGCTGGGCAGCAGCTTCTTCAAGAACACGCCGGTGTGCGAAGCCGGATTCGCAGCGACGGCTTCGGGCGTGCCCTCGGCAATGATCTGGCCGCCGCGGTGACCACCCTCGGGGCCGAGGTCGATGATCCAGTCGGCGGTCTTGATCACATCGAGGTTGTGCTCGATCACCACCACGGTGTTGCCGTGCTCGCGCAGGCGGTGCAGCACGCCGAGCAGCAGCTCGATGTCGTGGAAGTGGAGGCCGGTGGTGGGCTCATCGAGGATGTAGAGCGTGTTGCCGGTGTCACGCTTGGCGAGCTCGCGCGAGAGCTTGACGCGCTGCGCCTCGCCGCCCGACAGCGTGGTCGCCTGCTGGCCGAGCTTGATGTAGGACAGTCCCACCTGCATCAGCGTCTCCAGCTTGCGGGCGATGGTCTGTACCGGCTCGAACAACTTCAGCGCGTCCTCCACCGTCATGTCGAGCACGTCGTGGATGGTGTGGCCCTTGTAGGTGATCTCCAGGGTCTCGCGGTTGTAACGCTTGCCTTGGCAGACATCGCAGGGCACGTAGACGTCGGGCAGGAAGTGCATCTCGACCTTGATCATGCCGTCGCCCTGACAGGCCTCGCAGCGCCCGCCCTTGACGTTGAAGCTGAAGCGCCCGGCCGTGTAGCCGCGGGCACGCGCCTCCGGTACCTGGGCGAACAGTTCGCGCAGCGGCGTGAACAGGCCGGTGTAGGTCGCTGGATTCGAGCGCGGCGTGCGGCCGATCGGGCTCTGGTCGATGTCGACCACCTTGTCGAACTGCTCCAGGCCCTGAATCTCGCGGAAGGCCTCGGGCGTGTGGCTGGCGTCGTTCAAGCGGTTGGCCGCCAGCCGGAACAGGGTGTCGTTGATGAGGGTCGACTTGCCCGAACCGGACACGCCGGTGACGCAGGTCAAGAGGCCCGCCGGCAGGTTCAGATCGACGTCTTTCAGGTTGTTGCCGGTGGCGCCGAGCAGGCGCAGCCAGCGCTTGGCGTCCGATGCTTTGCGCACGGCCGGCACTTCGATTCTGCGTCGGCCCGAGAGATAGGCCGCGGTCAGCGAGCGCTCGGACTTGAGCACGTCCTTGAGCGTGCCCTGGGCGACGATCTCGCCGCCGTGCACGCCGGCGCCGGGGCCGATGTCGAGGATGTGGTCGGCGAGTCGAATGGCGTCCTCGTCGTGCTCGACCACGATCACCGTATTGCCGAGATCGCGCAGGCGGGTCAGCGTGCCCAGCAGGCGCTCGTTGTCGCGCTGGTGCAGGCCGATCGAGGGTTCGTCGAGCACATACATCACCCCGACCAGCCCCGCGCCGATCTGGCTGGCCAGACGGATGCGCTGGGCTTCGCCGCCTGAGAGTGAATCGGCCTGCCGATCGAGCGTGAGGTAGTCGAGGCCCACGTCGACCAGAAACTTCAGCCGCTCGCGGATCTCCTTGACGATCTTGGTCGCGATTTCGCCGCGCCAGCCGGGCAGGGCGAGCTGGTCGAAGAAGGCCATCGAGGCATCTATCGACAGCGCGCTCAGTGCCGGCAGGGTGCGGTCGGCCACGAATACATGGCGCGCGGGGCGGTTCAGCCGCTGGCCGCCGCATTCCGGGCAGGGCCGGTTGCTGATGTACTTCGACAGCTCCTCGCGGACCATCTGCGATTCGGTCTCGCGGTAGCGCCGCTGCAGGTTGTTGATGATGCCTTCGAAGCGGTGGATGCGCGTCTGCGAGCGACCGTTGTCGCCGGGATAGCTGAACTTGATCTCTTCCTTGCCGCTGCCATACAGCACGGCCTGTTGCACCGCGTCGGGCAGGCGAGAGAACGCCACGTCTACGCTGAAGCCGTAATGCTTGGCCAGCGAGTTCAGCATGGCGAAGTAGTAGGGGTTGCGCCGGTCCCAGCCGCGGATCGCGCCCCCGGCGAGGCTCAGCTCGGGGTGCGCGACGATCCGCGCGGGGTCGAAGAACTGGGTGACACCGAGGCCGTCACAAGTCTGGCAGGCGCCGATCGGCGAGTTGAACGAGAACAGGCGCGGCTCAAGCTCGGACAGCGAGTAGTCGCAGACCGGGCAGGAGAATCGCGAGGAGAACAGCACCTCGGCGGTGTTGGCGTCGTCCATGTCGACCAGCTTGACCAGGCCGTCGCCGAGCTTGAGCGCGGTCTCGAAGCTCTCGGCCAGGCGCTGCTTGATGTCGGCACGTGGGCGGAAACGGTCGATCACCGCTTCGATCGTGTGCTTGTTGCGCAAGCCGAGCTTGGGCACCTCGTCGATCTC
>JBIJCA010000198.1:0-8763 GCA_044344935.1 Aquimonas sp. | reverse complement strand
CGAAGCGAACTTCAGATCGCTTTCTCGACGAACTGGGTCAGCTGACTGCGATTGACCGCGCCAACCTGGGTCGCCGCCACCTTGCCGTCCTTGAAGAGCATCAGGGTCGGAATACCCCGAACGGCGTACTGCCGCGGCGTGCCCGGGTTGTGGTCGATGTTCACCTTGACGACCTTGACCCGTCCCGCGAACTCCTGCGCGACCTGATCGACAATCGGGCCGATCGCCTTGCAGGGGCCACACCACTCGGCCCAGAAGTCGACGAGGACCGGTTCGCCTGACTTCAGCACCTCGGCGTCGAAATCGGCGTCGCCGACATTCTTGATGTGTTCGCTCACGTTTGGGCTCCTGATGAGGCCGGACGGATTGCCGGCCTGTCCACTTAGTTTGACGGGCCCGGTCGTGAAGCAGGCGCCGCTGCGCCCGCGCGGGCTTGGGCTACACTTGCGGCCAATGCCTGAACTTCACAAGCCGTCCGCCCCTGATTCCGCCCCGACCTGGGCACTTTTCCGCGCTCGCTGCGGAAGCCTTGGGCGCCCCTCTCGGCCTTTCCTTCTGTCACAGCGGAGCCCGGGCGGACACGCCTGGGGCGCCGCAGTGTGCGGTCGCTGGACGGGCCACGCAAGCGTCTGCGGTCATCGCGGATCGCCGGAAATCCCATGAGCGACAAGCCTCTCACCGACATCGCCTTTTCCAGTTTCGCCCTGAATCCGGTGCTGCTGGACGGCCTGACCCAGGCCGGGTTCACCCGCTGCACGCCCATCCAGGCACTGACCCTGCCGATCGCCCTGACCGGTAAGGATGTCGCCGGGCAGGCCCAGACCGGGACCGGCAAGACCATCGCCTTCCTGGTTGCGGTGGTGAACCGGCTGTTGACACGGCCGGCCATCGCCACTCGCGGTGAGACCGATCCCCGCGCCCTGATCCTCGCACCCACCCGCGAGCTCGCGATCCAGATCCAGAAGGATGCGCAGAAAGTCGCCGCCGAGACCGGGCTGCGCTTCGCGCTGATCTACGGCGGCGTCGACTACGACAAGCAGCGCGAGATGCTGCGCGCCGGCTGCGACGTGATCATCGCCACCCCGGGTCGCCTGATCGACTATCTGAAGCAGCGTGTGTTCTCCCTGTCGGCCTGCGAGGCGGTGGTGCTGGATGAGGCCGACCGCATGTTCGATCTGGGCTTCATCAAGGACATCCGCTTCCTGCTGCGGCGCATGCCGCCCGCGGGTGAGCGCCAGAGCCTGCTGTTTTCGGCGACGCTCAGCCACCGCGTGCTCGAGCTCGCCTACGAGCACATGAACGAGCCCGAGAAGCTTACTGTCGAGACCGAGACGGTCACCGCCGCGCGCGTCCGCCAGGTGGTCTACTTTCCGGCGGCCGAAGAGAAGATTCCACTTCTGCTCAACCTGCTCGCGCGCAACGACTCCCGGCGCAGCATGGTGTTCGTCAACATGAAAGTGGCCGCCGAGAAGGTCTGGCGCCGGCTCGACCGTCAGGGCCACAAGGTGGCCGTGCTCTCCGGCGACGTGCCGCAGAAGAAGCGACAGAGCCTGCTGGCCAAATTCCAGCGTGGCGATCTGCACATCCTGGTCGCCACCGATGTCGCCGCGCGTGGCCTGCACATCGATGGCGTCAGCCACGTCTACAACTACGACCTGCCCAACGACTGCGAAGACTACGTCCACCGCATCGGCCGGACCGCGCGTTTGGGCGCCGAGGGCGATGCGGTCAGCTTCGCCTGCGATATGTACGCCATGAGCCTTCCCGAAATCGAGGCTTACATCGAGCAGAAGATCCCGGTCGGTCAGATCACTCCCGAGTTGCTGGCGCCGGTGCCGGTACTGGCCCGCGAGGCCTCGGCGGCCGACGATGAAGACGAGGACGACGGCTCGATCGCGACCAACCCGCCGCCGTCGGACAAGGACGAGGCCGCGCGCAAGCGCCGCCGCCGTCCGCGTCGTGCAGGCAGCCGCAGCGGCGCGCCTGCGCCCTCCACTCCGGCGGGCTGAGTCTCGTGCAGGCTGCGCTGGCCCGCGTATCGACAGTGTTCTGGGCGCGTCTGCTCGCCCTCGGCGCAGCGCTGTGCGTGCTTTGGGCCCTCGGTCGATTGGCGCTGGTGCTGCTCGCGGGCCCGGCGGTGCCGCTGCAGCCCTCGGGCTTTCAGCCGCCGGCATTGAACGCGGATTCCGCCCAAGGTGACGTCGCGCGCTGGAAACTGTTCGGCGATGCCGGCGTGGCCATGGACCTTGCTGCGCTTGCGGCGAGCGCCCCGGAGACGGCCCTCAAGCTCACCCTTCGCGGCACATTCAACCTCGAAGATCAGGACCAGGGCCTCGCCATCATCAGCGACGAATCCGGCCGCCATGCGCGCTACCGGGTCGGCGACGAGCTGCCCGGCGGTGCGCGGCTCACCGCCATCAGCGCCGGCCGGGTCCTGCTGGATCGCAACGGCCAGACCGAGGGTCTGAGCCTGCCGCGCGAGGATGGTTCGGTGCCGGCGCCGGGCGCGCGTCCGGCAGCGCTTGCCGCGAGCGATCGCAGTGGCCCGATCGATCGCAGCATGCCTTCGCCCTTCATCAATCCCATGATCGCCCCAGGCGGCCCGAACATGGAGAGCATCCGTGACGCGACTGGCATCGATGCGGCGGCCTTGGCCAGCCAGGTGCAGGTGTTCCCGGTGCTGGAAAACGGGCGCTTCGCGGGGGTGCGCCTCTCAGCGGGCCGCGACAGCGAGCTGTTCGAGCGCTCGGGCCTGCGCCCCACCGATATCGTCACTGCCGTCAACGGCATACCGCTGGATGGTCCGCAGCGACAGAGCGAGCTGCTGGAGTCGCTGCGCGATGCCCGCAGCCTGCAGCTGACGATCCGCCGCGACGGCCGCGAGCAGCAGGTCGGGGTCGATCTGAAGTAGCGGCGGGTCGGACACGCGTCCAGCTCGCGCTATGATCGCGCGCTGCCGCGCCATCCGCGCCGCGGTCACCCCTGAAACGCTGCCCGGATCGACCATGCGCCTTGCCCTGCTGACTGCTGCCATCACCTTCGCGCTGGCCCTGCCGGCCGCCGCCCAGACGCCCGCGCAGCCGACGGCGCCCACGGTGATGATTCCCCAGGCCGAGCAGGCCCCAGCGTCAGCCCCGGCCTACACCAACGGCAGCGGTCGCCACACGCTGAACCTGAAGGCAGCCGACATCAATGTGCTGATCGAGACGGTCAGCGAGATCACAGGGCGCAGCTTCATCGTCGACCAGACTGTGACCGGCGCCGTTACCGTGGTCTCTCGCCAGCCGATGACCGCCGACGAAATCTACGAAGTGTTTCTGTCGGTGCTGCGCGTACACGGCTACACGGCGCTGCCGGCCGGTGCGATGACGAAGATCGTTCCCGACGTAGCTCCCGCCCAGCAGGCGCCTCTGGTTGCCGGCGCTGGCGGAAGCGAAGCCCAGATCACGCGCATCATCGATCTCAAGCACGTGTCGGCGCAGGAGATGTCGACACTGCTGCGGCCGCTGATGCCGCAGCAGGCCCACCTGGCCGCTCACGGCGGCAGCAACAGCCTGCTGGTGGCCGACCGCGCCGGCAACATCGACCGCATTGTCGCCATCATCCGCCGCATCGACGTGGCGGCGGATTCCGAGATCGAGGTGATTCCGCTGCGCCACGCACGCGCCTCCGAGATTGCACGCACCTTGCTCGCGCTCGAACAGGGCGGCGCCCAGCCGGCAGCGGGGCAGGCGGGACCGCGGGTGCTGGCCGACGAAAGAACCAACTCGCTGCTGCTGTCCGGTGACCGCGCCCAGCGCCTGCGCGCGCGCAGTCTCATCGTGCATCTGGACACCCCGCTTGACGGCGGTGAATCGACCCAGGTCGTCTACCTGCGCAATGCGAAGGCCGAGGATCTGGTGCCGGTGCTCGACGGCGTGGCCGCCACCCTCACAGGCTATGCCGCGCCCGCGGACGGCCAGGCCGGCAGCGCCAAGTCCGCCACCATCCAGGCACATGCGGAGACCAACGCGCTGATCATCAGCGCTGCGCCAGCTGTGTACCGCGAGCTGGAGGCGGTGATCCGTCAACTCGACGTGCGCCGTGCCCAAGTCCAGGTCGAGGCGATCATCGCAGAGGTCAGCGATGAACTGGCCTCCGAGCTGGGCGTGCAGTGGCAGAGCGCGGATGTCGGCGAGGACGCCCGTGGGGTCATCGGCGGCACCAATTTTGGCGGCAGCACCGGCACGGGCGGCATCGTCGGTGGACTGACCAACCCCTTCAGCGTGATCGGCGGAAATGGCCTGAACGTGGGCTACCTGCGCGGCTCGCTGAGTCTGCCGGTCGGGCCTAACGGCGAAGAAGTCACTGTTTTCCAGCTCGGCGCCTTGGTCAAGGCGCTTCGGGGCGATGGCCGCGCGAACGTGCTGTCCAGCCCCTCGGTGGTGACGCTCGATCATCAGGAAGCGCAGATCAAGGTCGTGCAGGAAGTGCCCTTCCTCACCGGCCAGTACACCAACACCTCGACCAACGGTGGCGTCAACCAGCCGACCAACCCTTTCCAGACCATCGACCGCCAGGACGTGGGCGTGATCCTGACCGTCACTCCGCACATCAACGAGGGTGATGCCGTGCGGCTCGAGCTGAAACAGGAGGTCTCGGCGCTGGCGCCGCAGGCGACGGGGGCCGTCGATCTGATCACCAACGTACGTGAAATCTCCACCACCGTGCTGGTGCCGGACGGCGGTCTGTTGGTGCTGGGTGGGCTGACCTCGGAAGAAGCCACCGAAAACGTGCAGGGTGTCCCGGGGCTCTCGCGCATTCCGCTGCTGGGTAACCTCTTCAAGTCCCGTGGCGCCAAGCGCAACAAGCGCACGCTGATGGTGTTCCTGCGGCCGACCATCCTGCGCGATGCGGTCACCGAGGCTGCGGTCAGCTCCGAGAAGTACAACTACATCCGCGCCGAGCAGCTGCAGATCCGCGAGCGCGCGGGCAGTCGCATCGGCGGTGAGCAGCAGCCGCTGTTGCCAGAGCTTCCGCGCGATCTGTTCCGGAATCCTCCGGCGGTGCAGGACGAGGCGGAGCGTCCGCGTCCGTGAGCCTGCCCGCACGTCCGGGTTTCGGCTTCGCCCGCCGCCACGGCGCCACCGTGCTGGCCATGGACGAACAGCAGGCTCAGATCGCGTACCGGCCGGGCGTGGCCCCTGAAGTAATCGCCGAACTGCGGCGCCATGTGGGGCGGCCGATCACGCTCAGCGCCTGCGGCGCGGATGACTTCGAGCGCCTCCTGCGTCAGATCTATGAAGGCGGCACGGACGATGCTCGTGCGATGGCCGCCGATTTCGACGAACGCGCTGACCTCAATCAACTCGTAGACGCCCTGCCTGAGCCGCAGGACCTGCTGGAAAGCGAGGACGAGGCGCCGATCATTCGTCTCATCAACGCCCTGCTGACCGAAGCGGTGAAGGAGAACGCCTCCGACATCCACTTGGAGCCTTTCGAGCACAGCCTGCTGGTGCGCTTCCGCGTCGACGGCGTGCTGCGTGAGGTGCTCCGCCCGCAGAAGGCCGTGGCTCAGCCGGTGGTCAGCCGCATCAAGGTGATGGCCAAGCTCGACATCGCCGAGAAGCGCCTGCCGCAGGACGGTCGAATCAGCCTGCGCATCGCTGGCCGCCCGGTCGACGTGCGCGTATCGACCATTCCGGCGGGCTTCGGCGAGCGCGTCGTGCTGCGTCTGCTCGACAAGCAGGCGGGTCGCCTGGATCTTGCCGAACTCGGCATGGACCCGGTCACGCTCGCCCATGTCGATCGCCTCATCCATCGCCCGCACGGCATCCTGCTGGTGACTGGTCCCACCGGCTCGGGCAAGACCACGACTCTCTACGCCGCGCTGTCCCGCCTGAATGACAGCACGCGCAACATCCTCACCGTTGAAGACCCGATCGAGTACTACCTCGACGGCATCGGTCAGACCCAGGTCAACCCCAAGGTCGAGATGACCTTCGCCCGTGGCTTGCGCGCCATCCTGCGTCAGGATCCCGACGTGGTGATGGTCGGCGAGATCCGTGATCTGGAAACTGCCGAGATCGCGGTTCAGGCCTCGCTGACCGGGCATCTCGTGCTGTCGACCCTGCACACCAATTCCGCAGTGGGTGCGGTGACCCGGCTGCGCGATATGGGCGTGGAGCCGTTTCTGCTCTCGTCCTCGCTGCTTGGTGTGCTGTCCCAGCGGCTGGTGCGTCGACTGGATCCGGCGCAGAGCGAGTGGTACGCGCCGAGCGCGAGCGAATGCGCGGCATTCGGCCGACAGCCGGCGGAAGGCGTGCGTTTCGCGCGCCCGCGCCTTGATCTGCCGGGGCGCAGCACGGGCTATCGGGGGCGCGGCGGGGTCTATGAGGTCGTGCTGGTCGACGAGACCTTGCGAGCGCTGATCCACGCTGGCGCTTCCGAGGCCGAGCTCACACGCGCCGCACGTCAGCACACTCCCTCGATTCTTGACGATGGCTGGGCCAAGGTGAGCGCAGGCCTGACTTCAGCCGATGAGGTCCTGCGGGTAACCCGCGAGGATTGAGGCGCAGTGCATTCCGCGCGGCGCGTTCTGACGCCGACCGTTGGCATGATCGATGCAGCCCCGCAGGAGTTGACTGGATCCAGCCCACGCCGTCGCCATGGCGCGCCATGAGTTTTTCGGTCCTGTTTTCGCGTCAGTGCCAGTGACAACGGCCCGGACGCCGTCGCGAGGGCGTCGCCGCTCATCCCCGGGCTACGCCGACAAATCCGCTGTTTGCCGAAAACCCAAGGAGACCGCCATGTCCGCAGCACGCTTTGCCTTCACCCCGTTCATCAGCCTGGGCTTCGCGCTCACCTTGGCGCTCGCTGCTCCGGCGCAGGCCAATGAATACGAAGCCGTGGTCCGCTCCCAGCTGGAGGCGGTCAAGGCCATCGGCGAGGGCGAAGGTTTCCGTCACGCCTTCGATGACCACTATGACCTGCTCGGAAACCAGGCCAGCGACGAGTACAGCTTCGAGCTGAAGTCGGGTCGCGAGTACTTCATTGCAGCGGTCTGCGATCAGGACTGCTCCGACCTCGATCTGAAGCTGTTCGACGAGAACGACAACGTGATCGCCGAGGATGCTCTGGTCGACGACGCCCCGATCGTGCGCGTCACTCCGCGCTGGAGCGGCAAATTCCGCCTCAACGTGACCATGTTTGACTGCGGCAACGCACCCTGTTTCTACGGCATCAGCGTCATGGGGCGCTGATCGGCGCATCCGCCTTTAACGACAAAGCCCGCCTCACGGCGGGCTTTGTCCGAGTGGCATCGGTGCTCAGCGTTCGATGATCGCAGTGACGCCCATGCCGCCGGCTGTGCACACGGACACCAGGCCGCGGCCGCTGCCGCGCTCTTCCAGCAGCTTGGCGAGCGTGGCGATGATGCGGCCGCCCGTCGCCGCGAACGGATGCCCGAAGGCCAGCGAGCTGCCGACCACGTTGAGCTTGGCCGGGTCGATGCTGCCGAGTGGCGCATCGAGCCCCAGCTTGTCGCGGCAGAAGCTCTCGCTCTCCCAGGCGCGCAGCGTGCACAGCACCTGCGCGGCGAAGGCTTCGTGGATTTCGTAGAAGTCAAAGTCCTGCAGCGAGAGCCCGTTGCGCTTCAGCATCTGTGGCACCGCCCAGGCCGGCGCCATCAGCAGGCCGTCGCCGTGCACGAAGTCGACCGCGGCCACCTGCGCGTCCACCAGCCAGGCCTGCACCTTCAGGCCGCGCGATTCGGCCCACTCCTGGGTGCCAAGCAGCACCGCCGAGGCGCCGTCGGTGAGCGGCGTCGAGTTGCCGGCGGTCAGCGTGCCGCGGCCGGAGAGCTTGTCAAAAGCGGGCTTGAGCGTGGCGAGCTTCTCGACCGAAGTCTCGGGCCGCAGGATGTTGTCGCGGGTGACACCGCGGAAAGGCACTACCAGGTCGTCGAAGAAGCCGCGCTCATACGCCGCCGCCGCCTTGAGGTGCGAAGCGGCCGCGAGTGCGTCCTGATCCGCGCGCGGGATCTGCCACTCCTGTGCCATCAGCTCGCAGTGCTGGCCCATGCTCTTCCCGGTGCGGGGCTCGGCCACGCCAGGAAATTCGGGCTTCAGCTCGCGCGGCGAAAAGCCGCGGAAGGCGCGCAGACGCTCGCCGGTCGAACGCGCCATGTTGGCGTCGAGCAGGCGCCGCCGCAGCGTACGGCTGACGTTGATCGGCACATCCGAGGTCGTGTCCGATCCGCCGCCGATGCCGCACTCGATCTGGCCCAGCGCGATCTTGTTGGCGATGTGGATGACAGTGTCGAGGCTGGTGCCGCAGGCGCGCTGCAGGGTGATGCCGGGCGTTGCCGGCGACAGCCCTGAGGACAGCGTGGCCTCGCGGCCGAGATTCCAGTCGCTGCTGTGCTTCAGCACAGCACCAAGCGCGACTTCGCCGAGCTGCACGCCGTGCAGACCGAAGCGTTCGACGAGAGCGCCCAGCGTGCGGATCGACATGCCGAGGTTGCCGACGTCGGCATACGCCGTGTTGTTGCGGCAGAAGGGAATGCGGACGCCGCCGAGGATGCCGATGGGGCGGACTGTGCGGGTGGGGCTCATGCGCTTCATGCCGTGAGTGCCAAAGGTCGGCCGATAATAGCCCAGCGATTCCGAGCGAAGACTTTAGCCGGTGCAGCGTGCGTCGGCCCCAGACACGAGATCCCCCCGATGGATGAACCCCTCAACTGTTTCGGCGCACTGGCGCTTGAAATCAGCCCGCAGGCGGCGG
>JBIJCA010000196.1:0-8766 GCA_044344935.1 Aquimonas sp. | reverse complement strand
TTTGAAATTTGCATCCTCGACTATAGAGATTGTAAACGAAGTCTCTCTCCCGTCATCATCCTCCCACGCAACACCTCCACTTAGCATAAAATAATCGAGAGAATCCAGCCGAGAAGGCCCTTCGAAGACAAATTCGCCAACAGGTAAATTAGGCTGTTCCGGGAGCCGACGAGACACACTAGACGGAGATTGCCACTGAAGCCCTGGCGATGCAATGAGAGCATAAAGCCCCGAACCCGCAACTGTAAAGCGGGGCTCTGGCAGTACATCGGGAATAATCAGCACACCATCTCGTGCAAGGTCCATGCTGCTTAGATAGGCATAGACATAGGTGTATAAGCGCTCCCGCAGGTTGGCGCGCGCGGCGTCTCGGAATGCCTGGTCCAAGGCGACGCCAGTTAGACTCAGGAAAGCCAGAATACCTAAACTCGTGCCGAGGAGGTGTCTCATCTGGAGCGAAAGACGGCTACTCCAAACCTCTGCATTTGACAACGACCTCGACGCGCGACCATTCATGGTTCGTTCACTGGTTTGGCGGTTCTCCTCTGCGACTATTCTGTCGCCCACTTTTGGGGCGAACCTTAAAGGGAAAACCATGTTGAAGAACTTAGTGCTCGCAGCGTTTACCATGGCAACTGTCTTCGCAACGATGAGCCCCGCATCTGCATCCGGACGTGGACTCATAACCGATAGATGCACCGATTCACGCTTTTGCTACCGCTTGAGTTGCAATGGTGACCGCCGGGACTGCGAGATTCTTTTCAGGTCTACCACTCGCTATAACACTCAGGGTTACTGGGACGCCCGAGAGTTTCGAGAGCGGCTCAGTGAGGCATCGCGTGCTGACTGGGATCGCTGGGGCGGCATGTGCGCCGATGATCCCTACTGTCGATGAGACAACGCAACAGCTCGCCTAAACAGGAATCAAGCGTGCCGACGATAGACCACCAATTGGCAATCGTGCTGTCAGCATGAAATCCAAATAGGCGATTTACTACCGATAGGTGGTTGGGGTCGGGAGAGCTCCCCACTGCGAACCCTCCCGATACTCAACGCTTAACCACTGGATTCAGTATCGCCCCAACGAGCGCGAGCTCTGAGCGGCCCTCGACTTATCAGAGCCAATATCGCCACAAAACTATTCGTCGCGCGGAATGGCGAAGCGATAGCCGCGCCCGCGCACCGTCTCGATGGGCTTCAGCTCGCCGTCGGGATCCAGCTTCTTGCGCAGGCGGCCGATGAAAACCTCGAGCACGTTGGAGTCGCGGTCGAAGTCCTGCTGGTAGATGTGCTCGGTGAGATCGGCCTTGGACACCAGCTCGCCGGCATGCAGCATCAGGTACTCGAGAACCTTGTACTCATAGCTGGTCAGCTCGACGCCCTGGCCGCTGACGCTGACGGTCTGCGCGGCGAGGTCGAGCTTGACAGGGCCGCAGTCGAGCGACGGCTTGCTCCAGCCGGCGGCGCGACGCAGCAGCGCGTTGAGGCGCGCGAGCAATTCTTCGACGTGGAAGGGCTTGACCAGATAGTCGTCAGCCCCCGATTTCAACCCTTCCACCTTGTCCTGCCAGGAGGAGCGCGCGGTGAGGATCAGGATCGGAAACTTCTTGCCCTCGGTGCGCAGTGCCCGAACCAGATCCATGCCCGACATCTTGGGCAGGCCCAGATCGATCACGGCCACGTCGAAAGGCACCTCGCGGCCGAGATACAGGCCTTCCTCGCCGTCCTGGGCAAGATCGACGGCATAGCCCTCGCGCTTCAGGCGCGCGCCAAGTGTTTCGCGCAGCGGCGCCTCGTCTTCAACCAGCAGGATGCGCATCGGATCGACTCCTCATGCAGGGCAATGAAAATGGGGGCGGCCGGCAACCGACCGCGTGGCGGCGATCGTACTCACTCGTCGCGGTAGCCGCCCGGTGGCTCCGAGCGCGTGCTGCGGCGGCGATCGACGCGATGGTTGTCCTGCATCACGCGTACGCGCCCCTCCGGCGTGAGCACCTTCATGCGGTAGGTTTCCTGACCGCCGCGGCGAACCGGCTCGACCCGCAGCACGCGCCCACCCGTCTCGCGTTCGACCCGGCGCACCGAATCACGCAGCTCCGTTTGCCTCGGTGGGACCACGCCTTCGGAGTCGTCCGCGGCCGCCAGCGCGCAGGGCGGAGGCAGCAGCAGACAGATCAACAGCGCGGGTAGGCGAGGGAACGACATGGGAGCGCGATCTTAGACCAGAGGGGCCGCAAGCGGTAATGCGGGGGCCAGTCTCGCCAGCAGGGGGTGAATCCGTACTGAAGTCACTCCGCGGGACGAGGCCCTCATTCAGAAGATCTCGGCCACGCAGCAGCGCAGGCTGCCGCCAGCCTTTTCGATCTCGTCAAGCTCGACGCTGCGGATGGCGAAGCCGGCGCGCTCCAGCTGCAGGCGCTGATCGGGCCGCAGACTGTCGGCCGCGCGCGCGCTCATCCACACCGAACCGCGGGCCAGGCTGATGCAGTTGGCGGCGAAGGCGTTCTTCTGCGCGGGTTCCAGCCACAGCACCTGCGGCGCATACACGGCGGCCACTGCTTGGGCCGCGACCGGATCGGCGAAGCCTTCGGCGCAGATCACCGCCATGCGCCCCGCCAGCACCGACAGCACCACATTGGTGTGGTACTCGCCGGCCGCGAGATCCGCACACATCAACGCGCGCAAGCCGAAGGCCTCCACCATCGCCTCCGCCGCCGCAAGGGTGCAGCGTTCGCCCAGGCCCGCATAGCCGATGCCACGCGCGCGATCAATCACCAGCGAACCGGTCAGCTCGCCCACCTCGCCTTGCCTGAGGTCGATCTCGGTGTAGCCCAGCAGGTCGGTGAAGAAGCCGCGGATGTCCGGTCGCTCGGCCTCGCGCTGGCGCACCGGATGACGCATGCGGCCCAGGATCAAGCGACCCGGCACGGTTGCAAACACGTTGTTCGGGAACATGCCGTCCGGCGCATCCGGATCACCGGCGAAGCAGATGACGGGCAGCTCGCGGGAAAGCGCGCGCTGCAGGGCCTGATGCTGGGCACGGGCGAGGTCGCTGCTGAAGACCTGTTGCAGGTCCATGTAGGCATTGTCGCTGGCCGACTGCGCAGCCAGTTCGGCACCCGCAGGTGAAACCAGGAAAGCGGCGCGCGCGCAGCCCGGACGATCGGCGGGAAGTGCGCGGGCAGCGACCGCATCGAAGCTCCCGAAGGCGCTCACGCCGCGCGCGCCTGCTGCTGGACCGCGGCGAGCGCGCGCTCAATCAGATCCCAGCCGGATTCGGGCTTGTGCGCCTCGGTGCTGAGGATCTGGCGGAACTGCCGCCCACCGGGCTGGCCGGCAAACAGGCCCAGGATGTGCCGACTGAAGTGCTTCAGCATCACTCCGCGCGAACCGAGTGCCCGCACCTGCGGCTCCAGCGAGCGCAACAGGTCATCGCGCGTGCGCAGCGGCGCCGCGGGCGCGAACAGCGCACGATCCAGGCGATGCAGCAAGTAGGGGTCGTGGTAGGCCGCGCGTCCGATCATCACGCCATCAACCTGCGCGAGCTGCTCGTGCACCCCGGTCTCGCTGGCAATGCCGCCGTTGATGGCGATCTGCAGCTCGGGGCACTCGCGCTTGAGGCGATGCACCAACGGGTAATTCAGCGGCGGAACCTCGCGATTCTCTTTCGGCGACAGGCCCCGCAGCCACGCCTTGCGGGCATGCACGATGAAGGTCCGGCAGCCGGCGGCGGCCAGCATCTCGACGAAGCCGAACAGGCTGTCGGCCTCGTCCTGGTCATCGACGCCGATGCGGCACTTGATTGTCACCGGCACGGCCACTGCCGCCTGCATGGCAGCGAAGCATTCGGCCACGCGCTGCGGCTCCAGCATCAGGCAGGCGCCGAAGCGGCCGGCCTGCACGCGATCCGAGGGGCAGCCGACATTGAGATTGATCTCGTCATAGCCCCAGTCGGCGCCGATGCGTGCGGCCTGCGCCAGCAGTTCGGGCTCGCTGCCGCCCAGCTGCAGGGCCAGCGGATGCTCGACCGGATCGAAGCCCAGCAGACGCTCGCGATCGCCGTGGATCACCGCCTGCGCGTGCACCATCTCCGTGTACAGCCGCGCATGCGGTGCCAGCGTGCGGTGGAACACGCGGCAGTGGCGGTCGGTCCAGTCCATCATCGGTGCAACGGACAGGCGGAAGCTGGCGGCGAAATCGGCGGGCACGCGGGCGGCGCTCAAGGACTCGGGCGCATAGGGTAGCGCGGCGGGGCTGAAGGCTTCGCCGGGTCGCCAGACGTCCGCCCTGCTCCACTCGCAGCGGACGTTTGACCAGACCGGTCTCGGACTCGCCGTTCAAGCAGCGCAAGCAATGGACGCGGGGCCGCTCAGCGCGACCAGGCTGACCTCATTGCTGGCGCAGCCGCGGTCCTGGTTGGGGCGCTGGCGGCGCACGAGCTCCATCAGGCGCACCGCCCTTTCGGCAGAGCTCCAACCCGGGTTTCGAGCGGCATTGGCACGCCCCACTGGGTATCGCGCGGCTTCGCAGACACGATGCCGACTGCGGAAGCCCGTGCCGTACTGCCGCGGTCGGGCAAGAAACCCCACCGCTATACTGCGGGCCTATGCCGGCCTCCGCCCCGACCCTGCTGCTGCTCAGCCTGGAGGCCGTGATCATCGCGGTCACCGACGAGACGCCGCGCGTGTTGACCGTGCGCGAAGCAGGCGGTCACGAAGCCCTGCCCTCCGGCCCGCTCGACGTGGCGAGGCACCTGACCATCGAGCGCGGCCTGCGCGACTGGGTTGAGCAGCAGACCGGCTTTCCCCTCGGCTATGTCGAGCAGCTCTACACGTATGGCGACCGTGAGCGTGATCCACGCGAGCGCGAGCTCGGCGCGCGCGTCGTGTCGACCGCCTACCTGGCCCTGGTTCGAGAGCAGCCGTTGCCGCGCGAACTCACCGCGCAGTGGTCCGACTGGTACGCCTATCTGCCCTGGGAAGACTGGCGCAGCGGCCGCCCGGCGCTGATCGATCGCGACCTGAAGCCGCACCTCTATGCATGGGCTGGGCGCGAAAAGCGCCGGCGCGAGCGCGCCGATCTGGTGTTCGGCTTCGACGACGCGCCCTGGGACCCGGAGCGCACGCTGGAGCGCTACGAATTGCTGTGGGAGGCAGGCGCTGTCGGCGAGGCCTTGCGCGATCGCGGAGAAGGCGAGCCTGCACCCGGCTCCGGCCGCGTGATGGCCGCCGACCACCGCCGCATTCTCGCCACCGCGCTCGGTCGCCTGCGCGGCAAGCTGAAGTACCGCCCTGTCGTGTTCGAGCTGCTGCCGCCAGAGTTCACCCTTGGCCACCTGCAGCGCGTCGTCGAAGCGCTGGCTGGTGCACGCGTGCACAAGCAAAACTTCCGGCGGCTGATCGAAGCCGCAGGCCTCGTCGAAGGCACCGGCCGGCTTGACCACGGCACGGGCGGCCGTCCCGCCGAGCTGTTCCGCTTCCGCCACGAGGTGTTCCGCGAGCGCCCTGCACCTGGCGTGTACTTCCCCGGCGCCTGGTGGGGCCGATAACACGCGACCACGGGGTGGGTCTTGCCCCACGGGCTCCGTGGTCGTCGGTGTAATCGCCGAGGTCTCCTCTGGTGAGGCGCTTCGAAGTGACCTGGGCGGGCATCAAGCGCCGGTGGGTCAAGACCGACCCTATGCGATCGAAGCACTGATGACCGAGGCGGGCGTTGGGCTCTGGTGGTTCGAGACACACCCGATGCCTGACTCTCGCGCCCGGCTGCGGTCCACTAAACTACTCGCCCTTCTCTGGATGGCCCTTCCATGTCCGAACTCGAATCGCGCGCGCTGGCCAAGACCTGGTTCTACCCATTCAAGCTGCCTTCGGGAGCGATGACACCGACCTATGACGGCGGCGTGCTGGATGCGATCCACCACACCCGCTCGCAGATGCTGGATGCGCTGATCGCGCAGGAGTTCGTCGGCGACCGCTCGCAGCTGACCTCAGTCGATCTCGCCTGCCATCAGGGCTGGTTCTCGGTGCAGCTGGCGCAGGCCGGTTTCGGCAAGGTGCTGAGCGTGGATGCGCGCGACGAGCATGTGGCCGATTCGCGCCTGATCCGCGATGCGCTGGATCTAGCGCAGATCAACGTCATTCAAGGCGATGTGCATGCGCTCGATACCGCCGCACTCGGCGTACACGATCTGGTGCTGTGCTTCGGCCTGATCTATCACCTGGAGAATCCCGTTGGCGCGCTGCGTGTGGCGCGCGCGCTGACCAGGAAGGTCTGCGTCATCGAAACCCAGGTCGTGCCCGGCCTGACCGGCTGGGTCGACTACGGCAGCTACCGCTTCGTGCGGCCGCTGAAGGGCAGCTTCGGCATCATCGACGAGACCGAAGAAACCCACGGCCCCGAGGCCAGCACCACCGGCATCTGTCTGGTGCCCAGCACCGAAGCCCTGGTGTGGATCCTGCAGCGCATCGGCTTCTCGCGCGTCGAGGTGATGCCTGTGCCTGAGGATGGCTACGAGCAGCTGGTGCACCGCAAGCGGGTGATGGTTGCTGCGTGGGTCTAGAGCTGGGATTGGGGATTCGGGATTCGCAAGAGCGGACCGCGGCGCGCGTCGAGCTCGGGCGTCGACAGCGCCTTCGGGCAGAAGTCTGGACACCCGTAAGCGCAAGGCGCGCGAAGCCAGATCCTTTCGAATCCCCAATCCCCAATCCCGGCTCGCCAGCCAATCCCCAATCCCGGCTTTCAAGCCGAAACGCAGTCGTCATGCCCGCGCAACGCTACTGACCCGATCGACCACGCACACTGTTGCAACGCCGCCGCACGAGCTCGCGCATGTCGACGCTCCGTTTCCGCAGCATCTTCGTTTCAGACGTCCATCTGGGCACGCCGGACTGCCAGGCCGCCTATCTCCTCGACTTCCTGCGCACTGCGCACTGCGAGACGCTCTATCTGGTCGGAGACATCATCGACCTCGAGGCGCTCGCGCAGCGGCTGTACTGGCCACCAAGCCACAGCGCGATCCTCGCCGAGCTGATCGACATCGCCCGCCGCGGCACGCGAGTCCTCTACCTGCCAGGCAACCACGATGCCCCCCTGCGCGCACTGTGCGGACAGCGCATTGGCGGCATCGAGGTCGAGTGGAACGCGATCCACGTCGCCGCAGACGGCCGCCGCTATCGGGTAGCGCACGGTGACGAATTCGACCCCGAGCACATCGGTCGCAGTTGGCTGACCCGGGTCGGCGATTCCGCGCATCGGCTGATGCTCTGGGCGAACCGCAATTTCAACCGACTGCGCCGGCAGATGCGGATGGCCTATCTGCCGCTCTCGATCATCACCAAGTCGCGCATCGCCCAAGCCCTGCTGTACATCCGCCAGTACGAAGGGCGTGTGGCGGCCGCAGCGCGAGTACACGGAGTCGACGGCCATATCTGCGGGCACATCCACTTCGGCGGCGTTCGCGAGATCGAAGGCGTGGTCTACCTCAACGATGGCGACTGGGTCGAACACTGCACCGCGCTCACTGAAGACTTCGACGGTCGCATGGAGCTGCTGCACTGGAGCGAGCACCGCACACGAATCGGCAGCGTCGAACCTGACGAGGTGCTGCCGTCGGCCGCCGCAGGACTCGCTTTTGCTTCGCTTTCGACCGAGGCGGCCAGCGTCGTCGCAGCGGCGCTGAAGCGCGCCGCGTGAACCTGCAGATCGAAGACCTGACTCGAGTCCGTTCGCTCCAGACGAGGCGCGTCCCGCTTGCCGTGTTCGCCGGGTGCCACTGCGGGCTTCAGAACGCCGTCGGGGTCGTCGTGCGCGACGCGCTTTTGCCGGCACCGGCCCTGCATCGCGTGCGTCCGTCGCGAAGATCCGCCTCGGGCCTGCACGGATCGCTCGGCGCGTGCTTCACGCTGTCCTGACGCACATCCGGTGAATCAACCGATGTCGGCAACAGCCCGATCTGGCCTGGGCCGTCGCCAGCACAGGCCCGTGAGGGGATAAACTGCCGGGCTCGCATACCTCCCCAGGATCCCTGCCATGTCCCTCGACGCCGCCCTGCGTACCCGCATCGAAACCCTGCTGTCGGAACACCGCGTCGTGCTCTTCATGAAGGGCAATCCGCAGGCGCCGCGCTGCGGCTTCTCGGCCAAGGCGGTGGGTGCGCTGCAGTCGGTCGTGGATACTTTCCACACAGTTGACGTGCTCGAGGACGGCGAGATCCGTGAAGGCATCAAGGTGTTCGGCAGCTGGCCTACGATTCCGCAGCTCTATGTCGACGGCGAACTGGTCGGGGGCAGCGACATCATCGAGGGCATGCTGAATTCGGGAGAACTGCACGGGCTGTTCGGCGCCTCCCCCCCCGATCGTACGCCGCCGCCGATCACGATCACGCCCAAGGCCGCCGAGGCCATCCGCTCCGCCATGGCCGACAGCGGCGCGGGCCTGGAGCTGCACATGGCGATCGACCCACGCTTCAACGCCCAGTTCCAGCTGAAGCCCGCCGGCGGCGGCGAGATCGTGTCGGAATCCGAGGGCATCCGCGTGCACTTTGACCTCGCATCCGCCCAGCGGGCAAAGGGCCTGGAAATCGACTGGGTCGAAGACATGCGTGGCGCGGGTCTGGCGATCCGCAATCCCAACGCGCCGGCGGCCGTGAAGCCCTTGAGCGTGCAGGAGCTGGCATCGCGGGTGGCCACGGGCGACATCACGGTCATCGACGTGCGCCCGGCCGCCGATCGCGCATTCGCGCCCTTCCCGCATCCGCACCGGGTGCTG
>JBIJCA010000195.1:0-8801 GCA_044344935.1 Aquimonas sp. | reverse complement strand
AGGCGTGGTGCCGACGATGCGGGTGACCATCACTTCCTGATCCAGACCCAACTCGATGAAGCGTCCGAAAGGGCTGGCATCGCAGGCGATCGGCGAGCCGCTCTTGATGGTGTAAGGCCCCGTCTCCGGTTCGGCGCCGCTGGCCGCAGCGGCGGCGGCCAGCAGCAGGGCGATGGTGCTGAACATGCGTGTCATGGCTGTGCTCCGTTTCCCCAACAGGCGGGGTGCGGAGCAAGCAAGCGCAGCAGAGTGGCGAACTCCCTCACGGCGAATCGTGAAACCCACGGTGGCGCCTGGCCACGGTCGTTTTGGCGAGCAACGCATCTTGTGAAAGCGGTGCTGCCCGCACAGTCAATCGTGGCGGCAGTGGCGAGTACGGGACACCGCTTGGAGCGAATCCGGGGGAAGGCCACTGCGCCATCCGCAAGGCGCTGGAACACGCGCATCGTTCACGCCCGCAGCCAGTGCAGGCCTGCGGTCATCGCGAGATCACTGCCCGATTTCGGCGCGCGGCGACCACCCGAGCGGATGCAGATCGAGCGGCGCGATCCGCGGCACGCGGCTCTGCGTCACGGCACCGCCGTGCCCCCTCAGGCGCCCGCCTGCTGGCCGCCTGCGCGGGCGTTCGCGCTTGCCTCGCGAAGATACTGGCCGGGGGTCACGCCGAGAGCGTGACGAAACATGCTGACGAAGGCGCTCACGCTTGCGTAGCCGCACTCGCCTGCGACCGTCGCGACGCTGGCCGACTCCGACAGACGCCGCAGCGCATGCTGCAGCCGGGCTTGCAGACGCCACTGATTGAAGGCGAGACCGGTCTCGGCCACGAACAGGCGTTCGATGGTCCGCGCGCTGGCGCCACAGTCGCGCGCGAGCTGGGCAAGCGTGTCGGTACTTGCGAGGTCCGCGCGAGCGCGCTCGGCCACTCGACGTGCGCGGGGATCGCGCGGCAAGGGCAAGGCGAGCCCGAGGTTCCGCGCACGCGCCAGTTGATCGACGATCAGCGCTGCCAGATGCGGATGCGATTGCTCGCTCCCCTCCAACACGCCCGTTCGCGAGGCCTCGAGTACGAGTTCGCGCAACAGCGGCCGAACCTCGAGCACGCAGATCCCGCTGTCGGGCGCCAGCGCGCCTTGCGGCGCGAGACAGGGCGAGAGGTACAGCGTGCGCATCCACACCTCGCCCAGCGTCTCGACCACATGCGGCGTGTCGGCCGGCACCCAGAGCATGCGGCTGGGCGGAACCACCCACTGCCGGTCGGCCACGGACACCGCCAGCGCGCCCCGCTCGGCAAACACCAGTTGCGGCCAGGCATGCGCGTGCTCATCCAGGCGCATGCCTCGCGGCAGCTTCAGCGACAGAGATCTGACCAGCATCGCGGAGGACTCCAGATGACGGAAGCTCGACATGAGCTGGCAGGTTCGCGTTACCGGGACGCTGCGCCGCAAGGCTAACCTGAGCCCCGTTGATCCCTACCCTTACCGCTGCAGCAGAGGAGACACCATGTCGAACGATGTCGTCCATTTCGCGATCCACGCCGATGACTGCGAACGCGCCAAGACCTTCTATCAGACTGTGTTCGGCTGGTCCTTCCAGCCCTGGGGCCCGCCGGACTTCTGGCTCATTCGTACCAGTGAACACGGCATTCGAGGCGCCCTGCAGAAGCGGCGCGGGCCCGGTGGGACGGGGACGGGCGGCTACGAGTGCTCGATCTCGGTGGTCGACATCAAGGCCACGGTTGCAGCGATCGAGGCGGCGCAGGGCCAGCTGATGCACCCGCCGTTTCTGATCGAGCGCGTCGGCACGGTCGCGCAGTTCCGCGACACCGAGGGCAATCTGGCGTGCGTGATGCAGTACGAACCTGGCGTTCTGTCCTGACGACAGGGAGCAGCCGCGCACGGGTGTTCGCAGGCTTCGCAACACCCATCGGCGCCTTCGCTGTTGTGCCGAGCGAATGGCAGCAAAGCGGGCAGCGATGTGCATCGATCATTGCAAATCCCCGACGCAGCCGTGCGCCCGATTGCTCTGGCTGGGGTGGCCGGGACGTCCAGCCGGAGCGGGAGCTTTCGCCGACATGAGGCCGGGACACGGCAACACCGGTCGGGACACGAAGAGCGCTCAGCGCTGACAGGTCTTCCGCCCGGAGCGCCCGCTGACGAGGGGACACGTCGTCAGCAGGCGCCTCGCGTCAACGACCCTCCCGGGCGCGCTGGCACTCCCACTCACTGACGATTCGCGACCAGGCCACCGATCGACGCACCGAAGCAGACGCGGGCGCCGTCGGGGCAGGGAACGCAGCTGGAGTCGGCGGCGCGGACTGCTTCGCAGACTTGCCCTGCGCTCTGGGCGACGCCCATCTGCACCAGTTGGCGGGCGTCGATGCTGCCCTGGGCTATGCCGTCGAACAGTCGGCTGCCGTCGTTTGCAACCTGGAACGACAGTGCGGCCGAACGCAGGGTCAACGGTGCCGCCCCCACAGCCAGTTGCACCTGACCACCCTGCGCGGTGAGCCGGCCGCTGCTGGACACGCGGGCGTTGGGCAGCATGCCGGCCGTGCTTCCGGCGCTGCTCGCATGGCGCAGCAGGACGCTGCCCTGAGCGAGGTTCGGCTCCAGCGTGAGTGGGTTGGCGGCTGTTGGCAGCACCGGCAGGCCGTCGGGCAGAAGCACGTAGGCTGCGCTGACATCGATCCGGTAGCGCTGACGGTCAATCGCGCGGGTGGACGGCCGAGTCGCGTGGGTTTGGGTCGAGACGGGTCGGCTGGCCGGGCTGGCCTGCATGGCCTCGACGATGTCCTTGGCGATGCTGTAGAGCGAGCCGCTCGGCCTGCCGTTGTTGCACATCAGGGCGACGCCGACGTCGTTCGAGCCTACGGCGTCAGGCCAGAGCGACCACACCGCGGCATGGGTCGACTGCTGGGCGGTGCCCTGGAACAGGCCTATGTCGCCGCCGTGATAGACCGCGCCGTTGCCGTGATCGACGATGAGGCCCAGCCCGTATGGGGGCAGGTTCATCGCGTCCGGCCCCAGCGCCAGATGGCCGAGTTCCAGCTCCATCCAGTCACGGGAGTCGGCGCTGACGAGATTGTTGGCCTGGTAAGCCCCCAGCAGTCGGGTGAAGTCACCGATGGTCACTGCCCAGCCACCTGCTGGACCGATCCAGCTGCCGCGCATCCCGACCACATCCCAGGCCTCACCCGCGGCCCAGTTCTTGGCACCCATGCCCCAGTTGGCGTCGTAGTAGCCGACGGCGCGATTCGGGATGTCGTTTGCGCGGTGGCTGTGGACAAGCGCCAGCGAAGTGGCCTGGCCAGGCGCCAGCGGGTTGTCCGACCACAGCCCGATCTCGTTCCAGACGTAGTCCTCGTAGCCCGCGTAGCCGTGCGCCTCGGCGACTGCGCCGACCATGCCACCGGCGACCGTGTAGCCGACATTGGAGTAGATCGCCTGCCAGCCGTCGGACGACCCGTCGCCATCGGTGTCGACGGCGGGCAGCACGAACACATTATTGGCCTCGTTGGCGGCGTACTCACTCACCAATGCCACTGGGTCCAGTGCCGCGCGATGCGCTTCGGTGCAAAGCGGATCGGCCGGGTTGGGCGTTATCGCGTTGGCACATTGCTGGAGGGGCTCGCCGACGACCCAGTTCGGTGCGAAGGCGGCATTGCGGCTGCCGCCGCCGGCACCAGCGGTATGGCTGAGCAGCTTGAACAGGATCGCGTTGCCAAGTGCGCCGTTGATCGGCAGTCGGTCCTTGACCTGGTCTTCGAAGTCGGCCCAGGAGCGCTCGACCTGATGCATCGCGGCCAGCGCGGTGAATGTCTTGGACACCGACCCGATCGCGCCCATGGTCGACATGCTCCAGTCTTGGGCCGAAAGGCCCATGCGAGCCCGGCCATAGCCCTTCAGATAGACGACATCCTCGTTGACCGAAACGCCAACAGCACATCCCGGCGCTAAGGCACCGTCGAGCCAGCCGATCATCAGGTTGTCCACCAGCGGCCAGGCCATCGTGTTGAACTTGCCGTCCTTGGCGGCGGCGATGGCGTTGTTGTTGTCCGGAACATGATCCGGACCCGTCTGCACCGGCGCCTGGCCGCAGCCGGTGGCGAGACTCAGGGCGACGGCAAGGATGGACAGGCGGATGGCGGGCCTGGCGTAGCGGCGCGCTGGAAGCGTTTGTCCTGCAATGTTCATGGCGACCTCTCCTGCGGGTGTGGGGGTGGTCAGCGCGGGCTGACTGTCCACTGGATTCGCAAAAGGGCCGACGTTGCGACATCGCGTTGGCATGACGGGGCAAAGGGAGCAGGGCGGCGCGCACAGATCTGGGGTCAGGGCGGGCCAGCAGGCCGCTCCAGCCGCGCCGCCGGACACACACAGGGGGGCGGTTCGATGCCCTGGGGATCGGTCTCAGCCCCAAGGTGCAGGCCCATCAAGAGTTCGAGCTCACACTGGCTCCGACGGTGTGTTCCAGCGCGGCAGGGCCTGCCGCGCGAGCAGGGTGCCGCCGGATGAAGCCGGAGCCGGCACCAGACCTCTCCGAGATACCGGTCCGGGTCCGACTCGTCGCTGCGCGCCCAAGGTGTCCGGGCACGGGCGTCCTGGTTCAGGAGCCAGGCCGCCCCGCGGCGTATGCGGCAGCGAACTCGGGCGACCACGGTATCGGTGTGATGACATCGATCAGAACACCGTTTGGATCGACCACGATGAAGTGTCGCTGACCAAAGGCCTCGTCGCGCAGCGAAAGCAGGATCGGCACGCCGGCAGCCACCAGCCGTGCGTACTGCGCGTCAACATCTTCGACCTCGAAGTTGATCACCAGGCCACTGGCGCGCTCCGCTTTGGGGCCGGGAATCGTCTCGTGCCCGGCCTGGATCACGGCCAGATTGACGCGATCGTCCTCGGCCGACTGCAAATGCACGTACCAGTCTGATAAGAACAAGGGGCGGAACGCGAAGTAGCGCACGTAGAAGTCGGTGGTCTCTTGTACGCGGTCGGACATCAGGACCGGGTAGTACTGCTGGCACTTCATTCTGGGCCTCCTCATCCGTAAAACATACATTCTGTATGCAAAAGGAAAGTTACATGCAGCCTGTAGGTATGTCAAGAATGCCGCGTACACAAGAGGCGAGGCGGGACGCCACACGCGCTGCGTTGATGGCAGCCGCGCGCAGGCTTTTCGTGCAGCGTGGCTATGCAGGCACCGGCACCCCGGAACTGGTGGCCGATGCCGCGGTCACCCGCGGCGCGCTCTACCACCACTTCAAGGACAAGTCCGAGCTTCTGATGGCGGTAGCTGTAGAGATGGCCAATGAAGTCGCCGCAGCCGTGGCAGCTTCGGCGCCACCTGGAACGCCGCCCCTCAAGGCCCTGCAGACCGGAAGCCATGCCTACTTCAAGGCCATGGCCGAAGGCGGCCGAGCCCGCGTGCTGCTGGTGGACGCTCCGGCGGTGTTGATGCCTGCTCAATTGGACCAGCTCAGCCAAAGCGCCGGCGCCAGCCAACTGCGGCACGGCCTCAAGGCGTGTCTTCGCCCGGGACGCAAGCTACCCCTCGACGAGCTGACCCAGCTGCTTTCTGCCGCTTTCGATCGCGCCGCACTGGCCCTGGCTCAAGGCGACGATCCAGGCAAATGGATACGGGCGATGGACCTGCTGCTCAAGTCCTTGGCTGCCGAAGTGGCGCTCTGAGGGCATCGCCTTCGCCACAAACAGGTGACGAGTCCGATGGATTCTCGCTGCGGCTGAAGGACGACATCGCTGCAGCCATCACGCGAGCTCGCGACTCTTGCGCTGCGCAGGCTGCCAGCGAGGGCAGCGGGGGGCTCTGGTCGAGCGTCGTAGTACGCCAGCAAGCCGTTGTCGGCCCGCCGCCGGAAACACTCCCGGCGGCGGCTCGACGCCACAAAGATGGGCCAAGGCCCAGCCCGCGCTGACCGATGCTCCGCGGCGCGCGCATCCGCGACCCGACGTTCAGGACTCGAACTGATCCCGGAACAGCGGACCTTTGGTGCAGTCGGAAACCTGCTCGGGAACCACCAGCACGTTGTAGCTCTTGCCGACAATCGAGCCGCTCATGGAGAAGATCCGCCAGCGGCTGTCAGAGGTGCTGTAGATGAGGTCAAAGGTCGCTCCGGCCGCATCGGCCGAAGGGCTGGAGTTCTCCAGAACAGCCACGAAGCGGGCGCAGGGATTGCCGTCGAGCAGCGGATGGTTGAGCAGCAGCGCCTCGTTGGTCAGCGGGTCACCTGCCTGCCTCTGGACTCGAAACACGTTCGGGGTGGGCGGCTGCGAGTACACGTTGAACTTGGCGCCCGTTGGCAGCGCCGCGCCGTTGGCGTTGTGGACGAAGAACTCACTACCGGAACGGCCGACCGCAATCGGATTGTTGTTGTACACACTGGACGCGCCGGACCCGTTCCAGTTCTGCTCGGCGAACACGATGTGACCAGCGTCCGGACTTGGCAGGACGCTCGCGTTGGGAAAACCGGGCATCGTGGCGGTGACCGTGTGCATCGTCGAGTCGCTCGACGGCAGCGGGTGGAACACGTTGTAGGCCAGCGTCGATGAAATCACCGACTGATCCTGGTTGAAGACGTTCCACACCACGCCGTTGAAAAACACCCCGGTTGGACGAGGGTTTGTAACGAACGGATTGATGAATCGATTGAGCGCAGTGAAGACGCGCGTGCCGTTACCCGCATTGATCAGCGCGTCGTCGATCGGAAAGTAGTTGAAAGCCGCAAGGCTTGAAGGCGCCAGCAGCATGCGATGGCCGTACTCGTAAGCGCCGATGTCGACCGCGGCCGGCCCGCCGTCGCCGCTGACAAGGCGCCGCAGACCATCACCATCCACCAAGGGCAGCGTGCCGCCACCGATCAGCGCGAGCGAATTGCCGGCATCGATCGCGGGGCTGCCCGGCCCCAGGCGCGGCGCATCGAGCGAGCGCAGCAGCGGATCGGCGTTGATGTCGTTGGCGCCTGGCGTATACGCGCCCGCGCTCACGTTGTTCCGCAGCAGGTTGTAGTTGTTGGTGGCGGTGCCGCTCGGCGCCACATTCTGCATGCCGCGTCGGTTGGAGACGATCAGGTTGTTGGCGATCAAGCCGCTGGTGGTGCCGGTGGCCGGCGGGCCATCGCCGCCCCAGCTCGACAGTCCGATGCCACTGGCGCGGACCACCGTGTTGTTGATGATCTGGGCGTTGGTGGAACCCTGCTTGACCACGCTGTCGATGCCACCCGAAAACCCTCCATCTCCGATCACCACGTTCGAGAGCACGCGTGCGGTGACGGTCGAAGCGCTCTCTGAAAAAAGCCCTTCCGAGACCATGATTCCCGCGCGCTGGAACTGACCGCGCACCGTGTTGCCCTGGATTCGGAACTCGGCGGTCGTCGCACCGACCGCACTCGCCAGAATGCCCCAGCCCTGGGACGCGCCGCGCGAGGTGATCTCGTTCCAGAAGACTTCCCCGACATGGGTCCCGGCCCCGCCCCTGAACTCGATGTCGATGGCGCTGTCGAACAAGGAGGGCGCGGCGACCCGGAGCCGGTTCTCGCGGACCCGCACACTGTGGCCGCTACCGTTGAGCGTGCTGATGTTGATTCCCGCCGGGCTGGCGCTGCCGCTCGATTCGAGCTGCAGGTTGGCGACCTCGATGGTCGCGCTCGCCGACCCGGAATAGGACAGGCGAACACTGGCATCCGTCAGTCGAAAGCCACGCAGGGTCAAGAGCCACGGCTCAGAGCCGTTCACGTTGCCGGTGATTCCGCGACCCGCCGCCAGGCGGGCTGACACGTTGCGCGCCGCGAGCAGGCGCAGGCTGCGATTGACGGAGATGCTCTCGTCGATCGGCAACGCGGTGTTCACCATAACCTCGCTCCCCGCCGCTGCACCGTCGATACACGCTTGCAGGGTGGTATTGCAGGGCGCCGTGGTGCCTGGCCAGGTCAGCGAGCCGCCCTTGGCCGCGGCCAGCGGCCCCACCGCTACGGCTGTGCTCGCGGACAGCGCTGCCGCGAGGGCAAGACAGACCACTCCGCTGACCACTGCGGGCAAACGCGAGCCTTCATTCGGCGCGGGCTGCCCTGAACGGTCGGCGCGCAGGGCAGTTGCCGCAGGCGGGTCTTCGTGGGCAATCGAGCCATGCACGAACGGCGCGTACTCGCACCGCGTTGGAACGCCATGGCGGGGGGCTCTGCGAGCCTCGACAGTCAAATCGCGATTCATGGCACTGGGGACGCTTTTCATGGTGGCTGTCCGGTAGCTCGCTTTGGTGTGACTCCCCGGTTACGAAGCGTAGAGGCGCGAAGCGACATGGCCTGGCAGAGCGCGCGAGTGACCCCGCGTCATGGGCCGCCGCTGCGGGGCCAGTGCAGGTGCGGCGGCCGCTCCCGGGTCTCCACGATGAGCGCTTGGGGGCACGGCACGCGACGTTCGCAAGCACCTCAGCGAAACTCGAACAGCTCGTGGCGGATGCGTGCCTCGCCTACGCCGCAGGCGTGCAGGGCTTTGCAGCAGGCCTGCAGCAGGCCCGGCGGGCCGCAGATGTCGACGTCGACCTGGTCTGCGCCAATGCGGCGCACGCAGGCTTCGAGCGCGCGGATGAAGGCGGGGTCGGCCGGGCCGGCGCTCTGGCAATGCAGTGCCACCTTGCGTTCACTGGCGAGCTTTGCGAGCGCTTCGGGCTCGGGGAAGCCGCGGCCGGGCGTGTAGAAGTAGAACAGCTGGACACGCTCCAGGCCGATCGCATGCGGGTCGTCGAGCCAGGCGAGGAAGGGCGAGATCCCTACCCCGCCAGCGATCCAG
>JBIJCA010000194.1:0-8806 GCA_044344935.1 Aquimonas sp. | reverse complement strand
CGCTGCCGTAGACGCAGAGATCGCGCGCGCGCGCAGTAGTTTTGCGGTCGGCAAAGCGCAGCCACAGCGGCAGGAAAATCGCGCAGGCCGTCAGCGAGGGCAGCATCAGCTGGCCAAGCTGCTGCGGGGCGAAGAACAGCGGCAGGAACACGAAGACCAGATACAGCAGCCCCCACCAGCGCTGCGGCTCGTGTTCGTTGAGGCTGTGCTGCGGTGGAGGAGCGGAGAACGCGGGTTTCATGGGTCTAGCCTAAGCGGGCAAGGCGGGGCGGCATAGGGTGGGCCCTGGCTCACCGCGGCATCGGAGTCTCGCCCGGGTGTGGCGGTATCCGATCTCCCAAGCACGGTGCGCCCTACGCTGGATGGCAGTGACTGCGGCCAAGGTTTGGCGTCTGGTGGGCCAGGGCCCACCCTATGCGGATGGCAGCGTTCTCGTGGCTGGGTTTCTCGTCTATCGGACTTCGACCTGGTCGATATCGAACTGCTGCGCACCGCTGCCGGTGGCGCTGAAGCTGATGCCGCGCAGGCGTGAGCGGTCGAAGCCGGGCTGCGCCGCCAAGTCGATCTCAACGCTCTGCCACTCCGCACTGGCGGCGATCGGCACCACCGCTGGCGCGCCTTCGCCGGAGAACAACAGCAGCTGCAGCGGGGCCGCGCTGCGCACCTGCAGCCGCAGCGTGGATACCGAGCTGGCGTCGACCGCGGCCATCGGCGTGGCACCCGGGCTGAAGAACACTCCGGCCCAAGCCGGCTGGCCATCAACGCCCTGCTCGGTGAGTTCCACCTCGACGCGCAGCGCGCCCGCGCTGCCTGCCGCGCCGCCTTCGATGCGTGCCATCCGCGCGGTCGAGCGCCCGCCCTGCATCTGGTCCGAGGCCGGCATCCAGGTCTGCGGCAGCGCGTCCTCCTCGAAATCGGCGAGCGTGCCGGCTGCCAGCTTCACCTCGGATTCGGCCGACGGGCGCGGGTCGACGCGGCGGCCGTTCTTCCACACGTTCACCAGCTTGCGGGTGGCGAGAATGTCCGCGCTGGGATCGCCCTCGACGAGCACGAGGTCGGCGCGCAGGCCCGGCGCGATGCGCCCGCGGTCGGCGAGGCCGAAGTGCTGAGCCGGCACGGACGTCGCCGCGCGCAGGGCGTCGATCGGGCTCAGGCCGGCCTCGACCAGCAGGGCCAGCTCATCGTGCATGGACGCACCGAAAGCCGTGCCCGGATTCGGCGCATCGGTGCCGGCCAGCACCGGTACCCCGGCCGCATGCAGGGCGGCGACGCGGGCCTTGGCGCGGTCGATCAGCTGTGTGGCGAGCGGCCCGAAGCTGGGCCGTCCGCGCAGCTGTCCGCGCTGGTTGGACGACAGTCGCTCGGCCAGGCGGGGATGCGTGGCCAGGGTGTTCTCGCGGCCGGAGAACGCGGCGATCACCGAGAGCGTCGGCGTGACGAAAGCGCCGCGCGCGCGGGCGGCCTCAACGAAGGCGCGGTCATCGCCCGCGTCCTGCGGCACGTGCACCAGACCATCGGCGCCCTGTTCCAGCACCTCGATGGCATTGGCCACGGTGGAGACATGCACCAGCGCGCGCAGGCCCTGCGCCTGGGCGGCGGTGATGACGGCCTGCGAGCGGGCAGCGTCCAAGGTGGGCAGACGCTCGGTGTCGCGGTAGGCGGACAGATCCTCGCGCACCAGCTTGATGAAGTCCGAGCCTTCGCTGCGTCGCGCCGCGACCCACTGCGGGGCTGCGTCCGGCGTGTCCAGCGTGGGCACCACCACGCCGAACTGGGTGCCGTGGCCGCCGCGTGCGGTCGCAAGAATCCCCGCGCCCCAGAGATCGGCGCGGTCGGTAGGCTCAAGCGACTCGCGCTCGACGCGCGCGCCTTGCAAGTTGCTCGGATCACCGAACATGTCGAGCACGGTGGTGGTGCCGAAGCGCAGGGCTTCGCGGCGGCCGTCGCCGTAGGCATGCACGTGGGCGTCGATGAAGCCGGGCAGCAGGGTCTGGCCGTCGGCTTCGATCACCACCCGTTCGTCAGCGGGCAGTGACTCGGCGATCGCTTCGATGCGGCCGTCGCGCACGGCGACATCGGCGCGCGGCCAGAGCGTGTCGCCGTCGAACACGCGCGCGCCGCGGATCACGAAGGTCTCGGGGCCGGGCTCATGGGCGGGCGCTTTCGCAGGGGCTTTCGGCCCGTCGCTGAGCGCGATCAGTGCGACCAGGGCGACACCGCTGAGCGCGGCGATCAGGGCGGGAGTGGAGAGGCGTGCCATGGCTTCAGCGCCCCCGCAGCCGCAGCGCGGCGAGCGCCAGGAAGAACACGGTGAAGCCGATCAGCACCGCGCTGTGCAGCAGCACGTTGACGCCCTCGATCTGGCCACTGATGCCCAGCGCCAGTTGGGCCAGGTGCCAGGCCGGCCAGATCACCGCCAGCTTCTGGATGATCTCGGGGAAGGCGAACAGCGGCATCCACAGGCCCGAAAGCACCGACATCGGCAGGTAGATCAGGTTGACGATGCCGACCGCGGCCTGGCCCTTGACCAGGCTGCCGATGAACAGGCCCAGCGCGCAGAAGGGCAGGGCGCCCAGCAGCAGGGCGCAGAGCAGGAGGATCCAGTCGCCAAAGGCCATCCGCACATCGCCGAGCCCCATCGCCGCAGCGCTCAGCAGCAGCACGACCGCGAGCGCGGCGATGAGGCTCATCGCGATCTTGGCCGCGAAGTAGGCGCTGATCGGCATCGGTGAGACGCGCTTCAATTCCAGTAGCCCGCTCTCGCGCTCCATCGCCATGCCGACGCCGAACCCGAACAGGGCCGGGCCGATCACTCCGAATACCCCATAGGTGGCGAACAGGTAGGTCGCCTTCTGGAAGCTGCCCCACTGACCCGGAATCAGCACCGCGAACATCAGGTAAAAGGCCACGGGAAAGGCGAGGGTGGGAATCACGAAGGCCGGCGTGCGCGCCATGCGCAGCAGCTCGTACCAGGCTTCCAGCGCGTACAGGCGCAGGGTCTGAGCGGTGGACATCGGCAGGGTCGAATGCAGGCTCGTTGCGTTCATGCGGCGTCTCCGGTCAGGGCGAGAAAGGCGTCTTCGAGGTTCAGCGGGCGGATCTCGATGCCCGATAGCGTCGGATCGAGGTTCAGCAGGCGGCGCAGCAGGGCATCGCTGTCACTGCAGCGGATCGAGACGCGGCTGCCTTCGGGTTCCACCGACTGCACGTCCGGAAGCGCAGCGAGTTCGGCGACGGAAAGGCGCGTCACACAGCGGATGCGTGCGCCTCGGGCGCGGGCCTTCAGGCCCGAGGGCGTGTCCTCGGCGATCACGCGCCCGCGTTCAATCAGCACCACGCGCTCGGCCAGCGCGTCGGCCTCTTCGAGGTAGTGCGTGGTCAGCACGATCGAGGTGCCGGCCTCGCGCAGGCTGTGGATCACCTGCCAGAAGCCGCGGCGCGCTTCGACATCCAGACCGGTGGTGGGCTCATCGACGAACACCAGTTCGGGCGCGCCGCAGATGGCGAGTGCGAACTGCACGCGCCGCTGCTGGCCGCCGGACAGCGCGGCATAGCGGCGCTCGGCGAGGTCGCTGAGGCCGGCCAGGCTCAGGGTTTCGTTGACCGCACGCGGCGACGGGTAGTAGCTGGCGAACAAATGCACAAGCTCGCGCACGCGCAGGGTCTCGGGCAGGCGGGCATCCTGCAGCATCACGCCGATGCGTCGGCGCGCCGAGGCCTCGCGCGGGTCGGCGCCAAACAGACTGACCTCGCCGGCATCCGCGGCCAGGCGACCGGTCAGCAGCCCGAGCGCGGTGCTCTTGCCGGCGCCGTTGCTGCCGAGCAGTGCGAGCAGCTCGCCGCGGCGCAGTTCCAGATCGATGCCGTCGAGGGCGGTGACTGCGCCGTAGCGCTTGTGGGCGGCGCGCAGAAGGGCGATGGGTGATGCGGTGTGGGCGGGCATGCGGGTTCTCCACGAGCGAAGGGATCGCTTGGAGCACATGTTCCCGACGCAGGGTCGGGTGCATCAGTGGAAGCTGTCAGATCGGCAGCATGACATTCGTCACTCGCAGCTGCGTTCCAGCGGGCGGCTGAAATAGACGGGCCCGATGCGCTCACGCGCACCGGGCCCGGTGGTTTCACTGTCTCAATGCCGGGAGCGCTGCCGCGAGGGGCGCTCCCGGACTTGGCTTACGGCGTGCCAGTTTCGAAGCCGTTCCGGAACACGGCAACACCCAGTACGGTGACGGTCGCGCTGTCAGTGTTGTTGGTGCCAATCGGATCGGGGTTGCCTGCGGACACCGTTGCAGTCGAGGTGGTGGCCCCGGGCAGGGCGGTCGGGTTGACGCTTGCTTCGATGCTGATCGCCGGCGTGGTGGTTTCACCCGCCACGGCAGCCCTTGAGCAGGTGGCCTGTTGCGGTGTGCCGATCGTGCAGCTCCAGCCGGCGCCGCTCGCTGCGGTCATGGCGAAAGCGGGGTCTAGCGCGATCGCGACATTGACAGCGGTGGCTTCGGCAGAGCTGAGATTCTCCACTTCCATGACAAAGCTGGCGTTACCACCAATCACCACCGGGGCTGCAGGGCCGGCCATGGTCAGCGCGAGATCGACTGGATCGCCGCTTAGGCAGGACTGCACATTCACGTCATCGACATACCAGCCCTCGCGGCCGTCCGAGCTGTCCGTGCCGAGGCGCCAGCGCAACCGCACGCTGCTGCCTGCATACGGGCTCAGATCCACGAGCGTATTCGCGTAACTGCGACCCGGATTGGGTTCGCACCAAGCGCTTCGTCCAGCCAGCGGGTTGCCGAAGCTGGCGCTGATCGGACCACGGTAGGGGTCGTTCAGCAGCGCCGCGCCAGCCAGCTGGGTGAATGCGCCACCATCGACCGAGATCTCGAGCAGGCCGCCGTCATAGCAACCGGTGGTGCCGTTGTTCTCGATGTTGCGCCAGTTCTGGAACTGCAGGGTCAGCGGCTGCTGGCCAGTCGGAAGGTTGATCGCCGGAGAGGTCAATTGCTGGTCGGAGACCGTTGGGATGTCGACCGCCAGCATGGCATTCCCACCCGAGGCTGGGCTGGGGCGAACCGTCGACAGTGCCCAGTTCTGCGCGCCGGTGCCACCGACCGTGAAGCCGCCTGCGCCGGCGGTGAAGTTCTCTGAGAACACGTTCGCGGCGATCGTGCCCTCGGCGCAGTCGCCGGGTGCCGGCTGCGTGCGGAAGCTGAACACCGCGGAGTTTTCGCCGGCGCCGCAGACGTTGGCCGGCCGCACGCGCCAGTAGTGAGTGGTGTTGGAGGCCAGCGCGGAGGTCACTGCGACATTGGTACCGCTGGTCACATTGCCGGTGAACACGATACTGGCGAAGGCCATGTCGGTGGCCACCTCCACCGTGTAGCTGCTGGCCTGCGTTCCGGCATCCCAGCTGAGCGTGGGCTGCAGGATCACGTTGTTCGCGCCGTTGGCCGGCGCGACGGGCGCGGCGGCTCCGGGCGTCTGGGTGGCGACGTTCAGCGCGATATCCACGCTGCGCACCAGGCTGCCCGAGCTGCCTTCGATCGTCACGGTGTTCAGGCCCGCGGCAACGCCTGCATTCAAGGTCAGGTTCAGGGCTGAGCTGCCGGGCGGAGTGACCGGGCTGGTGCCGATGACGCCTGCGATGCCCGCAGGCAGGGCCGGGTTGAAGCTCAGCGCGACCGGATCGGCAAAGCCGGACACCTGCCCCAGGGTCAGAGTGACAGACGGCAGGACTACCGGGGGTTCGGCGGCGCAGACGGCGGCCTGGCGCAGGCTGGAGTTCAGGGTGAACGCAGGTTCGCCGCAGGCGTCATGACGGAAGCTGGCGATGCGGGTGTTGTTGGTGGTGCCGGCCGGGCCCATGTACTCGCCGGTGAACCAGAAGGTGCAGCCGTCGACCGGATCGATGCCCATCTGGTGATAGTCGCCCCAACGCTCGTTGCCTTGCGAACGCTCGCCCACCACGATCGAATTCTCACCCGTGGTCATTACGCCCGGCGGGTCCGAGGCCAGACGGCCGGTGTAGCGCAGGCCCGGAAAGATGCCCGCAGGCGTACCGGCCTGGCGCACCACGCTGTACGCCATCGCGATGTTGCCGGCGCTGTCGATGCCACTACCGGTCATCCAGCGATCGATGTTGCCGCCTTCATCGGTCGGCGCGAAGGTGCCCTCGTCATGAAGTGCCCAGGCTGTCGCCGCAGTACCGCTGCTGCGTCTCAGCTCGAACCAGCGCACCGCGCCGCGGATCTGCGGATCGGTCAGGGTGTTGGTGGTGAGGTTGCCGACGATCGACTCGTGTGTGCCGAAGTTGCGATACATGAGCACGTTCATGATCGGCTCGCGCAGCGGGTCAAGACGCTGGCCGCTGGGCTGGGCGAAGGCTTGGAACGCCGTCAGGCCGTTGATGCGCGAGTTGAACTCGGCCACCGGAATCTGGTGCACCGGGGTCAGCGTGCCGACCGGGGTGGTCGGCGCCCAGTCCATGCTGAACTGCCACAGCTCCAGAAAGTCGTTGGCCGGATTGTTCGAGCCCGCGTTGTGGGCCTCGTCATCACGGTGGCGCATGATGATTCCCGGCGCACTGGCAGGCGGCAACTGGTCACCGACGAAATGTGCAGGCGTCGAAAGCTGGAAGCCGAAGCCCGAGAGGTTGGGCACCGTCACTCGAACAAAACGCGCCGGCAGGCCCTGCAGCATCTGCGCGCGCTCGAAGGCATAGATCGGGCGCGCTCCACTGGTGCCGCCCTCGTTGGCGGTAGTGTAGTAGGCATCGTTCCAAACGCCATACTTCGGATAGTCCGGGAACGCCGGCATCACGAAGGTGTAGCGGAACCAGTTGTTGGCGGCCGTGTTGGCGGCGTCTTCGTTGGCGCTGACATAGAAACAGAGCGCGCGGCCCGCCGAGGGCGAGAACTCCGTGATCACCCAGCGGCGAGCGATCGGGTCGAACAGCACGATCGGGTCGCCCAGGCCGTTGTTGCAGGGCGATGTGCCGGTGAGCGTCGTGGCCAGGATGAAGTTCGCTTCGAGTGCACCGGTCTCCTTGTTGTAGACGCGGATGCGCGAGCCGCCGGAAGCGTTCACCGCCTGCACATACTGGGTCGTACCGATGTCGCCGGTCGGGTCCGGTGGCAGGGTTGTGCCCGGCGCGCCTTCAAAGTTCTGCAGCGGCGTGCTGAAGCCCGCGCCGCGCTGCGGCGCGACATCATCCAGGGCTTGCTGCAGTGCGACCAGCGGATCCGCCTGCGGCGGATTCACCGGCTCACGCTGCTGGGCCGCCAGCACGGCCGGATCATCCCAATGGCGACGTGGAATCTCGCGGATCGGATCGCCCGGCCGCCACTCGCGTCCCACCGGATCGTTGCGCACATCGACGCTCAAAAGCTCTGGCTGCACCACACCGAGGAACTCCGACCGGGAACCGGTATGCAAGGGGTCGGCAGGCTGCGAACCGCTCGGGGCCTTGCCCGGTGCGGGTGCTGCCGACAGGGTTGCCGAGGCCGTCAGCATCAGGCTGCTCATCACAGCGATGGCCAGAAGATTTCTTGCACGCTTCATGGAGTTCCTCCCGGAGAATCCGGAGTGGTTGGGTGTCGGCGCGGGCCGACGCTGGATGGAGCCCGAGCGTTGAGTGGGCTTCAATGAGGGGTTCACTTGTCCTCTGCAGGGCGAACACCCTGCAGCAGTACTTCACCGTCGAGGCTTTCAATGACGAAGCGGCGTGGCTCGGCAGTCGATTCGCCTGGCAAATCCAGCGAAGCGCGCCAGGTTCCGTCTTCGCCTTGCGCGAGCGCGTCAAGCGGAAAATCGGCGCGTATGCCCAGGGCGCCTTCTGCATCGATCTGCAGCGGCGCCTGCAGGTGAACATCGACCACGATTCCGCCGGCCGAACGCAGGCGATTCACTCCGGGCGCACGCGCCGACATCGGGTAGATGCGAAGTTCGCCCTGCTGGCTCTCGGCGTTGATGAGGCCATGCGCGGCGACGGTGATCCGACCGCTGCGACTGCTTGCATTGACCGGATTGTCGATCCGCCGGACAACGATCTCGCCGAAATCGCTGCGCAGGTGAACCGGAACATCCTTGGGCACAAAGGCGTAGAGATCCACCCGGCCGAGGCGCCGGTCTGCCGGCGCCTCCGGGTCCACGCCCGGATAGCGCACACGCACGGCGCTTTCGCCATCGCTCTCGTGCCACTCGATCGAGGCGATCCGAGGCTGTTCGCCGATGCGCTGTTCGACGCCCTCGATCGCCAGCGCGGCAGCGGCGGTCTGGCGGATCTGAATGTCACCGTACGGGTTGTCCAGCACCAGACGCTGCACGCCTTCGGGCACCTTGCGCTCATCGCGAAAGCGCTCCAGCGTGTAGGGCGGCGTTTGCCCAGCTGAGGCGTCAGGGCTCTCGTCGACTTCACGCATGCCCGACCCGGCGCAGGCAGACAAAGCCAAAGCGCCGCCCAACAGGGCGATCTTAAAGAAGGAACTCACTCCGTCTCCCCACGGCGTGAAAGCGCGGTGAGTGTAGCAAGTCGCGGGCGGGCTTCAAGCCGAGGCTTGCGGGCGTTCAAAAGCTGCTCTGCTGTGGAACGTCTGCAGTCATTCCGCTCGTGCGATCTGGCCCGCAAGGTCCGGCGGCGTTTTCGGAGACTCGGACGTACGGCGCGTCTGCGCCGAGTCCCCCGCCCATTCGCCGGGTGCTCAGAAGTGGCGTCGAGCGCAGCGCGGGTCTGCTACGTTGTCGCACGTCACCGACGCCCCTTCGGCAGGGAGAACCCCATGCGCCCTCCTCTTCACGTCCTTGCGCTGCTGGC
>JBIJCA010000321.1:0-4597 GCA_044344935.1 Aquimonas sp. | reverse complement strand
ATCCGTGCGCGCGGCCGCACCGGCTTGGTCAGGAAATCATCGACGCCCAGTCGCAGGGCGTTGTAGCGGGCCTGCGGGCGTTCCTCACCGGACAGCACCACGACCTGCAGCTGCGGCGAGGCTTCGGCGCGCAGCCGCCGGGTCACCGCCAGGCCATCGAGCCCCGGCATGTAAAGATCGACCAGCACGAGATCGGGGCGCCACAGACCGGCGCGTTCGATCGCGGCGTCGGCGTCGGCGAAGTCCTCGACGTCCATGCCGACCCGGCGCAGCACAGTGCTCGCGAACAAGCGAGCCTCGGCGTCGTCGTCGATCAGCAGCACGCGGAACGGCGAGCGATCCAGCGCCTGCATCCAGTCGCGCAGACGCGTGGCGACGGCCAGCCCATTGGTTTCCTCAAGGAACAGATCGGCGCCGGCCAGTTCGGCAGGCAGACGCTGATCGTGGCCACCCAGCGCCGCCAGCTGCACCGAGGCCATGCGCGCATCCTGCAGGCTTCGCCGGTCCAGCGCTTCGGCGGTCGCCGGCACCGCCTGCGCGCGCGTCAGCAGCAGCTCGGGCACCACCGCACACTCCGCCTCCGCCCAGGCGTCCGCGCTTGCAAAGGAACGCGTTTGCCAGCCCCGCGACTGCAGCGCGGCGGCCAGGGCCTGTTCCGCCTGCGACGGCAGGGAGAGCAGGTCAATGAGCGGCAACACCTCGGTTGCAGGCGACGAGCTCATGCGGGGGGCGCTCCGGGCGGGGCGCCCTTCATGGCCCGGCCCAGTCCAGCAGCGTCTTGAAGGCGCGATCCACTGTCTCCTGATCGAAGGCGCAGTGGCTGTCACCCTCCGGCGGCAGGCTGTAGACACGGTCGCTGCGGCCGGCGGCGCGCGCCAGCTCCGCATAGCGCCCCGAGAACTGCGCAGGCACCGTCGGATCGTAGCGGTTGGACAGGATCAGCACGGGCGCGTCGGGCCGCCCCTGCAGATCGAAATGGGTGCGTACGTAGGCCGCAGGGACGGCGTCTGCACGGTAGCGACGAACGCGCGCGTCGATATCAGGCACCTGCACGCGGTCGGCATAGCGCACTTCCCGATTGTCGAGTGGAAAGCCACCGGCACGGTCGATCAGTTCGCGCAGAACCAGATAGCGGAAAGACAGGGCGAAGCCGAGATCCTCGCTGCGGATATCGAAAGCCTCGGCGAGCTTGGCTGCGGCTTCAGGCTCGCGCAGCAGCCGACGCTCGATCGCCGCGCCATCGACACCCTGCGGCGCGTCCGGGTCAGCCAGGCCGCCGGCGAACTCGCCGAACAGGCCGGGCAGCAGGGCCTCAGCCACCACCAGCGGCGCCAGCACGCCGTCACGCATCAGTTCCAGGGTTGGGGCATTGGCGCCACACAGCGCGAGGCCGCCCGCATAGGCCTCGCCGTGGTTCTCCAGCGTTGCCAGCACCACATGTGCGCCCATCGAATGGCCGATCAGCCAGGTGCGCTGGATGCCAGGCAGCTGACGCAGCATGTGCTGACGCAGGCGCTCGTTGTCTTCAAGCGCCTCCGCCACCGCCCAGCCCTGGGTCCGGTAGGCGCTGCGGGCCACGGCGAAACCTTTCGACAGCAGCCAGCGGTCGAACGCGTCCTGCAGCAGCGGGATCTCGCGCCGCTGGCCGCGCGGCTCATAGCCGTGCAGATACATCACCAGCTCGCCGTTCCAGTCGGCCGGCACTTCGAAGCGGAAGGCCGCGCCCGCCAGCGTGCCGGTGGCTTCGCCAGGGATCGCAATGCTGCCGCTGGGCAATGGCACAGGTTCGGGCGTCGCCGACGGCCTGCCTCGACCGGCACACCCGGCCAGGCCGAGCACGAGCAGCAACACGACTGCGACAGCGCGAGCAGCGGCATGCATACAGACCCCGGGTGTCCATGGAAGGCAGGCACGCATGTTCGGGCATCCACGAGGGTCACGCCAGCGCCGCTGCGCGCGCCTGCCGTTCACCTTGCTTGCGCGTGATCGAACACCGGGTGGGGCTTCACACGCCAGCGCGCCTATACTTCCGGCCCCTTCCGCCGACCTGATTTCCACCTGATGCGATTGATCGTTTGCTGCAGCTCTCTTTGGCTACTGCTCAGTGCCTCCGCCCTGCCCCGCTCCGGCGTCGCCTCTCCCGCGCCGAGTCTGGAGTTCTCCGCTGACACACCAGCGGAGGCCGGAGCACCCGGCCGCGACGAAAGCCGCCAGCTCGACGAAATCGAGGTCGTCGCCAAGGGCACGGCCGCCGATCTGCCGGACACCCTGAGCACTGATCTGATCACCTGGCGCGAGACGCCCGGCGCACCGGTGGATGTGCAGGACATGCTGGTGCGCATTCCTGGCGTCGGCGCCACCGGCCAGAACGGCGCCTTCGAGACCTTCTCGATTCGCGGCAGCGGCGGCAACGGCATTCTGGTTCTTCTCGGCGGCATGCCGATCACCGCGCAGCGCCGTGCCGGGGTTCCGATCTCGTTCGTGGAACCCGCCCTGCTCGGCGCGCTCAGCGTCACCCGCGGCCCAGCCACGGTGCACTTCGGGCCCGGCGCGCTGGGCGGCGCGATCTCGATCGAACCGCACTGGTTCGACGGCAACGAGCTGACCGCCGGCTATGCCAGCGCGGGTCGCGAGAGCCTGCTGGTCGCGGGCCACGGCAGCGAGGCTTTCTCGATCGGTCTGGCGCGTCACCGCGCCGGCGACAGTGAAGCCGCCGACGGCACGCCGCTCAACACCAGCTACGTTCGCGACAGCGCCAGCCTGCAGTGGCAGCGCGGCTTCGGCGACCTGCAGCTCGATGCACTGCTGCTGCCCTCGCGCACCACCGACATCGGCAAGTCGAACAGCCGATTCCCGCAGCGCGACTCGACCTATCCGGAGGATCGTCACACGCTGGCCAGCCTGCATCTGCGGCATGCCGATGGCTTCGATGTGAGGCTGTCCGGGCACCATCAGTCCCTGCTCACCTACAACCAGCGGCCCGGCACACCGGACACCTGGGCCTACATCGAAAGCCGCGACTACGGTCTGACCGCCCAACACAGCTGGCAGAACGATGCGCTGGCCTTGAACGCGGGCCTCGAGTACCTCGGCCGCCGCAGCGTCAACGGCTTCGACGCGCGGCAGACGCTGGCCAACCGCGTCTTCAGCCTGCGTGATGCGAGCGAAGACATCTGGTCGGCCTTCGGCATCGCCGACTGGACGCTGCACGATGCGCTGAAAATCGAAGCCGGCGCGCGCGCCAGCCGGGTGCGGCAGGAACAGCGCGGCGCGCGCTCCAGCGACACCGATCGCGCCTTCAATCTCGGCAGCGTGTGGAGCCTGGGCGCGGATCAGCAGCTCAGCCTCAATCTGGCCTCGGGCTATCGCTTTGCCACCCTGGAAGAACGCTTCTTCAGCGGCGTCACGCCGCAGGGCGAGATCGTCGGCAATCCCGATCTGGGATCAGAGCGCTCACTGGGGCTGGACCTCGGCTACGGGCTGCGTCGCGACACCTGGCAGCTTCAGGCCAATCTCTGGCGCACGGATGTGGATGATCTGATCCAGCTGTTCCAGGTGGCGCAGGGCGTCAACGGCTATACCAACATCGGCGAGGCCCAACTCCACGGCTTCGAACTGAGTCTCGGCTGGCAGGCGACCGAAGCCTTGAACCTGCAGGCCAGCACCGCCGTTGTGCGCAGCAGGAATGCCCTCAGCGGCCAACCGCTGTACGGCGCGCCGCCGCAGACGTTCACCCTCGATGCGCGCTATGCGTTCGGCCCGGGCAGCCTGGGCCTGCTGTACCAGCACCGCACACGCATGCGCCGGCCGGGTTTCGAGGAAGTCGAGCGCGCCGCGGTCGATCTGCTCGATCTCGACTACAGCGTGGATCTGGGTCCGCACTGGCATGTGCAGTTCTACGCGCGCAACGCGCTGAACCGCACCTACTTCGGAACTCCGGATGAGCTGTCGGCGCTGGCGCCCGAACGCAGCCTGGGCGTGAACGTGCGCTGGTCGCTCTATTGAGCGCATGAGAGCCTGCCAGCCTGCGGCGGTGGGGTTGGTGTTGCTGAAGAAACAGGGGTTCGTCCTCTCCCCGAAGCGCCGGCCCTCGCGAAAGCGGGGGCAGTGATCTGGAGTTCTTGCGGCTGAGACGAGGTTGACTGGTGGGCTGTGCAGCGATGCAGCTGGCCTGCGCGGGGCGACGAATGCGGGGGAGCGCGGGACTTTTCTTCGACTTTCCGGACTTCGTTTGGCGGCCGGCTTCCAAGCGAAGCACTGGTGGATGCGCTGCGCTTATCCCCCCTACACAAGCAGGGCTTCGCAGCGCTGCGACGCGACGCGACGCGATTCTTCCATCAGAAACGAACACTTGCGCCTCAGAATTCTGCGAGAACCATCCGCCTGGCGCGGCCGCCGCGGGACGCGAGTGGCGGCGGCGCGGGACGCGAATTCCTTGGTCACTGCCTCCCTCATTGAAGCGTGGCACCCGCCCAGCTGCGGCCCCAGGCGCCAACGGTCGCCGGCCCGCTTCGAACAAGCGCAGTCGCGGCACCTTCTGCCGAGTGCTCGCAGGCCGGGGTAGATTGCGCGACATCGAATGCATGCGTGACCCACC
>JBIJCA010000340.1:0-4284 GCA_044344935.1 Aquimonas sp. | reverse complement strand
ATTCTTCTCCTGCGCTGGGGTGTGGCTTCCGCACTGCTTCTGGCCGGCAGCGTGCTTGGCCTGTTCGCCTTGCTGATGCTGCGCGACGGCATTCCGAGGACCGAAGGCTCGCCCGCCGGCGCCGTGATCGCCGCCGTGCTGATGGCGGCCATCGTGACGGCTCCGATCCTGCTCATTGCCGGTGCTGCACTGTGTTTCAAATTGTCCAGACTGCCCTGGCCCCGGCGCGAAGCGCGCCCGGCCTTGGTTGAGGAGGTTCCAGTGCTGCGCGGCGAGTTCTGGCTGAAGCACGCAAACGGCGCGCAGCTTGGGGCGCTGTTCAACGCCGGCCGCGCGGTGCTGATCTGGGATGCAGGCACCGGCCAAGCCGCCGAATGCACCCAAGGCGCGCGCCCCACGCCAGAACGCGCCACTCATCACTTCGTCGACGCGCAGGATCGTCTGCTGCAGATCCCGTATGGCCTGACCCTGCCGGAAGCGCTGGCGCGGAGGGAGCAAGAGTGCTTCAAGACCAGCGGTGAGCGCTCTGACGCGCTGGACTGGACCGTTCTTAAGGCCGCGCTGGATCGCCACGAGGACGCATGGGAGCTCGTTGCGCTTGCGCACCCCAGGCGCATGAGCCGGGTTGAGCCATCCTCAGGCTGAGGCCGGCACGTCCCGCTGCAGTCGGCGATCGAGCAGGACGAACCCGAACGGGATGACCGAACAGAACAGAGCCAGCAGCCACACCAGCACCGACCAGCGCTGGGCGTGGCTGACCGCCAGCGACAGCACCACATAGGCCATCCACAGCAGCCCATGAGCCATGCCCACCGGCCAGACGAAGTCCACGCCGAACAGGTAGCGCGCGGGCATGGCGATGAACAGCAGGGTGATCAGCGACAGCCCTTCGATCAGGCTGAGCAGGCGGAAACTCTTGAGCACAACAACTCCGGGATCAGAGCGGAAGACGCGGGCTGCGCAGGCTAAACGCTGCAGGCGCGGCTGCGAAGCGACGGCGTTCGCAGAGGCTGAAGCCGGCCGCGGCCCGGCTTGCCGCGCGCATCGGTCTCGACCGCCAATTCGGGCCGATCCAGCGCCGCGAGCTCGGGGCTCTGCATCAGATTGGCCTTGGCGCCGTCGAGCTCGACCACGGCGAGGGTGTCGTCACGCCAGGCCAGTTCGAAGCCGAGCGCATCGACAAAGAACTCCAGCCCCTCGTCGAGTCGGCTGTAGAAGATTTTGGGGATCAGATTCTTGAACACGGGCCCACCTCCCTCCGCCGCTGCGCGATGGCGGACAGGATACGGCGCCTCGCCGTCAAGGCGACGGCGCAGCACAGAAGAACTGGCTGCCCATAGCCTCGTAGTCGGCAAGTGTCTCCATGCCCAGCTCAGCCCTGCGGGCCTCGAGCGTCTCCGGCTCGATGCTGGGGAAGGCGCGCCAGCGCCCGCCTTCGCAGCCGCCCTGCGTGCCGTACACCTGCAGCCGGCCCTCCGCCCGTTCGAGGCGATCGACCAGGTAGCCGACATAGCGCGGCAAGGCCTCGCCCTCGGCGACGCGCGCCTCGATCTGCGCCAGGGCGAAGCGCTGGAATTCGCGATCGGTGTCGGCGTGCTGGGCGACTATCCAGGCCGCTTGCTCCGCCTCCGCGCCGACTTCCGACCTGCGCGGCCAGGCGTGCTTCGCGACCAGGGCCTTCAGTTCAGTCACCATCGCTTCGAGCTTCTCGACCCTCGGCCCGTCCTCGCGATTCATCTCGGACAGATCGCGCGCGCCCAGTTCCAGCAGCTGACCTCGCAGCTCAGCATCGGCCTGCGCAGCGCTGGCACACAGCGCCAGCAGCAGGCCCGCCAGAACGACATTCAGTTTCGAATACCTCATTTCTGCCCTCGACATCCCGACCTTGGATCCGCTCATTCGCGTGCTGCCCTGTCGCTGCTGTCCTGCACTGGCACGCCCGCCGATCCCGCGAGAATACCGCCATCGATGTTGAACTCGGCACCGGTGATGTAGCTCGACTCCCCGCACGCCAGAAACACCGCCAGCGCAGCGACCTCCTCCGCCGTGCCAAAGCGTCGAAGCGGCGTGTCCTGCACGAACATCGCCATGTTCGCCTCGCGCTCGGGGCCCTGTCCCAGCATCGGCTCCCACATGGGCGTGAGAATCGCCGCCGGATGGATGGAGTTGCAGCGGATCTTCAGACCCTGCTGCGCGCAGTACAGGGCGACGCTCTTGCTGTGGTTGCGTACCGCCGCCTTGCTTGAGGCATAGGCCGCAGCCATCGGAATGCCCATCAGGCCCGAGCGCGAAGAAATGTTGACGATGGAGCCACCGCCGCGTTCTCGCATGGCCCGGATCGCGTGCTTGCAGCCGAGAAAGACGCCATCGAGGTTGGTTGCGTGGACGCGGCGCCAGTCATTCAGCGAGGCATGTTCGGGATCGTGTGCAACGAAGCCGTCCTCGAAACCGGTGATGCCCGCGTTGTTGACCAAGGTATCGAGACGCCCCTGCGCTTCGAGGATGCGTGCGCAGGCCTGTGCCCAGTGGGCCTCTTCGCGCACATCGAGCGACAGGAAATCGGCCCGATCACCGAGGGACGCAGCCACAGCGCGACCGCCAGCGGCATCGATATCGCTGACATAGACGAAGGCCCCCTCGGCCACGAAGGCACGCGCGATCGCTTCGCCAATGCCCCGGCCTGCACCGGTGACCAGCGCCACTGTGCCTTTCATCCGCATGCGAGAACCTCCGCGAAAGATGTCGTTGCGCCGCGGCGCCCATGGGTCTGCGCGCCAACCTGAGGCATTACCCGGTTTGCGGAACAGGCGATCAAGAGCGGACGGGGCGGTGTCAGAGCCCTGCACGCGATGCGCGGTGGTGAGACAGGCTCAACAAGACGGCAGTACGCCGATTCGGAAGCCCACTGCGGCCCACGCGGGCAAAGCGGATGGTGCCCCCGGCGCGATTCGAACGCACGACCTTCCCCTTAGGAGGGGGACGCTCTATCCAGCTGAGCTACGGGGGCATCAGGCCGCGGATTCTGCCATGCGGCGGCGAGCTGAGGGCAGTGCTGTAACGCGGGCAGCAGAAGGGGCTGTAGTAAACTTCGCGCACTGCCGCGGCCCCGCTTGCCGCCGGCGCCCCCATCGCATGACTTCGCAGGTATTCCGCATGAGCTCACAGCTGCTGCAGGCCCTTGGCCTGTCCGCCGTCAATTCCGGCACCTATCTCGGCCAGGGTGAATGGTCGACCACCACCGATGCCGGTGTGCTGCAGTCGATCAACCCGACCACCAACAGCCTGATCGCCGAAGTCCATGCCAGCAGCGAGGCCGACTACGAGACCGTGGTGGCCCGCGCGCAGGCCGCCTTCAAGGTGTGGCGCACCACGCCGGCGCCGCGTCGCGGCGAAGCCGTCCGCCTGTGCGGTGAGGCGCTGCGCCGCCACAAGGACGCGCTCGGCTCGCTGGTCGCGCTGGAGATGGGCAAGAGCAAGCCCGAGGGCGATGGCGAAGTGCAGGAGATGATCGACATCGCCGACTTCGCGGTCGGCCAGAGCCGCATGCTCTACGGCTACACCATGCATTCCGAGCGCCCCGGCCACCGCATGTACGAGCAGTACCACCCGCTCGGCCTGGTCGGCATCATCAGCGCCTTCAACTTTCCGGTGGCCGTCTGGGCCTGGAACTCGTTCCTGGCGGCGATCTGCGGCGACATCTGCATCTGGAAGCCTTCGAACAAGACCCCGCTGACCGCGATCGCCTCGATGAAGATCTGCAACGAAGCCCTGCGCGACGCCGGCTTCCCGGACATCTTCTTCCTGATCAATGACGCCGGCGTCGAGCTGGCCCAGCGCTTCGTCGACGACCGCCGCATTCCCCTGATCAGCTTCACCGGCTCGACCCAGGTCGGACGCACCGTCGGCGAGCGCGTCGCCCGCCGCATGGGCCGCAGCCTGCTGGAGCTGGGCGGCAACAACGCGATCATCCTCGACGAATCGGCCGACCTGAAGTTGGCGATTCCGGGCATCGTGTTCGGCGCCGTCGGCACCGCTGGCCAGCGCTGCACCACCACGCGCCGCCTGCTCGTGCACGAGTCGATCTACGACACCGTTTTGTCAACCTTGGTCAAAGCGTTCAAGCAGGTGGAGAGCAAGATCGGCGATCCCACCGACCCGGCCAATCTGATGGGCCCGCTCAACAGCCGCGGCGCGGTGCAGCAGTTCCTGGCTGCCATCGAGAAAGCCAAGGCCAGCGGCGGCACGATCGAAACCGGCGGCACCGCGATCGACCGCCCCGGCAAT
>JBIJCA010000215.1:0-7944 GCA_044344935.1 Aquimonas sp. | reverse complement strand
GGTGTCCTTGCCCGGCAAGTACGTGCCTCACTTCAAGCCCGGAAAGGAGCTTCGCGAGCGGGTCAACGACGGCAACGCCCAGCGGCAGTCCTGATACTGGGATTGGGGGCGCGTTATCCATCCGTGCCGCGTCCCGGGCTGATCGAATCGGTCTGCCTTGACTCGGGTTCGCGTGGCGATTCGTGCACTGATCGAACCCTGCGTTCCTTCCCTGCTTGCAATGGGTCCCGCAGGCGCCGGCACTTCTCCCTCCGGCCGTGCCTCGATCCTGTCCGGGTTCGGATCCCGACGGGCCGACCGAATCGACTCGCGCCGCGCGGCAGGGCGTTTTCGGGAATGGCGTGACTGCCCCTCGTCTACAATGGCGGCCACGTCTGCGCCGCGATCCCGTGGCGGCGAACGCGAACGGAGCCCGCATGCGCATCGTATTGATTCTGGTCGCGTTTGGCCTGCTTGGGCTGGGCTTTGCTTTCGGTGCCTTGAATCCCGCCCGGGTCGGCATCGATCTGTTCGGCCTTGAGCTCTCGTTGCGGCTGGGGCTTGCCTTGCTGCTGGCGGCCCTGTGTGGCGCGCTCGCCGCCGGGCTGCTGCTCTGGCTGACGGTGGCACTGCCCCAGCTCAGACGTATCCGCGGCCTGGCAGTGGAGCTCAAGAACGCCGAGTCAGCCCAACGGATGCGCGCTCCGTGAGTGAGCTTCTGCTGCTGTTCCTGTTGTTGCCGGTGGCGATGGTCTGGGGATGGTATGCCGGACGACGCAACGCCGAGCGTGCCGGCGGTCATCGCGTCAGCCGGCTTTCCACGCGCTATTTCCGAGGTCTGAACTATCTGCTGAACGAGCAGCCGGACAAGGCCATCGAGGTGTTCCTGCAGATCGCCGAGATCGACAGCGACACGGTCGAAACCCACTTTGCCCTGGGCAGCCTGTTTCGCCGCCGCGGCGAAGTAGATCGCGCGATCCGGATTCATCAGAACCTCATCGAACGCAACACTCTTAATGACGAGCAGCGCGTGCAGGCGGTGCTTGAGCTGGGCGAGGACTACATGCGCGCGGGCCTGCTCGATCGCGCCGAGACCCTGTTCGCCGATCTGGTTCGATTGGGGGAGCAGGCGCCGCAGGCATTGCGCCATCTGCTGGTGATCTATCAGGCCGAGCGCGACTGGGAGAAGGCGATCGAGCACGCGCAGCGCCTTGAGGCGGCGACCGGCGAGCCGACCGGAAGGCTGGTTGCCCATTTCCACTGCGAGCTTGCCGACAAGGCCCGTCGGCAGGGACGCATCGGCGATGCGCGAGCGCATCTGACCGAGGCGTATTCCGCGGAGGCCAACTTCGTGCGCGCTGGCGTCATCGAGGGTCAGATCGAGCTCGCCGAGGGACGCGATGCGCTGGCTGTGCGGGCATTCGAGCGCGTCGCGCGGCACGAACCGGACGTGTTGCCCGAGGTGCTGAAGCCCTTGCTCGCTGTGTACGTGCGACAGGGTGAGCGCGCTCGGGCGCGCGCCTTTCTCGCGGAAATGAGCGAGCGCTATGACGGGGTTGCGCCCGTGCTGGCTTTGGCCAGACTGGTCCGCGAGGACGAAGGTGATTGCGCAGCCGTCGAGTTTCTCAGCGAGGCCCTGCGTCAGCGGCCATCCGTCAAGGGCCAGGCGGCCCTGATCGAGCTGGGGACTGCGCGTCCCGCGGAGGCGGCCATGCCGATCCTGCGGGTGCTTGAGCAGACCACCGGCCAGCTCGCTTCGAGTGCATTGACGTATCGCTGCAATCGCTGTGGATTTGGCGCCCGGCAGCACCACTGGCAATGCCCGAGCTGCAAGAACTGGAGCAGCGTGCGCCCCATCCACGGTCCGGCGGGCGATTGATGCTGCCAACGCTGAACCTCATGGGGCCGATGCAGACAGCGGCACTGCTCTTGCTGTCCGGTTTGTTTTCGGCGTTGCTGTGCCGTGCAGCGCTCGCCTATGCGCGGCGTCACGGCTTGCTCGATGCGCCCGGTCGACGGCGCTCGCACAGCCAGACCACGCCGCGCGGCGGCGGGATCGGCTTCGTTCTGGTCACCGTACTGCTGGCGCCGTTCTTGCTGCCCTCGCTGATGGTTGGGCTTTCCTTCAGCGCGGGACTGATGGCTGTGGCAGCCGTCGGTTGGTGGGACGACCATCGCCCGCTGTCCGCGCGTTTACGGCTCGTGGTGCATGTGCTGGCCGCCGCCCAGTTCCTGTGGGTGCTGCTGGGCTCGCCTATGGACCTGCAGGCTTCGATGCGGTTTGCCGTTGCCCTGCTGTGGTTGGTGACCCTGGTGAACTTCTGGAACTTCATCGATGGCATCAACGGGCTTGCCTCGCTCCAGGCGATCCTTGCGGCCGGACTTTACGCCGGGCTCGCGCAGGCAGCCGGGCTGCCCGGTGCCATGCTGCTGATGCTCGTGCTCGCAGCCGCTGTGATCGGCTTCCTGCCCTACAACCTGCCACGAGCGCGGCTGTTCATGGGCGATGTGGGAAGCGGGGCATTGGGCTTTGCCTTGGGCGCTTTCGCGCTGCTGCTGCTTCCGAGCGTGCAGCAGCCGTGGGTGCTTCTGCTGCCGGTTGCGGCGGTGCTGAGCGACGCGGGTCTGACCCTGGTCAAGCGCATGCTGCTCGGGCGCCGCTGGTATGCTGCCCACCGGGAACATCTTTACCAGTGGTGGGTCCGACGTGGGGCCAGCCACGTGCAGGTCAGCGTGGCCTATGCAGCCTTCAGCCTTCTGGTGATCCTGCCTTTCATGGTTCTCTCGCTCGAATTCCCGCATCTGCGACTGCCCTTCGCCCTCGGCGTGTATGCCGTGGCGGCTGCGCTCTGGCTGTGGGGTAGGGCGCGGCTGCGGCGGAGGGTCCGCTGATGGTGGGGCGAGTCGGTGGACTGATCGGTCGAGTGCACCCGCGGCTCGCCGTGGTTCTGCACGACCTGCTGATGGTCTGGGCCGCCTGGTTGATCGCCAACGTGCTCCGCTTCAGCCTGGAGCCCGAAGCCCCGGCGTTCACGGTGTTTCCGCCGGAGCTTCCGGTCGTGCTGCTTGCGCAGGGCAGCGTGCTCTGGTGGACGGGCCTCTATCGCGGACTGTGGCGATTCGCCAGCCTGCCGGATCTGTGGAACATCGCGCGTGCCTGCCTGTTCGGCGCACTCGCAGTCTTCAGCGCGCTGTTTCTGCTGACGCGCCTTGAGAACGTGCCGCGCACGGTGATGGCGCTATATCCGCTGACGCTGCTGGTGTGTCTTGGCGCGCCACGCTGGCTTTACCGGTTCTGGAAGGACAGCCGTTACGGTGGCGCTCCGCGGCTGCAGCCGATGCGGGTGCTGGTCGTTGGCGCCGGCAGCGCGGGCGAGGCGCTGGTGCGCGATCTGCGTCGCGAGGGTCGCTTCCGGCCGGTGGGTCTGATCGACGACAACCGAGGGCTCCGTGGCGCCAAGGTCCATGGCGTACCGGTGCTGGGCGAAATCGACCAGTTGCCCGAAATCGCCCGAGAAGTCGCGGCCGAGATGCTTCTGATCGCCATGCCTTCGGCGAACAACCAGCAGATGCAGCGCGCAGTGGAGCGATGCGAGGACAGCGGACTGCCGTTCCGCACGGTGCCGCGCCTGCAGGACGTGATCGATGGTCGTTCCAGTTTCAACCAGCTGAAGGAAGTCGCGATCGAGGATCTGCTGGGACGCGACCCGGTGGCGCTGGACTGGACCGCCATCCGCACGGGGCTTTCAGGCCGACGCGTGCTGGTCAGCGGTGGCGGTGGTTCCATCGGCTCGGAGCTCTGCCGGCAGGTCGCTCGACTTGGCGTTGCCTCCCTGATCGTTCTCGAGCAGTCGGAGTACAACCTGTACCGCATCGAGCAGGAGCTGCGAGCCGAGTTTCCCGAGCTGCTGGTCGTGCCGCTGCTGGGTGATTGTGGGGATCCGGCGGTGGCCGAGCACGCCCTGTCGGAATACCGCCCCGAGCTGGTTTTCCATGCAGCCGCCTACAAGCATGTGCCTCTTCTCGAAGGGATGGTCCGCGAGGCGGTGCGCAACAACGTGCTGTCGACCCAGGTGCTGGCGCAGGCCGCACTTCGCCACGGCGTCGGCGGCTTCGTGCTGATCAGCTCCGACAAGGCCGTCAACCCGGCCAACGTCATGGGTGCCAGCAAGCGCCTCGCGGAGCTGCTGTGTCAGACCCTGCAAGGGCAGGGCGGCACGCGCTTCGTGACCGTGCGCTTTGGCAACGTTCTGGATTCCGCGGGCAGCGTGGTGCCCCTGTTCCGCGAACAGATCCGACGTGGCGGGCCGGTGACGGTCACCCACCCCGAGATCACCCGCTACTTCATGACCATTCCCGAGGCCTGTCAGCTCATCCTGCAGGCCGCCACCCTCGGCGAGGGCGGCGAGATCTTCGCGCTCGACATGGGCCAGCCGGTGAGGATCCAGTACTTGGCCGAACAAATGATTCGCCTTGCAGGCAAGCGCTCCGGCGAAGACATCCGCATCGAGTTCACCGGCCTGCGGCCGGGAGAGAAGCTGTTCGAGGAGCTCTTCCACCCGCAGGAGGACTACCAACCCACCCGGCACCCGAAAATCATGCTGGCCCAGCCGCGCGAGCTCGCGGCGCAGTCGATCCAGCAGCAGCTGCTGCGGCTGCGTCAGGCCAGCCAGCAGTACGATTCCGCGCAGATGCTGGAGATCCTCCAGCAGCTGGTGCCCGAGTTCCGGCGCAGTCTTGAGGAGCCGCAGGTGGTTCCGCTGCACCGTGTTTCCTGACCCCTACCTTCGCTCCCACGGAAAACCATGTCCCAACGCATTCGCAAGGCTGTATTCCCGGTGGCCGGACTCGGCACCCGCTTCCTGCCAGCGACCAAGACCGTGCCCAAGGAGATGCTACCCATCGTCGACAAGCCGCTGATCCAGTACGCGGTCGACGAGGCCATCGAGGCCGGCTGCGACACCCTGGTGTTCATCACCAACCGTTACAAGCACGCGGTCGCGGACTATTTCGACAAGGCTTACGAGCTCGAGCAAAAGCTCGAACGCGCCGGCAAGCAGGAGCTTCTGGACGTGGTGCGCGGTGTGCTGCCCTCCCATGTCCGCGCAATCTTCGTGACCCAGGCCGAAGCCCTGGGGTTGGGCCATGCGGTGCTCTGCGCGGAGCCGGTGGTGGGCAACGAGCCCTTCGCCGTCCTGCTCCCCGATGACCTCATCTGGAACGCGAACGGACCCGGCGCATTGCGGCAGATGGCTGACCTTGCCGAACGAGAACAGGCGAGCGTCATTGCCGTGCAGGACGTGCCGCGGGCGCAGACCTCCAGTTACGGAATCGTCGCCACCGAGGGTTTCGAAGGTCGCTGCGGTCGTATCCATGCCATGGTCGAGAAGCCCAAGCCTGAGGTGGCGCCCAGCACGCTGGGTGTGGTCGGTCGCTATATCCTTGGGCCGGGCATCTTCGATGCCCTGCGCGCCACCACGCCTGGTGCCGGTGGCGAGATCCAGCTGACCGACGCCATCGCCGCGCGGCTGGCCGGCCACAAGACGCTCGCCTATCACTTCGAAGGCACGCGCTTCGACTGCGGCAGCCACATCGGCCTGATCCAGGCGACCATCCGCTTCGCGCTGGATCACGAGAAACTCAGTTCGGCCGCGCAGAGCTTCATGCGGCAGACGCTGGAAGAACTCTCGCACAACGAAGCACCGCTGGAGTAGCCGGTCCGGCGAGGCGGCGGCAGCGGTTCAAGGCGGGGCGTATACTCCGCGCCCCGTTCGCAGACGCCTGCCGCCGCCATGTCCAGCTCCGCTCCCAAAGTCGGTTTCGTCAGTCTCGGCTGCCCCAAGGCGCTGGTGGACTCCGAGCGCATCCTCACCCAGCTGAAGGTCGAGGGTTACCAGATCGTGCCGACCTACGACGAAGCCGACGTGGTGGTGGTCAACACCTGCGGTTTCATCGACTCTGCGATCGACGAATCGCTGGATGCGATCGGCGAGGCGATCAGCCAGAACGGCCGCGTCATCGTCACCGGTTGCCTGGGCAAGCGGCCCGAAACCATCCGTGAGGCGCATCCCGAGGTGCTGGCGATCAGCGGCCCGCAGGACTACGCCAGCGTGATGAATGCGGTGCACGAAGCGCTGCCGCCACAGCACAACCCCTACATCGATCTGCTGCCCGACTACGGCCTGAAGCTCACGCCCAAGCACTTCGCCTATCTGAAGATCTCTGAAGGCTGCAACCATCGCTGCAGCTTTTGCATCATCCCCAGTATGCGCGGCGACCTGGTCAGCCGGCCGGTCGACGAAGTGCTGCGCGAGGCCGAGAAGCTGGCGCGCGGTGGCGTTCGCGAGCTGCTGGTGATCTCGCAGGACACCTCAGCCTATGGCGTGGATCTGAAGTACGCCGAGCGCGAATGGCGCGGCAAGTCGTACCAGACGCGCATGAAGGCGCTGTGCGAGGGCCTCTCCGAGCTGGGCATCTGGACCCGCCTGCACTACGTCTATCCGTACCCGCACGTCGACGACGTGATCCCCCTGATGGCGGAAGGCAAGCTGTTGCCGTATCTGGACATTCCCTTCCAGCACGCCAGCCCGAAGATTCTGAAGTCCATGCGCAGGCCCGGCGCGGTCGACAAGACGCTGGAGCGCATCCAGCGCTGGCGCGAGACTTGCCCCGAGCTTGCGATCCGCAGCACCTTCATCGTCGGCTTCCCCGGTGAGACCGAGGACGATTTCGAAGAGCTGCTGGATTTTCTTGAAGAGGCACAGCTCGACCGCGTCGGCGCCTTCGCCTATTCGCCGGTGGAAGGCGCCGTGGCCAACGATCTGCCCGGCGCCGTGCCCGAGGAGATCAAGCAGGAGCGCCTGCAGCGCTTCATGGAGCTGCAGGCCGAGATCAGTGAGGCCAGGCTGGCGGCCAGGGTCGGGACGGTGCAGCCGGTGATCATCGATCATCTGGAAGGCGAGCTCGCGATCGGCCGCTCGCGCTTCGATGCGCCCGAAATCGACGGCCTGGTGCAGATCCAGGACGGCGAGGCGATGGGCGTGAAGCCCGGCGACATCGTCAACGTGCGCATCCTCGGCAGCGACGAGCACGACCTGTTCGGTCTGATCGGCGCGGGCGAGGACGAGTTCGACGACTGAGGCGATGGCGAAGCGTCGCTTCGAGGCGCCCGCGCGCGAGGATGTCGATCGGGCAGTGTTCGAACACCCGGCGTTCGCGCCCTATCGTTTCGAGCTCGATCTGCTGACCGCAGAGCGCTGGCCGGACTTGGGCACGCTCAATGCACGCGCCTGCGGACTGAAGCACGCGAGTACCGGCTGCGGTCTGCGCTTTGTCGAGCAGACGCCCGAGCTGCTGGCGGAGGGGCTGCACTACGAGACCCGCATCTTCGCGCGCGGCCAGATTCCCACCCGCGTCGACAACTGGCACGACCTGCTGAACGCGCTGGTGTGGATGCGCTTCCCGCAGCTGAAGTCCGCGCTCAACGCCCGCCAGGCCGCCGACGTATCCACTGTCGGCGCGACCGAGCGCACCCGCGGCCAGTGCGCACTCACGCACTTCGACGAAGCCGGCGTGCTGGTGCGCGTGTCCGATACGCACACCCTGTCGCTGTGGGACGCGCACGACTGGGGTGCGCTGGGCGCGCGCGCCCAGCTCGACCCCGAGGCCATCGAAGTCGATGTCTTCGGTCACGCGCTGCTGGAGCACGCGCTGTATCCACAGCCGCTGCTGGTCGGCAAGGCCATCGCCGTGCTGGCGTCGCCCGAGTCTTCGACCCGCACCCTCGTGCATCGCGTTGCTGAAGGGATCGCCAGTGGCGAACTGCTTACCGACCCTCAGCAGCTGCGTCCGCTCCCCACTGCGCTGTTGCCGGGCTGGCATCCGCGCAGCGGCGAGGCCGCCTTCCTGCGTGAGGGCGAGTGCTTCCGGCCGCTGCGCGAGGGACGCAGCTATCCGCCTGCGCTC
>JBIJCA010000189.1:0-9082 GCA_044344935.1 Aquimonas sp. | reverse complement strand
CCTCGGTCTGAGCGAAGACGGCTACCAGCTGTCGGAAGCGCAGGCCAAGGACATCCTCGAAATGCGCCTGCACCGCCTGACCGGCCTGGAGCAGGAGAAGCTGACCGACGAATACAAGAAGCTGCTGGACGTCATCGCCGAGCTGATCCGCATTCTCGAAGACCCCGAGCGCCTGCTCGAAGTCATCCGCGACGAGCTGCGTGACCTCAAGGAAAATTTCGGCGACGCCCGCCGCACGGTCATCCAGCCGAACATGGAAGACCTGAACATCCTCGACCTGATCGCCCCCGAAGACGTGGTGGTGACGCTCAGCCATGCCGGTTACGTCAAGCGCCAGCCGCTGTCGACGTATCGGGCGCAGAAGCGCGGCGGCCGCGGCCGCTCGGCGACGGCGATGAAAGAAGAGGATTTCATCGAGCGTCTGTGGGTGGTGAATACCCACGACATCCTGCTGAGCTTCACCAGCTCGGGCCGGGTGTTCTGGCCCAAGGTCTACCAGCTGCCCGAGGCCGGCCCCAACGCCCGCGGCCGACCGATGGTGAACTTCGTGGCGCTGGAAGCCGGCGAACGCATCCAGGCCGTGCTGCCGGTGCGCGATTTCCCGGAAGGCCAGTTCGTGCTGTTCGCCACCGCGCGCGGCACGGTCAAGAAGACCCCGCTGAAGGAGTTCGAGTACCAGCTGCAGCGCGGCAAGATCGCGATCAATCTGGAAGACGGTGATTCCCTGGTCGGCGTGGCGCTGACCGACGGCGAATCCGACGTCATGCTGTTCGCTTCCAACGGCAAGGTCAGCCGCTTCGACGAGGGCACGGTGCGCCCGATGGGACGCACCGCCACTGGCGTGATCGGCATGCGCCTCGCTGAAGGCGAGTCGGTGGTGTCGCTGATCTGCGTGCAGGGCGAGCACGATGTGCTTACCGCGACGGCCAATGGCTTCGGCAAGCGCACGCCGCTGGAGGACTTCCCCAAGAAGGGCCGCGGCACCCAGGGCGTGATCGCCATCCAGACCACCGATCGCAACGGTCAACTGGTCAGCGCCATCCAGGTCGAAGAGACCCAGCAGGTCATGCTGATCTCCGACCAGGGCACGCTCGTGCGCACCCGCGTCGGCGAGATCGCCCGAGTCGGTCGCAATACCCAGGGTGTGACCCTGATTCGTCTGGGCAAGGGCGAGCAGCTGGTCAATGTGGATGCGGTGCCGGCCGAAGAAGAGGAAGAAGTCGAGCCCGGTGCAGAGGCCGCATCTGCCGATGCTGATGCGCCGCTGGCGGCAGACGACGCTTCGGCTGCAGGCGGCGGCGACTCCGCGCCGATGCCGGAGCAGTAAACCGGGACTTGCGCGAACCTTCACTCGCACTGCACAGTTCAGAGGCTGGCGCTTGCCGGCCTTTGTTCTTTCTGTGCAGGAGTTTCCATGAGCGAACTTTCCTACCCGCGCGTGCTTTCGCGCGCGGCGAAGTGGCATCCTGAGCTGAGTCGCATCAAGGCGGAGAATCCGTCCGAAGAGTTCACCTGGTACGGCTACGACATCCTCTCCAACCTCTGGCACATCGAAGGCCTGCTGGGGCGCGAGCACTCCGAGCTGTTCGAGTCGATGCGAGGCCAGCCACTCGCCGACATCGGCGCGGCAGACGGTGACCTCGCCTACTTCTTCGAGCGCGAGGGGTTCGAACTCGATGTGCTGGATTGGCCGGCGACCAACTGGAACGGGCTGCGAGGTGCGCGTCGCCTGCACACGCTGCTGGATTCTGCGATCGGCATCCATGAGGTCGATCTCGACAGCCAGTTCGCGCTCCCGCGCGAGCGCTACGGCCTGGTGTTCCTGCTGGGTATCCTCTACCACCTGAAGAACCCGTTCTTCGTGCTGGAGGCGCTGGCAAAACGCAGCCGCTACTGCATCCTCAGCACCCGCATCGCGCGCGCCACGGTCGACGGCCGCGTGCCGCTTGAGCAGGCGCCCGTGGCCTATCTGCTGGACCCGACCGAATGCAACAACGACGCCACCAACTACTGGATCTTTTCGATGTCCGGCCTGCTGCGCCTGGCCGATCGTTGCGGCTGGAACGTGGTCGCACAGCGCCGCGTCGGCGATACGCAAGCTTCCGATCCCTCTTCGCAGCAGCATGACGAGCGTGCTTTTCTCCTTCTGGAAAGCCGCCACGTCTGAACAGGCCCCAGGGCCATCGCCCGCGTGGGCGATGGTCACCGCGCTGGCCGCACTGCTGGTCACGGGCTTCGGTCTGTTCGCGATGCTGCAGGCGCCCCAGGTGCCCTATGCGGATGCCTGGCGATTCCTCGCGCATTTTCTGAGTGAGCCCTTTCCAGGCAACGTGCTGGGCGCGGACAACGGTCATCTGGAGCTGTTCCCGGATCTCGTGCGCGTGGCCGAGCTCGAGTGGTTCGCCGCCAATCAGTGGCTGCAGACAGCGGTGGGCATGGGGCTGGCACTGGCGAGCTGGCTGGTCGCGGTGCTGGCTTTACGTGGTGACCCGCGCGAGCCCGCACGTTTCTGGGCCATCGCCCTGGTGCTGGCCCTTGGACTGTTCTGGCTGGGCAACTTCCGGGCGCTGATGCATGCGAATGAAACCGTGCACGCCTATGCCGTTACGCTCGGCCTGTTCACGGGCCTCGCGTTGACCACCCGCGGCGGCATCGGCGCAACCGCGCTCGCGGCAGCCTGCGCCGTGTTCGCCAGCCTGTCCTTCGGCAGCGGCCTGGCGGTGTTTCCAGCCCTGCTGCTGGTGCTGGCCCTGCGCCGGGCACCGTGGCGGGAGTGGCTGCCGATCGCTTTCGCGCTGTTGGGCCTGCTGCTTCTGCTGTTCTCGCTGCGCGATGGCACGACTGAGACCTTGAACGCCACCGATGTCGTCGGTCGCGCAGAGGCGCTGCTGCGCTGGCTGGGTGGGCCTGCCCTGTTCGCGAGTTGGCCCCTGTGGGACCCGGAGATCGCGGGACGCGTGCCGACCGCCCTGCTGCGGGGGGCCACGCAGCCACTGGCGGTTGCTTACGAGCAGGTGGCGGGACCCGTGCTGCTGGCGCGCTGGCCGCATCTTGCCTGGGGCCTGCTTGGCGCTGTCCTGTTGGTCTGGGCGTTGGTCCGTAACGCCCGCAGGGGCAGCGCGCTCGGCTTGATGGGAACGGCTTCGGCTGCATTCGCGCTCTGCGTCGGTGTGTTGATCGTGCTCGTTCGCGCCAGCTACTTCGAGCAGCATCCCGATCAGCTGCTTGCGCCGCGCTATCTGGTCTGGTCCTCGCTGTTCTGGGTCGGGCTGCTGCTCGCGCTGATCGACGCGCTCAAGCCCACCCGCGCCGCGTTGCTGGCCCTGATGACATGCGTGCTGCTGCTGCCCAGCCAGCTGTGGATGTTCCGCGTCGGCCTCGGCCAGACAGAGACCGCGGAGCGCACGGCCGTGGCAGCAGCCGTCGGCGTGATCGCGCCGGACCTGTCACTCGGCGAGACCGAGCTGAAGGATCTCGCCGCGGCGCTGCCTCTGCTGCGCGAAGCCGGCGCGAGCGTGTTCGCGTGGCCTGAAACGCAGCGGCTCGATCAGGTCAACGACCCCGCCGGGCTGCGCTGGGTTGAAGTGCAGTCCCTGCGCGTCGAAGCGGTCGGGAATCGCCTCGGTGCACCGGGTCGCCGCGTCGCGTTCGAAGCGACGCAGGTGCGATCGGAGCGGCTCCTGCTGATGGATGAGGGCGGCGTCGCGCGCGGCCTCGCGCGGCGTGAGCGCGATGGTCGCTGGCTGGGCTGGATGCGGGGCGAAGCACCAGTTTCCGGCGTGCGCGTGGCGGAAGCGATCGAGCCCTGAAGGCCTGGAAATCCCCACACGCTTTTGCCCGAGCTTTCTTGAGTGTTCTGCCCCCACGGGGTGCGCTGGTGGAAGCAGCGCGCGCCACGCCACGGCTGAAGAGACACAGGGCAAGCGCACAAGCCGCACCGAGATGCTTCGACCCTGCGAACGCGTCTTTCGCAGTGGAAGGGTAGAGAGGCGAAGCGCAGCTGCCGCCAATCCGGATTCGCCCTGCATCGGGCCCGCCGCGCAGCGTGACAGCCGAGCCGCAGCGACCCACCTGCCCCTGAACGACTTCCGCGCCGCAGGTGTGGCGAACGGGCTGGGAGGCGCCCTTGCCGCTATGCTCCGTCCATCCACCCGTGCGAGAACTCCCATGCTGAAGCCCTGGAAACTCATGTTCGTCGCCGCGCTTCTCTGCTTGAGTGCCTGCGTGACCATCAACGTCTACTTTCCGGCCGCCGAAGCGCAGCAAGCCGCGCGCGAGTTCGTCGAGAACGTCATTGGCGATCAGCCAGAAGCCGAGCCCGAGCCGGAAGCCGGGCAGGGCGGCGGCATGGCCGCCTTGGGCGGCGCGGTGCTCGACTTCGTTTTTCCGGTCGCACAGGCCCAATCGGCCGACATCAACATTCGCACGCCCGCCATCCAGACTATCCAGACCCGCATGTCCGAGCGCTTCCAGACCGCACTCGCTCCGCACTTCGATTCCGGTGCCCTTGGCCTGGCTCGCGACGGCACCCTCAGCCTGCGCGACGCCGCCAAGGTCGGACTGCGCGACCGCGCTGCACTCAATCAGGCGGTGGCGGATGACAACCGGGACCGCAACGCGGTCTACCGCGAGATCGCCGTGGCCAACGGTCATCCCGAATGGGAAGCCCAGATCCGCGACACCTTCGCCCGCCAGTGGATCGACAGCGCCCGTAGCGGTTGGTGGTACCAGGATGCGTCGGGGGAGTGGAAGCAGAAGTAGCCTCACGCGGGGATCGGGGATTCGCAGCCCGCGCGTGCCCTGCCTCCGCTTTGCCCGTCGGATCTCGCCTGTCGGCGAGAGGCGGAATGCAGTCAGTTCGATGCTTGACGCATTCCGGTCGCCCTCGCGCGTTGGGGTGAAGGGGTATCTCCTATTGATCTGCGGCCCGAACGCTTGACCCAAGCTGCCTCGCACTGCGTACCCTGTCTCCGGGGTCGCTGCCTGCGCACGCGATCAATGGCGAGGCCTTGGAGCTTCAATATCATCAGGGGGCTTGATGCGACCGATTCTGCGCGCGGGCGCGCTCTGCGGGCTGGTGTTGGCGATGTCGAGCGGAGTCGCCGCGGCGAGAGTCGGCGACTCGACTGCAGGCGCGGAGGCGTCTGATACCGAGCGCAAGGGACTCCGTTTCCGGGTCATTGAAGCCCGCACAGACGCGGCACCGCCCCAGAACGAGAGGCCGTCGGAGATCTCCGAACCGCTGTCGCCGCAGCAGCTGCGCCGACTGCTGGCGCGCCTGCCCTCCGTGGCGGCCCAGACGGATTCCGTGGGCGATCTAGCAGTAGGCGAGCGCAGCACCCTTCCGTCGCCGACCGGTGCACAGGTGCTTGCGTCGTGGCCACCGCTCCTTCAGCCAGCCCATGGTCCCGGTGTCCGGCCAGGCTGACCTTGCTGCAAGCGTGCCGGTACGGCTTGAGCCGCAACCGCCTGGTCGCTGGCGGTGGATTGGCTCCCGCACTCTGGTGTTTGATCCCGAGGGTGGCCGTCTGCCGATGGCCACTGAGTACCGCCTGCATCTTCCCGCGGGCCTGACCTCGGCCGTGGGTGGCGTGTTGCTGCAGTCTCAGACCTTCGATTTCGCCACGCCGGCAGCGCGTATGCAGCCGCGATCCTCGCAGACAGGGCCGCTGGATCTGCATCCGGTTCTGGTCCTGCAGTTCGATCAGCTCGTGGATTTCGCTGAAGTGTTGGCCAAGACGCGGCTGATCGGCCCCGAGGGCAGCGCGGTGGAACTGCAGATGCTGGAACCAGAGTCACCCGAGGTGGTTCGTGCGCTGAAGGAGCACGAGGTCGAGCCTGTCGAAGGTCGCTGGCTGGCGGTTCAACCCAAGCGTCGCCTCAAGACTGGCAGTCTCTACCGCGCTGAGGTTGCGAGCGGCCTCGGATCCCTGGAGGGCCCAAGAAAGACGACCGCTGCGCAGAGCTGGGCGTTCTCGACCTACAGTCCGCTCGAGTTCCGATACGTTCTTTGTGGCTCCAACGCATCAGGCAAGGACTGCGATCCAGGCGAAGTCTTGAGGCTGAAGTTCAACAATTCGCTGGACGCGGCGGACTTCGACCCGAGCTCGTTGAGGGTCGAGCCCGCCGTGGAGGAGCTGAGTCTTCATGTTTACGGCGAACATCTGAACCTGCGGGGCGTGCTCAGCCCCCGCACCGAGTATCGCGTGAGCCTGCCTGCCCGCCTGAAGGACCGCTTCGGCCAGACGCTTGGGCGCGCGCAAGACATCGTTGTTAGCACGGGTGACGCCGCGCCGCGGCTGCATGCTTTGGGCGGGCCGCTGGTGACGCTCGATCCCGCCAGTGCGCCCAGCTTCAGCGTGTACACGCGTGGCATTGAAACCCTCGATGTCGAGATCTACCGGGTTCGTCCCGAACAGTGGCCCGAGTTCCTCCGCTGGAGGGCGAACCAACAAAACGAGCGCGATGGCGACGTGCCACCCGGCGAACTGGTATCGAAGCGTCAGTTGCGCCCCGTCGCATCTGGCGGCATCAGCGAGACGCTTATCGAGCTGCAGGAACACCTTTCCGATGGACTTGGCCATCTGGTCCTGAACCTGAGCTCCAACGCGGCTGCAGGCACCAGAGCTTGGCACGGCCACCGCGTCTGGCTGCAGGCGACGCGCCTGGGCCTTGTCGCGGTCCGCGACCGCCGGCAGATGAGCGCCTGGGTCAGCGAGTTGGCGACGGGGCGTGCCCTGCCAGGAGTGGACGTATCAGTCAGAGGTACTGCATCGCGCGCACGCACGGGTGTCGACGGTATGGCGACCCTGGACCTGCAGAGCCAAAGCGATGTTCCGCTGTTGATCGCGCAATTTGGCGAGGACAGCGCCTTGCTGCCGGATTCGCTGTATCACGCGGAGCGCCCATCCTGGGCGGGAGACGCGCAGACCGAGCGACTGCGCTGGATGGTGTTCGACGACCGCGGCATGTATCGGCCTGGCGAGCAGGTGCGCGTCAAGGGCTGGCTGCGACAGTTGCCTTCCGATCCCTCAGGCGATCTGCAGCTGCCCACCGTCATTGATGCCCGCGTTCGCTGGACGCTGGCGGACAGCCTCGGCGTCGAGATCGGGCAAGGCGAGGCCGAGATGTCGGGTCTGGGCGGCTTTGACTTCGCAATCGATTTGCCGTCTACCCCCAACCTCGGTCCGGCCGTGCTCGCGCTTCAGCGGGTCGAGGCAAGCGACGTCGACTCCAAAATAGTGCACTCGCACGAGTTCTGGATCGAGGAGTTCCGCCGGCCCGAGTACGAGGTCCGGACCAAAGCCGACGCCGGGCCGCATCTCTTGGGCTCGCGCGCCCGCATCGAAGTCGATGCGAACCATTACTCGGGCGGCGCCTTGGCTTCGACTCCGGTGCGTTGGACGCTTTTTGCGCAACCGACACGTTACGTGCCGCCGGGACGCTCAGACTTCAACTTCGGTGGTTTCTCGCCTTGGTGGTCTCGGAGCGACGAACCCGGAGAGGACGCGGAAGGTAGCTTCGAGGGTAGAACCGATGATTCTGGGCGACACGCCATCGAGGTCGAGTTTCTCGGCGCCGATCGGTCGCGCCCGCATCTGCTGTTGGCAGAAGCGAGCGTTAGCGATCTCAACCGCCAGGTCTTGTCTGCGAACTCAGTGCTGCTCGTGCATCCAGCGCAGCACTACGTCGGACTGAAGGCCAAACGCAGCTTTGTCCAGCGCGGAGAGACGCTGGAGGTCGAGTCCGTGGTGGTCGACATCGACGGCGCACTGATCGTGGCCTCGCTTCCGCAGATCCGCCTGAAGCAGCTCGTCTGGAAAGAACAGGGCGGAGCCTGGAGCGAGGTCGCTGAGCCCGCCGGAACCTGCGCCCCCGAGGCGCTTGAATCGGGTCATCGGCGCTGCCGCTGGACGCCGCAACGAGGCGGCACGTATCTCGTCGAGGCCAGCGTGCGGGACGGGCAGGGCCGGACGAGCAGTTCGGAGCTGCGCGTGTGGGTGGCAGGTGGCGAGGCGGCGGCCGCGCGAGGGGTTGAAGTGCAGGATCTCCTGCTGGTGCCGGACCGCGAGGACCCGCGTCCGGGCGAGATCCTGCAGGTGTTCGTGCAGGCGCCCTTCGACAAAGCCGAAGGCCTCATGACCCTCGACCGCGGCGGCATGTTGCAGCAACGCCGGTTCACCCTGGAGCAGGGCAGCGCGACGCTGGAGGTTCCGATCCTCGAGTCGATGGCGCCGGGTTTCGACCTGCGGCTTGCCGTGGTGGGGCAGGCGCCGCGAACGGATCTCAAGGGCGAGGCAGGCCTAACGCGGCCGGCCGCAGCACAGGGCCGTCTGCGAATCGGCGTGCCGCCCTTGGCGCGCCAACTGAAGGTTGAAGTGCGGCCTCGGGATGCCGTACTGCTGCCGGGGGGGGCGCACCGAGCTCGCGTTGCAGGTGCACGATGCCAACGGCGCCGCGGTCGCGGGGGCTGAAGTGGCGGTGATCGTGGTGGACGAGTCGGTGCTGGCCCTCTCGGACTTCCGGCTTCCGGACCCCTCGTCAGAGTTCTACAGCGATTGGCCAAGGCCTGTGGAAATGCAGTTCCAGCAATCTCAGGTGCTGTTGGGCAGTCCTGAAGGCATGGAGGTTGCGCCGCGCTACGCGCCCGAAGACTTCGATCGTGGCTTACTCGACCAGATCGTCGTCACCGGCTCACGGATCATCAGGACGCCCAATCCCCTCGCGGCGGACGTCAGGGAGTCCGGACACCCCACCATCGCCCTGCGCCAGGATTTCAATGCCTTGGCCCTGTTCGCACCCAAGGTGCGCACCGATACCGAGGGCAGGGCGCGGCTCGATCTGAGGCTTCCCGATTCGCTGACGCGCTACCGGGTGATGGCGGTGGCGGTGGCCGGCGCGCGCGCTTTCGGTGTGGGCGAGTCGAGCCTGACTGCACGTCAACCCCTGATGCTGCGGCCCAGTCCGCCGCGCTTCCTGAACCTCGGTGATCGCATTGAGTTGCCACTGATAGTGCAGAACCAGACAGACCAACGGCTCGAAGTCGAGCTGGCCCTGCGCGCGCAGAACGCGCGCGTGGGTG
>JBIJCA010000017.1:0-29227 GCA_044344935.1 Aquimonas sp. | reverse complement strand
GTGCGGGGGGGGGCGTCGGCGCGCGCCGTGGCGCGGGCGCCGAGCGCGCCGAGCAGGCGGCCGGTGTCGCGCAGGGCGCCATCGGCGAAGGTGCTCAAGCGGCCGTCCTCCAGATGCACCAGTCGATCCGCTACGTCGAGGATGCGCGGGTCGTGGGTGACCAGCAGGATGGTGCTGCCCTCCTCGCGGGCCAGCCCGCGCAGCAGCTCGACCACCTCGCGACCGCTGCCGCCGTCGAGCGAGGCGGTCGGCTCGTCGGCCAGCACCAGGGCCGGGCGCGCGGCCAGCGCGCGGGCGATCGCCACCCGTTGGCGCTGACCGCCGGACAGCTGCGCCGGCAGGGCATGCATCTGTGCGCCGAGGCCCACCGCCTGCAGCCGATCCTGCGCCTCGCGGCGCGCCTGCGCGGCACTGCAGCCGAGCCCGATGCGCGCGCCCAGGGCGACATTGTCAAGCGCGCTCAGCGCCGCCAGCAGATTGTGCTGCTGGAATACGAAACCGATCCGCCGCCGCACCGCGGTCAGCGCGCCGCGGCCGGCGCCGCGCAGCTCGTGACCGAGCACGCGCAGGCTGCCGGCCTGCGGACTGCGCAGCGCACCGGCCAGGGTCAGCAGGGTCGACTTGCCCGAGCCCGAAGGGCCGGACACCAGCACGATCTCGCCGGCGGCGAGCTCCAGCCCGACGTCACGCAGCACCTGCCGGCGCAGCGGGCCGTGGCCATACCAGTGGTCGAGGCCTTCGATGAGAAGCGGCGCCGTGGCCATCAGAACACCTCCGCGGGATCGATACGGCGCAGCTTGCGCAGCGCCAGCACGGCCGAGCCCGCGCACATCAGCAGGCTGGCCAACAGCACCCAGGCGGCGCGTTCGGGCGCCACCTGCAGCGGCAGCGAGGTCGCCTCGGCGGCGCGCTGGCTGAGCAGGTGGGCGAGCGCGAGGCCGGGCACGAAACCGAGCACGCCGAGAATGCCGGCCTGCTGCATCACCACCCCGGCCAGATGTCGCAGCGGGTAGCCGATCGCATGCAGGGTGGCGTACTCGCCGAGGTGCTCGCTGACGTCGGCGAACAGGATCTGGTAGACCATGATCGCGCCCACCGCGAAGCCCATGATCGCGCCGAAGGCGAACACGTAGCCGATCGGCGTGGCGCGGTTCCAGTAGGCGGTTTCGCGGGCAACGAAGTCGGCGCGGGTCAGCACCAGCACGTCTTCCGGCAGGGCCGCGCGCAGGCGCTCGCGCACCGCCACCGGATCGGCCCCTTCGACCAGCCGCAGCAGGCCCAGCTGGACCTCGTTGCGGGAGCGCTGCGGAAACAGCCGCAGCCAGTTGTCGTCGCTGGTGACCAGGGTGCCGTCGATGCCGAACGAGGTGCCCATCTGGAAGCTGCCGACCACCTCGATGCGACGGTCGTTGACCTCGGTGTAGAGCCGCTCGCCGCTGGCCAGCGCGGCGGCGACGTCACCGAACTCCGGCCGCGAGCGGCGATCGAACAGCACCGCGTCCTGGCGGGTCAGCAGGGCCTGCGCCTCGGCGAAGCCGGGCGTGTTCAGCAGGCGCGAGCGCGGATCGAAGCCGACCAGGTTCAGGCTGCGACGCTGGTGCGTCCACGGGTTCTTCCAGATCGCCGGAAACAGGTAGACCGGGGTCACCTCCGCGACCTCGGGATCGGCCAGCGCCTGGTAGACACGGCGGATCGAGAAGGCCTCGGGGCGGACGATGAAAACGCTGTCCGGGCTGAACAGGGCGATGTCGTAGTCGAAGCGCTGCTGGAAGCGCACCGCGCTTTCGAACAGGGCGGCGCGGAAGCCGAGCTGCATCAGTACCAGCAGCACCGCGAAGCCGATCCCGAGCAGGGCCACCAGCAGCCGGACCGGCCGGTGCCGCAGCTGTCGCCAGGCCAGGTTCACGGCTGCGGCCCGCCGATCACGATCTCGACCTGCAGGTGCGAGAGCGCGGCCACTGGTGCCGGATCATCGAGCGCGATCTCGACCTCGACGATGCGCGCATCCTTGGCGGCGGCGGGATCGGTGCCGAGCTGATCCTGCTTGCGCACCTGCGGCCGTACCCGCAGCACGTGGCCCTGCAGCGGCTGCGCCAGCGCGCGGCTGTGCACGCGTGCCGACTGGCCCGGCAGCACGCCGCCGATGTCGGCCTCGAAGACCTCCGCGATCGCCTGCATGCGATCGACCTGACCGAGCTCCAGCACGCCGGCAGGCCCGACCATTTCGCCGCTGCGTGCATGCACCTGCAGCACCTGGCCGGCGAAGGGCGCGCGGATGTAGGCGCGCCGCAACGCGGCCTCGGCGCGCGCGCTGCGCGCCTTCGACACGTCGGTCTGCCCGGCCACCGCCCGCGCATGCGCGCGGGCTGCACGGCAGTCGGCGGCGCGGGCGTCGGCCTCGCCGGCCGCGCGCTCGACCTCTTCGACGGTGACGAAGGACTGGCTGCCCAGCCGCGCCCGCCGCTGGGCTTCGCGCTGCGCCACCTCGGCCTGCACGCAGCGCGCTTCGGCGTCAGCGGCAGCCGCCTGTGCCGCCAGCCGCTGTTGGGCCTCGGCGCTGCGCGCCTCCGCCAGCAGGGCTTCGAGCAGGGCCGCGGGCTCGGTCACCGCCAGCAGCTGGCCCGCCTCGACGCGGTCGCCGGCCTCCACATGCAGGGTTGACAGCACCACGCCGCCGGTCGATTCCGCCAGCAGCGGCGCGCTGATCCGGCGCACGCCGTCAGCGGGTTCGATGCGACCCAGCGCCGAAACCTGTGCGTCAGCCGCAGTACAACAGGCCAGCATCAGCAGCCCAAGGACGGCTGCACCGCGGTGGAGTGGACTCGGCATGGGCGTGCTCCGGCAGACGGTCGGTGGGCGACCGCTGTGGTCGACCTGTCCTGCAAGACGCAATTCGGACCGCGCCGCCCTTCAAGGCCGCGGTGCGACGGCGCAGGCTGCCCCGCCACTCGGTCGAACCGAGCGAAGTGGGAGCGACGGGTGCAGTACCCTGCGGCCCTTCATCCCGGCCCGGAGCACCCCAGCGATGACGGAGCAGCAGACGACAGGCGGCGGTTTCATCGAGCGCTGGGCCAAACGCATTCCCGACCCCGTGCTGCTGTTCATGGCCTTCTTCGCGATCGCCTTCCTCGGCTCGATGCTGATGGGCGGCCACACGTTCGAAAGCATGGGCGCCGGCGGCGAGCTGCAGACCTACAGCATCCGCAGCATGGCCGAGGCCGCGCAGGTGCGCTGGATCTTCGACAACGCCCTGCTGACCAACTGGCTGGGCTTCGGCGGCGGCGTGCTGGGCGTGATCCTGGTGGTGATCCTGGCGATCGGCATTGCCGAGCAGTCGGGCCTGTTGAGCGCACTGATCAAGCGCATGGCGCTGCTGGTGCCGCAGTCGCTGCTGCCGCTGCTGCTGGTCCTGCTGGGCATCCTCAGCTCGCTGGCCACCGATGCCGGCTATCTGATCCTCATCCCGCTGGCCGGCATGCTCTACGCCGGCCTGGGCAAGAACCCGCTGATCGGCATGGCCGCCGCCTTTGCCGGCGTCTCCGCAGGCTTCTCGGCCAACCTGGTGCCGGGCACGCCAATCGACGTGATCATCGGGGTCAACGCCCAGGCCTTTGCCGAAAGCCAGGGCGTGCCCTTCACCGATGCCGCGGGTGAGCCCTTGCAGGCAGCGACCATGCACTACTGGTTCATGGTCGCCTCGACCTTCGTGCTGGCCGTCACCGGCGCGCTGGTGACCCGCTGGTTCGTGCAGCCCAAGCTGGAGAAGCAGCGCTTCGTGGTGCCGGCGGATCTCGGCCTTGGTGAATTCGCACTGAGCCCCGCCGAGCGTCGTGGCCTGGTGGGTGCGGGCATTGGTCTGCTGGTCGCAGCCGCCCTGATCGCCGGCTTGATCCTCGGCCCGCTGGCCGCGTTCGAAGACGACGCGGGTCGTCGCGTGCTGCCCTACATGAACAACGTGATCCTGTTGATCTCGCTGTTCTTCGCCTGCGTCGGCATCGGCTTCGGCATCGGTTCGGGCAACTTCAGGCGCCCGCAGCACGTGGTCGACGCGATGGTGAAGCAGATGAACACCATCGGCTACATCCTGGTGCTGACCTTCTTCGCCTACAACTTCCTCGGCCTGCTCACCTACAGCGGGCTCGGCGCCTGGATCACCTATCTCGGCGGGCAGGGCCTGCTGGCGCTCAGCCTGGATGAATCGCCGGTGCTGCTGCTGATCGGCTTCGTGCTGGCCACCGCGACGATCAACCTGTTCATCGGCGGACTCACCTCGAAGTGGATGCTGCTGGGGCCGATCTTCATTCCCATGCTGTACTTCGTCAGCCCGCAGATGACGCCCGACGTGGTCTCTGCGGCCTTCCGCGTGGCCGACTCGGCGACCAATGTGGTGTCGCCGATGATGATGTACGCCGGCATCATCCTCGCCTTCATGCGCCGCTACCGGCCCGAACTCAGCTTCGGCGAGATGCTGCTGATGATGGTCCCCTACTCGCTGGCCTTCCTGCTGGTCTGGACCAGCCTGCTGGTCGGCTTCTTCGTGTTCGGCATTCCGCTGGGCTTCTGAGCGGATCCGATGCGCAGCAAACCCGCACGACCATGGGTATTCAGGCCATGAACGAAACCGCGCTGCGCACGTTCTGCGCCGACTGGCCGGGCGTCGTCGCCGAAGTGAAGTGGCAGGACCAGCTGGTGTTCTCTGTCGGCGGCAAGATGTTCGCCGTGCTCTGCCTGCGCGGCGCGCAGGCCGCCCATCTCAGTTTCCGCGTCGGCCCCGAGCGCTTCCTCGAGTTCACCGACCGCCCTGGACTGCGGCCGGCACCGTATCTGGCGCGCGCGCACTGGGTGCAGCGCACGCAACCCAAGGCGCTGGCGGTGGCCGAGCTGAAAAGCCTGCTTCGCGACTCTTACGAATACGCGCTGTCGAAGCTCACGCGCGCGCAGCGCAGCGGTCTCGCGCAGGGCTGAAGCGCGCCGCTTCGCTTTCGTTAGGAGCGGGTTGAACCCGATTTCGGCCAACTGTCCCTGCGGCTGGGCTAGAAGTTCAACACCCCCACCACGCGACCGACCAGCGCCTCGCGGCGGACCGGACCCAGCTGGCGGCTGTCCATGGAGTTGGCGCGGTTGTCGCCCATCATCCAGAACTCGTCCTCGGCCAGCTGGCGCTCAATCGTTTGAGGGTCGAGCGGGCCGCCGGTGAGCAGAATCCGATACTGCTCTCCGCCCAGGCGTTCGAAGTGGTCATGGGTCTTGTCGTCGGCGCTGTCCAGCTGCGTGCCGTTCAAGCGCACCCGGCCCCGCGCGACCTCGATGCGGTCGCCGGGGACGCCGATGACGCGCTTCAGCCACAGGCCGTCGCGCCCGGAGTCGAACAGCCAGAGCTCCCCTGGCTGCGGCGCCAACGGCGGCTCGGCCAGGGTCGGCCAAAGCTCGGCGAGCCATGCGCGGGTGCGCGGCCGGACATCCGCGAACAGCAGGCTGCCGGCCTGCACGGCCGGCGCCATGGCCACCGAGGGTACGCGAAGCACGTCGAGCACCAGCACGCGGACACCGGCCCAGGCCACCACCGCGAAGACCAGGGCGGTTACCAGCAGGTTGCCGGGCCCGGCGCGCGTTGGTTCGCCCGCCGATCGGGCTTGGCGCGCAAGCAGGGCCGAGCCGAGGCCACCGGCGATCAGCAGGGCTGCCAGTGCAGGCAGTCCCACATGCGGCCACAGCAGGGCCAACAGCCCGACCATCAGCAGCAGGGGCAGGCAGAGGTAGGCGAGCACGTTGGCGCCCGCGTACTGCAGGCCGAGTGGCGGCAGCGCCAGCCCCAGCAGCAGGGCGAGCAGGGGGCGCGGGCTGGCGGCAGCGGTCATGGCGATTCAGGTGTCTTAGGCGCAGGACGCGCGGCGGCGACACCTTGATGCAGGTGAACGGCCGAGTGCAAGCGGCCACCGAGCAGCCCGCGCGCCCGCAAGCGACGCCGCGCGCGGGGCAGCCGAGACCGTCTACCGCGCCGGCGCAACGCCCTGAGTCGATCCAGCGTTCCATCCGCTCAAGCCCGAAGGCGCTCCCGCGTCCGACCCTGAACTGTCCCGCGGTCAGCGCGTCAGCGCCGCCAGCGACGCGCTCAGTTCCGTCGGGCTCTGGTAGCCGCTGACGCTGCCATCCACACGCACGATCGTGGGTGTGTTCCGGATGCCAAGGCGCGCCGCCAGCGCTTTGCCTGCGTCGTAGCCGGAGTCGCACATCGGCCCTTCGATGCGCTCGCCGCCCGTGGCGCGGGTGAAGGCATCCTGGCGGTCCGCCGCGCAGTGCACGCGGGCGCCGGCGAGATCGCCCTCCGAGCCCTCGCCGCCCATCGGAATGAGCACGTAGTCGATGCTGATGCCGGCGGCGCGATAGGCCTCGATGTCGGCGTGGAAGCGCTTGCAGTAGCCACACTCGAGCGCGGTGAACACGGTCACCCGGTGGCGCTCTTCGGTGGCCGGAAAGGCGATGGCCTGTTTCGGATCCAGCGTCTGCAGGACTTCACTGCGATTGTGTTGGCGCCGACGCTCACTCAGGTCGACGCGCTCGACCGTGTCGATCAGGCTGCCTTGCAGCAGATGGCGTCCGTCTGCGCTCACATACAGGAGCTGGCCGCCGGCTTCGACTTCGATCAGGCCAGACATCGCCGCCGGTCTTGCCGCATCGACGGCCAGGTTCGGCGCGATGCGCGCGAGTGTCGCCTCGGCCGTGGCACGCAAGCCTGCGTCGGCTTGCGCCTCGACGGCGGCCACCGGACCGCAGCAGGCCAGCGCGATCAGGGCAAGAACCCCGCGGATGTCGCAATTGCTGTACTTCATGATTTCTCTCCCGATCGCCGGACTGGCGGTGCTGCGACCGCCGGCCATGACGGGAAGTTCACGAATGCCTTGCGCGTCAGGCCTCGGCGAACACCCGGCTGCGCGCTGCCTCCAGCACCGCCTGCACGCCCGGGTGGCCGTCGCGTCGCGACCCGGCCAGCGCGTGGAAACGTTCGCGGATGTCATCGGCGCGCCCGATCTCGGCCACGCTCTGACGCGCGCACAGCTCGGTTGCCACCACCGCCGGCACCGCGAACACCCCGGCACCGGCGGCGCCGAAGGCCTTCATCAGCGCGCTGTCCTCGAACTCGCCGACGATGCGCGGGCGCAGCTTGTGGCTGTCCAGCCAGCGCTGCAGGCCGGCACGGGCCCGACTGTCCCCGCCCGCCATCAGCATGGGCGCGCCGTGCAGGCTGCGCGGAAAGCCGGGGGCCAGGCTGCGCGCGAGCGCAGGCGCGGCCAGAAACGCTGTGCCGCATTCGCCGAGCAGGGTGGCGTGGACCTTGATTTCGTATTCGCCGGCCGGTGCGCGGTCGCTGATCACCAGGTCCAGTCGATGCAGGGCCAGTTCGGCCAGCAGCCGCGGCAGGCTGTCCTCGCGGCAGTGCAGGCGCGGGGCGGGGTCGAGCGTCAGCGCCGGCGACAGCAGCTCGTAGGCCAATGACTTCGGCACCACCTCCGCCACGCCGACCCGCAGCGGCCGCACCCGCGACTTGCGCGCCTCGGAGACCGCCTCCTGCAGGGCGTCACCCAGCTCGAAGATCTCGTCGGCGTAGGCCCGCACCATGCGCCCGGTTTCGGTGAGCTCCAGCCGACGTCCGACGCGCTGGAACAGCGCGGTACAGAGGCTGTGTTCGAGCGCGGCGATCTGGCCGCTGAGCGTCTGCGGGGCCAGATCAAGCTGTTCGGCGGCGGCGCGTACGCTGCCGGCGCGGGCAACAGTCCAGAACTGCTGCAGCTGACGGTAGTTGAGTCGCTCCATGGGGAACTCGCTTAATCCGGACAATTGGCGCGACTATACCTGCTTTCTCCGAGGTGTTTGAGAGCCTATCTCTGTTCCCGGTCCATGCCGGACCCACTCAGGAGGCAGTCGTCATGCACATCGACACCCGCACCCATGGATTCGAACTCACCGAAGGCCTCAGCGCCCATCTGCAGCGCCGTCTGCACTTCGCGCTGGGACGCATCGGCAACCGCGTGCAGCGCGTGATGGTTCGACTTTCCGACCTCAATGGCAGCCGCGGTGGCATCGACAAGCGCTGCCGAGTCCAGCTGCACCTGCCGGGCCAGCCCGACGTGGTCGTGGAAGACACCCGCAGCGATCTCTACGCGGCGATCGCCAGCGCCGTCGAGCGCGCCGCGCGTGCGCTCGATCGCCGTAGCGGCCGCCTGCGCCAGCTGCCGCGCCGCCCGCGCGTCACGGCGACGCCGCGCTTCAGCCGATGGCCCAGCGAGGACGCGCTCACATGAATGCGCAGGTCTCGCTTCGAAGCATCCCGCGCTGGGTCTGGGTGGCGGGCGGTCTGACCCTCATTGCGGTCCCGCTGCTGGCGATCGGCATCGGCCTGGCCATGCTGTTCGGCCTCTGGAACTGGGGCGCGCAAGCGGTCGAAAGCGGTCGCGAGCGGCTGGCCGAGAGCGTGCCGGCGCTGGCGGCGCCGCTCGATGCACTCGGCGCGGGCACGCTCGACGAAGCCGCCGAAAGCGCGCGGGTGTTGGCGGAGCAGGCGCGGGCGCAGCTGGAACAGAGCCGCAGCCTGCTGGAGACCGAGCCCGGGCGGGTCGTCGAAGCGCTCGCTCCGGAGGCCGCCGCCGCTCTGGACGAAGCGCGCGCAGGGGCCGAGGGGCTGGTGCAAACCCTGCCCGCGCTCGCCCAGCCCCTGAGCGAGCAGGCCGCCGAGGGCGTGGCCGCCCTGCGCCAAAGCCTGGATCAGCCCTTGCTGCAGGGTGGCGCGTCGATCGCCGCAGCGGCGGCCGCGCTGGCTGCACTGCAGCTGCCTACGACCGATGTCGGAGGCAGCGACCCCGCCGACGTGCCGCGCCTGCCGGGCTTCGTGCGGGTGGCCTATCGCAGCGCCGAAGCGGGCGCCACGGTCGCCTATGCGGGCCCGGCACCCCTGCGCGAAGTGGTCGACTTCTACAGCGGAGAGCTGGCCGAAGACGGTTGGCAGGTCGAACTGCTGGAGGCATCGCCGGCCGCCGAGCGGCTCCGCTTCGAGCGCGCGGGTCGCGCGCTTGAGCTGCTCGTCAGTGCGGACGGCCCACGGCGCAGCCGCCTGCAGTGGCAGCCCGCGCAAGCATGACTTTCCGCCAGCGCATCGCGGCGGCGGCCGGCGTAGGCTGAGCAGACACGACACGCAAGGGAGTGCTGCCATGCCGATCCGTCGCCGCGATGTGCTGAAACTGGGGGCGCTCGCCGGCGCTGCCGGCTTTGCGCCTGCATTTGCCAGCAGTGGCACCGCGCCCGCGCCAGCCGGGAAGCCGCTGAACATTCTCATCCTCGGCGGCACCGGCTTCACCGGCCCGCATCAGGTGCGCTATGCCCTGGCGCGCGGCCACCGCCTGACCCTGTTCAACCGCGGCCGTCGGCCGCAGGACTGGCCGGCCGAGGTCGAGGAGCTGACCGGCGACCGCGAGACCGGCGACCTCGAAGCGCTCAAGGGGCGACGCTGGGACGTGTGCATCGACAACCCGACCAGCGTGCCGCACTGGGTGCGCGATGTCGGCCAGGTGCTGCGCGGCCAGGTCGACCACTACGTGTTCATCTCGACGCTGTCGGTGTACAGCGACAGCGCCACCCCGGGCCAGGATGAAGACGCTCCGCGCGCGGCCTACACCGGCCCCGACATCCTGGCCGAGACCCGCGCCAGCCTGATCGCCAACATGGCGCTCTACGGGCCGATGAAAGCGGCCTGCGAGGACGAGGCGCTGAAGTGGTTCCCCGACATCACCACCCTGATCCGCCCCGGCCTGATCGTCGGCCCGGGTGACGAGACCGACCGCTTCAGCTACTGGCCGCTGCGGGTGCGCCGCGGCGGCGACATCCTCGCCCCGGGCACGGGCCGCGACCCGGTGCAGTTCATCGATGCGCGCGACCTCGCCGAGTGGACGGTCCGCGTCGCCGAACAGCGCGCCCTGGGCGCGTTCAATGCGATGGGCCCCGCCTATGAGATGGGCATGGACCAACTGCTGTACGGCATCCAGGCGGTGACCGGCACGGCCGCGAAGTTCCATTGGGCCCCCGCCGAGTTCCTCGCCGAGAACGAGGTCAGCCCCTGGGGCGACATGCCGGTATGGGTGCCCGGCGAAGGCGAGAGCGCCGGCTTCGCGCGTCATCGCAACGAGCGTGCGCGCGCCGCGGGCCTGAGCTTCCGGCCGCTCGCGGAGACGGTGGCCGCCACCCTCGCCTGGTTCGATGCCCAGCCCGACGAGCGCAAAGCCACCCTGCGCGCGGGCATCAAGCCCGAGCGCGAAGCCGAGGTGCTGGCGGCATGGCGGGCGGCGTCCGCCACGCAGTGAGCGCCGCCGGTGAGTGCGGCGGGCGCGACGTCTGGGCCGCGCTCAGCGTGCGCCCAGCGAGCGCGCCACCACCGCCACGGTCAGCCGCGAGATGCAGACCGGCTGGCCCGCTTCGTTCTCGATGCGGATGTCCCAGACCTGGGTGCTGCGGCCGACGTGGATCGGTCGTGCGGTGCCGATCACCCAGCCCTGGGTGACCGCACGCAGGTGATTGGCGTTGATCTCGAGCCCGACCGCCAGCTGGGTGGCGGGATCGACGCACAGGCCCGCCGCCATGCTGCCCAGGGTTTCCGCCAGCGCCACCGAAGCACCGCCGTGCAGCAGCCCGAACGGCTGGTGGGTGCGGTGATCGACCGGCATGCGGCCGCGGATGAAGTCTTCGCCGACTTCCAGCACCTCGATTCCAAGGTGCTGCACCAGGGTGTCGGCGCTGCCGGCGTTCAGCGCGGCAGCGTCGACCTCGCGCAGAAAAACGCGCGACAAACTCAGCGCACCGTCATCAGGCCGGGGCGCCAGCTGCGGGTGTAGCCGGAGCGGCCGTAGCCGCTGCTGCCGCCATAGCCGACGCCGAAGTCGCGCTCGCGGCGGTTGTGCATACGGTTGATCAACTCCTCGCGGCGCGACTCCAGAAAATCCGCGCGGCCAACCGTGGCCGGGTCGAGGCCGCGACGCTCGGCTTCGTGCTGGCGGAAGTCGCAGAAATCCTCGTAGGCCTCGATCTCGTTGTGCAGTTGGCGCAGGCACAGCTCGATCATGATCGCGTCGTCGAGGTAGCCCAGCACCGGCACGTGGTCGGGAATGGCGTCCTCGGGGTTGACGAAGTAGACCAGCGCCGACACGACGTGCTTGCGGTCGTCCTCGGGCAGGGCGAAGCCCTCGTCGTTCAACATGGCGATCAGCGAATCCAGACCCTCCAGGCGCTTGCGGATGAAGTCCGGCAGGCTGTCGACCTCAGCCGCCTTGAGCAGGTTCACCGCGGACTTGACGATCTCATCGGGCGACTTGGCGCTGGCTTCGGCGGAGGCCTGGGCGGCGCGGAAGCGCTCGATGTCCTTGTCGCTGAGTTCGATATTGATGCTGAGGGGCATGGCGGTTCCTTGGCGGGTGTACGGCAGACGTCGGGTCCGGGCGCTGGGCGAAACGGCGCCCGCGCAGCCTGCGCAGCCTAGCCAGCACCCGGGGGGCGGTCAATTGACGATGGTCACCGGCGTGCTTCCGTCGCAACCGAGGCTGGCGCTGTCAGCGTGGCCACGAGCGGGTGCGCGGGCAGACCGGCGGCCTGCAGCGACTCCAGCGCCTCCTGCCGGAAGCGCGCAGCGGAAACGTGGTCGCCGAGCGCGGTCGCAGCGACCGCGGCGCGCGCGCGCCGGCGGGCGACGTCGGCGACAAAGCCGGGGGCCAGGGTGTCGTCCGCCGGACGCTGGGCGGCGAGCAGCTCGGCTGCGCGGGCCGGCGCGCCGTCGCGCAGCGCGCAGCTGGCCTCGGCCTCGACGGTCAGCGCCTGGTCCTCCGCGCTGAGCACCGCGCCCATTGCCAGCTCCGACTGCAGCCGCAGCAGCGCGGCGGAGCCATCCTTGCCAGCCCCGCATTCGCTGATCGCGAGCCAGGCCGCCGCGACTGCGCGGGTGCCCGCATAGGGCGCTGGCTCCTGCGCGAGCAGGGTCAGCGCGCGACTCAAGGCGCTGCGGGCCTCGTCGCTGGCGCCGCCGGCGGCGAGCGCGATTCCACGGTTCCAGTGGTAGAAGCTGTAGTCCTCGGTGCGCGCCAGCCCACGCACCTGCGCGATTTCGTCGTTGCCGCGCTCGAAGGCCACCCGTGCTGCCTCGAACTCGCCGCGCGCCAGTGCCAGCCAGCCGACCCCAAGCCGGGCGCTGCCGCGGTACTCACTGGGCGCGTCGAGCACGGCATCATAGATCGCCAGCGCTTCTGCGAGGCGCTCCGCCGCGGCGTCGAAGCGGCCCAGCGCGCGCTCGCGCAGTCCAAGGTTGGCCAGCATGATGGCGATTCGCAGATGGCGCGGGCCATACAGCGTGCGCATCAGCGCCAGCGCCTCGACGCTGAGTGCGTGCGCTTCAGCGTGGCGACCCAGCTGCCCGTTGTAGAGCGAAAGGGTGTTCAGTAGGCGCTGTCGGCTGCGCGGCGACAGTGCCGCGCCTGAGCCGCCCTGCAGCCGCTGGACTTCCGCCAGCGCTTCCTCGAACAGGCGTTGATCGCCAAGCAGTTGACCCCGTTCGAGAATCAGTTCCGCCCGAAGCTCTTCCGCGAGCACCCCACCGAGACGCTGTTCCGCTTGCGCCAGCACCTCCAGCGCGGCTTCGGGCTGGCGCAGCAAACGCTGCAGCTGAGCCCGCCGCAGCAGCGCACGTGCGCCGATCCGGGCGGCGAGCGGCGGCGCTGCCTGCAGGCTGTCGGCGAGCGCGAGGCTGGCCTCGACCAGGCGCCCGCCGCGGGTCTGTTCGCCGCGTGCGATCCAGACCAGGGTGATCGAATCCAGCATATCGGCGCGTACCTCGGGCTCGCCGAGCGCGTTCAGCGCCAGGTTCTCCGCCTCCTCAAGCAGCATCGCGGTGCTCGGCAGCTCTTCGCGCGGGCGCCCCGGCACCTGGGTTTCGAACACGCCCTGCAGAAAGCCGCGCAGCGCGTCGGCGCGGGCGCGGCCGGCTTCGGCCTCGGCGCGGGCGAGCTCGGCGGCCTGTCGCTCACGCTCGGCGGCGGCCGCGCGCTCCAGCGCAATCGCGCTGCCTGCCAACAGCGCCAGCACCGCGACCAGGCCGAGCGAGGCCGGCAGCCAGTGGCGCTTGAGCGTGCGGCTGAAGCGGTAGTGCAGGGTCGGCGCGCGCGCCTGTACGGCGCGGCCGTCGAGCCAGCGACGCAGGTCGGCGGCCAGCGCCTCCACGCTCGGGTAGCGTCGTCCGGGCACGTGATCGAGGGCCTTGAGCGCGATTGCATCGAGATCACCGCGCAGCAGCTGCATCGGCGGCAGGGCCGCATCCTCGACGCTGGCGCGTCGGCGCGAGGGCTGGGTGATGGGTGCCTCGGCATCAGTGCCGGAACGCGGCGGTCGTCCACACAGCAGGGTGTACAGCAGTGCGCCCAGGCCGAACACATCCATCGCCGTGGTCGCCGGCCCGCCGGTGAACTGCTCGGGCGCCGCATAGGCAGGCGACAGCGCCCGCCACCGGGTGGCGGTGGCTTCGCTGTCGTCGGTGTCTTCCGTGAGGCGGGCGATGCCGAAGTCGAGCAGGCGGACCTGGCCGCTGGCATCCACCAGCACGTTCGAGGGCTTGATGTCGCGATGGACGACCAGGCTGCGGTGGGCATAGGCAACGGCATCGCAGACCTGCAGCAGCAGAACAACGCGGGCATTCAGCTCCAGCCGCCGGGCCCGACACCACTGGTCGATCGGCTGTCCTTCGACCAGGCTCATCGCCAGCCACAGGCTGCCATCGTCGGCCCTGCCGGCATCGACCAGCGCGGCGATGCGCGGATGATCGAGTCGAGCGAGGATCGCCTGCTCGCGCCGGAATCGCTCGACGCCCTCGCTGCGGGTCGCCAGCGGCAGCAGCTTCAACGCCGCCAGCCGATGCGGCGGCTCGACGCTGCGCGCGCGATACACCACGGCCATGCCGCCGCGGCCGATCTCGTCCTCCAGCACCCAGCGGCCGAGCAGGCGTCCGCGCAGCCCGCCTTCGGAGTCTCCGCCACGCAGACCAGCAGCAGCGCTTGCGTCCGCGTCTGCGTCCGAATCCGCGCGTATCAACTGCCGCACGCGCTGCGCCAGCGCCGGTGTCAGCGTCAGCGCCTGCAGCGCGGCCTCGCGCGCTTGGGCTTCGAGCTCCAGCAGCCGGTCGAACACGCGATCCGCCTCGCGCCACAGCGCGAGCTCGGCGGGGTCGGCAACCGGAGGGGTGCCACGATCAGGGCTCGACATGCTCGCCACTCCGGGGCCTGGGCAGGACCGGACACAGCATAGCGAGCGCCAGCTCCGCTGCCTGGACGCGCTGCACCGACCGCGTCCGCCTCGCCACGATCGGAACGTCCTGTGCGAACCCGTTCGATCGGCACCGGTCCGGTGCGTGCCATCCGAGCGTACGACGCGCAGCAGAAGGGCATGAACCATCAGGTCAGGCTGAGGCCGAGCGACCGGTGAAGCCCGGGAACCCGATCCGCCGTCTTCAGCTCTCGGCCAGCTGCACCCGCAGGAACGCGCGCGCGCGCTGCCAGTGGCGCCCGACGGTTTTCTCGCTGACGCCGCGCAGTTCGGCGATGTCCTTCAGTTCGAGGCCGGCGAAAAAGTGCAGCTCGACCAACTCGCGCTGGGCCGGGTCGAGCAGATCGAGCGCGTCCAGCGCGGCGTCCAGCGCGAGCATGTCGATGCCGACGCCGATCTGCACCTCGGCGGCGGCACCGAGGGTCACTTCAAGCAGGCCGCCGCCGCGCTTGTCGGCGTGCGCGGCACGGTGCTGGTCGACCAGCACCGAGCGTATGGCGCGCGCGGCAGATGCCATGAAGTGCGAGCGATCCACCAGCCCCAGTCCGCCGCTCTGTGCAAGCCGCAGATAGCAGTCGTGAACCAGTGCGGTCGCGCTGTGGGCGCCGTCGACCAGCCGCGACTGCGCAAGCCGCCGCAGCTCGGGATACAGCAGGGCAAACACCTGATCGAGACAGCCGCGCTCGCCGTCGCGCGCGCGGCTCAGCAGTGCGGTGATTTCGCTGGGCAGGGTATCGGTGTTCATGCGTGTTGAGAGCGGGCCCTGGGGTACGAACCGGGGCGGATCCATCGACCGCTGCATTATCTGCCGCAGTTCGAGCACAGTCACAAGGCCGGGACGAGCGCGCGACGCCAACGCGCGCAATCCGTGCTTCAATGCAAGCCGCAAGCGGGGGTGTCCGGCGACTGCCGGACTGAGAGAGTCCCTTTGAACCTGATCCGGCTCGTACCGGCGTAGGGAGCTTCGAAGCGGTGCGCAGCAGCGATCCCATTCGGGGGGGCTGCGCGGACCGCGCCGGCGCCGTCGCTTGGAATTCTCCAGCCCAAGGACCGCCCCCATGAACGCCCTGCCCGAAGACTTCCAGCGCGCCACCGAAGCGCTGTCGGCCGATGTCACCCGCCCGATTCCGGGCTCGCGCAAGATCCACGTCACCGGTTCGCGCCCCGACCTGCGCGTGCCGATGCGCGAGATCCGCCAATCCGACACGCCGGCCCTGTTCGGCGCCGAACCCAATGCGCCGCTCAGCGTCTACGACACCTCGGGCCCCTATACCGATGCCAACGCCCGCATCGAGCTCACCGCTGGCCTGCCGCGCCTGCGCGCGGCCTGGATCGCAGAGCGCGGCGACACCGAGGTGCTCGCCGGCATCAGCTCGCAGTACGGCCAGAAGCGCCTGCACGACGCGAAGCTCGACAGCGTGCGCTTTCCCAACCTGAGCGCGCCGCGTCGGGCCAGGGCGGGCGCCAATGTCAGCCAGATGCACTACGCGAAGCGCGGCATCGTCACTCCCGAGATGGAGTTCGTCGCCATCCGCGAAAACCAGCGCCGTGAGGCCCTGGTCGAACAGATGCGCTCGCAGGGCATGGTGCGCGGACGCATGCACGCCGGTCAGGATTTCGGCGCCAGCCTGCCCGGCCTGATCACGCCCGAATTCGTGCGTGACGAGATCGCCCGCGGCCGCGCCATCCTGCCCAACAACATCAACCATCCGGAAAGCGAGCCGATGATCATCGGCCGCAACTTCCTGGTGAAGATCAACGCCAATATCGGCAACAGCGCGGTGACCTCGTCGATCGCCGAGGAAGTCGAGAAGATGGTCTGGTCGATCCGCTGGGGCGCCGACACCGTGATGGACCTCAGCACCGGCAAACACATCCACGAGACCCGCGAGTGGATCCTGCGGAACTCGCCGGTGCCGATCGGCACGGTGCCGATCTACCAGGCGCTGGAGAAGGTTGGCGGCCGCGCCGAAGAGCTGACCTGGGAACTGTTCCGCGACACGCTCATCGAGCAGGCCGAGCAGGGTGTGGACTACTTCACCATCCACGCCGGCGTGCGTCTGGCCTACATCCCGTGGACGGCCAAGCGCGTCACCGGCATCGTCAGCCGCGGCGGCTCGATCATGGCCAAGTGGTGTCTGGCGCATCACAAGGAGAATTTCCTCTACACCCACTTCGAGGAGATCTGCGAGCTCATGAAGGCCTATGACGTGGCCTTCTCGCTGGGCGACGGCCTGCGCCCCGGCTCGATTGCGGATGCCAACGACGCCGCCCAGTTCGGCGAGCTGGAGACCCTGGGCGAGCTGACCAAGATCGCCTGGAAGCATGAGGTCCAGACCATGATCGAAGGCCCCGGCCACGTGCCGATGCAGTTGATCAAGGAGAACATGGACAAGCAGCTGCGCGAATGCGGCGAGGCGCCCTTCTACACCCTCGGCCCGCTGACCACCGACATCGCGCCCGGCTACGACCACATCACCAGCGCGATCGGCGCGGCCATGATCGGCTGGTACGGCACCGCGATGCTCTGCTACGTCACGCCCAAGGAGCACCTCGGCCTGCCCAACAAGCAGGACGTGCGCGATGGCATCATCACCTACAAGATCGCCGCCCACGCCGCGGATCTCGCCAAAGGGCACCCGTCGGCACAGATGCGCGACAACGCACTGAGCAAGGCCCGCTTCGAGTTCCGCTGGGAAGACCAGTTCAACCTCGGTCTCGATCCTGAGAAGGCCCAGGAATTCCACGATGAGACCCTGCCCAAGGACGCCCACAAGACCGCCCATTTCTGCTCGATGTGCGGGCCCAACTTCTGCTCGATGAAGATCACCCAGGACGTGCGCGACTTCGCCGCGGCGCAGGGCCTGAGCGAGCAGGAGGCGCTGGAGCAGGGCATGCAGCAGAAGGCCGAGGAGTTCCGTGCGCAGGGGGCGGAGGTGTATCGCAAGGCCTGATCAACTCAGCAACAGCCAAGGGCCCGCAGACGTGGGCCCTTGGCTGGGGCCGTTCAAGCGGCCTGTGCCCTACGCGCAGCAGACCACCTCGGACAGCCCGTTGCGCGCCGGCTTCAGTACCGGCGATCAAAAGCGAAGCGCTCACCGTTGGCCCGCACCAGTTCGCGGGCGTAGAACTCCTTCCTGAGGTCGTCATCGACCAGGCCGCGCACGGTGACCTGTTCGCCGGTGTCGACCGGGACCATGTGCGGTCCGATGTAGACCTTGATGCTGCCGCTGGCGTCGGCGATCCGGAACTCGTCTTCGTCGAGGATGCGTTCGACCGTGCCCTGGATTGTGGCGGTGGTGCCGCGGGTCAGATCACCGATCGGTGTGAACGTTTCCTTGGCGAACGTGCTGGCCGAGGCCAGGGCCAGCAGTGCGCCGAGCAGTGCGATGCGTTTCATGCGGTTCTCCTCGGGGTCAGTCCAGCGCAACGATCAGAAGCACGAAGAAGGCGAGGCCACCGGCGGCCAGCCAGGCGCGCGGCAGTCGGAACTCCAGTTCCTGTTTCATCCAGTCGCCGAGCTTGGCCGGGCCTTGGCTGCGGGTGTTGTCCTGCTGCATGTCCATGTCGAATCTCCTTGGGGGGACCCGCATCAGGGCGGGCAGGAGAAAAGCTAGGCGCACTCGCTGACGACAGACTGACGAGCGCGCGGTGCGCTTCACTCCGGGCGCGTCTGTTCAGCCGGCAGCAGGTCAGCGCGCGGCGGGCTTGAAGGTGAGCACGAACTCGGCGCCGCCCTGCGCGCGATTGCAGGCGCTGACCGTGCCCTCCTGCGAGGCCATGGCCCGGCGCACGATTGCAAGGCCGAGGCCCGCACCTCCGGCGGCGGCGTCCGGACCGCGGCGGAACGGTTCGAAGATCGCTGCTTCCTGCCCGGCCGGCAGCCCGCGGCCCTCGTCGGACACGCGCAGCTGCGGCCCCGGACCGACCGTGACGACCACCGTCCCACCGCCGTGCAGCACCGCGTTCTCGACGAGATTGGTCAGCGCCAGCTCGACCGAGGCGGCATCGGCGCGAACGCGCGCGCCATCCGCGTTCACCTGCAGTTCGAGCTCGGCGCCCTGGGCGTGCGCGAAGGGTGCCAAGGCGGCCACGACGGCATGCGCGATGTCGGCCAGATCAATGAGCGCGTCGCCGGGTGCCGCCGCCTCGGCGGTGGCGACGGACAACAGCTGCTGCACGCTGCGGCTCAGCTGGCGAACGTCGCGGCGCAGTGCGTCTTCCGTGGGCCCCGGAGGCAGCGCGTCCAGACGCGCGGTCAGCACCGCCAGCGGCGTGCGCAGGGCGTGCGCGGCCTCGGCCGAGCGCTGCCGTTCCGCTGACAGCGCGCCCTCCAGCCGCTCCAGCGCGCGCGCCAGCGCATCGACCAGATCCCGGATCTCGTCAGGCTGCGCGGCATGCGAGGGCGGCGCGGGGTTGTGCGCGCCCGGCCGCAGACCGCGTGCCCAGGCGGCCGCGGCCGTCACCGGCTGCATGGCGCGCCTGACCAGCGCGGCGTTGGCGCCGATCAGCAGCAGGACCACCGGCACCAGCGGCAGCGCGACGTGGGTGGCGAGTTCGTCGAGCAGCGCGCGCAGCTTCCAGTGCGCGGGATCGCCCGCCATCACCACGATCACGCGCACCGCTCCGCTGGGGTGCTCGATGGCGCGGGCGCTGATCCGCAGGCGGCGGCCATCGAGTTCCACCATGGCGTCGACTGATTCGCTGCGATGCAGCCACTGCAGATCGGCGGGCAGCAGCTCGGGATTCATGGCCTCGATCTGTTCGCCGCCGGCGTCGACCACGGCAAAGGCGTAGTCCTGCGGGTGGCGCTGGAAATCGGCGCGCGCCCGCTCCGACATCTGCGGCGACAGGCGACCGGGCTGGATGTCTTCGGCGATGCGATCGAGCTGACGCTGCAGCGCCGAGCGCGCGAGCTCGTCCGGCAGGCTGGCGTAGCGCAGCGCGACAGCGCTCAGGTTGACCAGGGCCAGGCCGAGTGCGATCAGCGCCAGGCGTCGGGTCAGCAGCGTGCTGAGCGAGCGGGTCGGTGCGCTCATGGCCGGGGTTCCGATTCGCGCGGCGGCGCCAGCATCCAGCCCACGCCCCGCACAGCGATCACGGTCAGCGGCGCGTCGGCTGACTCCAGCGCCTTGCGCAGGCGGGAGACCACCGCCTCCAGCGCGTTGGGGCTGACCTCCTCATCGAAACCGTAGACAGACTGTTCCAGCACGGAACGTGGCACGACGCGGCCGCTGCGGCGCATCAGCTGTTCAAGCACGCCCACCTCGCGCCGACCCAGCGGCAGGCGCTGGCCGTGCAGTTCGACATTGCGGGTGGCGGTGTCCAGCGCGAGCGCGCCTTCGACCAGGGCGGGTCCTGTGCGCGCCCCGGGACGCCGCAGCACGGCGCGGCAGCGGGCCAGCAGCTCGGAGACCTCGACCGGCTTGATCAAGTAGTCGTCGGCGCCGGCGTCGAGGCCAAGAACTCGATCGTGCAGCTCGCCGCGCGCGGTCAGCATCAACACCGGAGGGCCCGGGCTGCGGCGCCACTCGGCCAGCAGGTCGAGGCCGCTGCCGTCCGGCAGGCCGATGTCCAGCACGACAAGGTCGTAGGGCGTTGCTGCGAAGAAGCGCCGCGCGATCGCAGCGCCATGTGCGCAGTCGACCGCGAAGCCGCCACGACTGAGTCCGGCGGCGAGGGCTTCGGCGAGGGGCAGGTGGTCTTCAACCAGCAGCAGGCGCATGCGACGAGTATGCCGGTGCCGGCTGGAGCGCTGCCATGCGCGGCGATCATCGGCGTGCGCCTCTGCGCATGCCGTATGTCGCGGCAGCTGTGCTTCAGCTGGGCGATCATCCACGGGAACGGTTTGAAGATCGCCACTTCGTGCCTGACCATCAGCCCGCGACCCGCGTCGGACGCGCGCGGCCGACGCCGGCGCTCCTTTCCTCTATCGCGGGCGCCCCGATCGCCTGTCCCGCAGCGCGAGGACGCGCCGGACCGGGCGCGGCACCGGCCTTCCAGGTGATGAACTCTGCCTTCTGGCGCATGCCTGATCGCCCGCGAATGTCGTCAACTTCCCGCCCGGTGTGGGTCACTGCGGTGTACACGTGAAACGAGAACGGACACTCGTCGCGCACGGAGGCAGGCCGCCTGGCGATGGGCTGCCTTCAGCACCGCGCGCGGAGGCCGGGCGCTCCAGCCACTGCATGCGGGCGCAGCGGCGCTGTCGCCTGTGCGCGCGCCGCGTGCGTGTGCTGCCGGCGGCGGCCCGCGCATGAGCACGCTGCGCCGCGCGCTCGCCGAGATCGGTCCGCTGGCCGCGCTTGCCGCGCCGCTGGTGGCCGGCCTCGTCGCCTCGACGGGTGTGACCCTGGTGGATACGGCGATGCTGGGCCCGCTGGGTGCCACCCCGCTGGCGGCCGTGTCGCTGACCACCTCGGTGGCGATCATCTTCTACGCGGCCCTGTATGGATTCGCCGGCCCGGTCGGCCTGTTCGCGGGACGCTGCTTCGGCAGCGGCGACATCGGCGGCATCGGCCACATTGCCCGGCACGGCGCGCTGCTGGCCAGCGTCGGTGGACTGGCCGGTGCGCTGCTGATGGCGGCGGGCCTGCTGGTGCTGCCCTACGCCGGGCAGCCCGCCGAGGTGGTGAGCGTGATCGGTCCCTACTGGCTGTGCCTCAGCGCGTCCATGCTCGCCTTCACCCACGCGATGGTGGTCAAGAACCTGCTCGATGCGGCGGGCCGGCCTTGGCTCAGCGTGGCCGTGATCGTGCTGCCGGCCTTGCTCAACGTGTTGTTCAACTGGCTGTTGATCTACGGCCACTGGGGCTTCCCCCGTCTCGGACTGACCGGCGCCGGCATCGCCAGCCTCGCGGCACAGGCGATCGGTGCGGTGGTCGGTTGGCTCGTGGTGCGTCATCTGCCGTCGCTGCGCGCCTGGTGGGGGCCGCGGCGTTTCGAGCGCGCCGAACTTTCGCGGCAGTGGAACGAAGGCCGACCGATGACGGTGCAACTGTTCCTGGAAGGCGCCGCAGTGGCCGTGGCCGGCGTGCTGATCGGGCTGTTCGGTGCCGTCGCGCTGGCCGGCAACCAGATCGCGCTGTCCGTTGGCAGCACGCTGTACATGCTGCCGCTGGGCGTCGCCGGCGCGGTCACCATCCGCATCGCGCAGGTGATCGGAGCCGGCGAATGGCCGCGCGTGGCCGCGATCGGGCAGGCCGGGCTGCTGGTCGTGACTGCCTGGATGGGCGGCTTCGCCCTGCTGTTCCTGTTGGCGGGCGCGTGGATCGGTGCGCTCTTTGTCGACGACCCGGCGGTCATTGCGGCGGCGGCGGCGATCTTCTTCGTGTTCGGTTTCACCCAGCTGATGGACGGCGTGCAGTCGGTCAGCCTCGGCGCGCTGCGCGGCATGCTCGACAACGATTTCCCAACCCGCGTCTCGCTGATCGCCTACTGGCTGATCGCGCTGCCGCTGTCGGCCCTGCTGGGCTTCGCGTTCGAGCTGGGCGCGCCCGGCGTCTGGGCGGGTTTCGGCGTTGGGCTGGCGGGCGCGGCCGTCTTGCTCGCCTGGCGCTTCGCGAAACTCGCCGCCAGCGAATCGCCGCCCGCGTCGCACGACGCCAAGGCCTGAGGCCGTGGCCGGCGCGGCGGCGAAGCGCTCGACCGCGCTTGCCGACGGCTGTGGCCGGCCGAATGCTGGATTCCGAAGCGCCTGGCAGGCTGTTGAAAAGCAGCCTGCTGGTCCGGCCAGGGATGGCCGGGACGACGAAGCAAGCGCGCGAGCGATTGATGTGTCGTGAGGCGGTAGGGGCCTGCGCCGGACCGCCGACATGAAAAGCTCCCCGGAAGGGAGTTTTTCAACAAGCTGCTAGAACAGCTCGCCCTGCGGTGAGGCTGGCGCGATCCGCACCGCCACCCGCCGGCGCTGGCTACCGTGGCGCTCCAGCACTTCGCGATTCAAGCGCGAGAGCTCCGGCTGCTGCTGGCGCCAGGCGCTCAGGCGTGCGCGCGCCTCGCGCGCGGCCTGTACGTGCTCGACGATCGGCGCCGGGTAGTCGCGGCCGATCACCGCACCGTACTTCGCCTGCTGCATCGCACCCATCTTCCAGGGCTCGTGGATCCAGGCGGCCGGCACGTTCGCCAGTTCGGGCAGCCAGCGGCGGATGAAGTCGCCGTCCGGGTCCTGGTCCTGCGACTGCTTCACCGGGCTGTACATGCGCGGGATGTTGATGCCGGTGACGCCGGCCTGCATCTGCACCTGGCTGTAGTGGATGCCGGGCTCGTAGTCGGTGAAGCAGCGCGCCAGATGCAGGGCCGGCTGCCGCCAGTGCAGCCACAGCTGCCACGAGGCGATGGCGACCAGCATCGCGCGCATGCGGAAGTTGAGCCAGCCGGTCTGCACCAGCGCGCGCATGCAGGCATCGACGAAGGGCCAGCCGGTCTCGCCGCGCGCCCAGGCGTCGAAGCGCGCGGCGTCGAAGTCGTTCTCGCGCAGGCCGTCGTAGCCACGGTTGACGTTGCGGAACTCGATCGCCGGTTCGGATTCGAGCTTCTGGATGAAGTGGCAGTGCCAGTGCAGCCGCGAATCGAAGCTGGACAGCGCGCGCGGCCACTGCCCGCGCAGTTCTTTCAGCAGCGGCTGCAGCTCGGCGCGCCGCAGCCGCGCCGCATGCACCGCTTCGCGCATCGACAGCGTGCCCAGAGCGAGATGTGGCGACAGCCGCGAGCAGGCGCGGCCGGCGGTGAGCGGGCTCGACATCTGCCGCGTGTAGTGCTCGCCGCGCTCGTGCAGGAAGCCGTGCAGGCAGCGCAGCGCAGCGGCGCGTCCGCCGGGCTGCACGGTTTCATCCGCTGCCGTCGCCGCCAGCCCGCGCGGCCACTCGGGAATCGCGCCCGGCACCAGCGCCGGGTGCGCGGGCAGCGGGCACACAGCGCGCGGCGTGCCGCTCAGCGGCGCGTCCATCAGCGCTTCCCACTGGCTGGCCCAGCGCGCGCGGCGCTTGAGCCCGCGGACCACGCCGAACTGCCGCCACTCGCGGAACACCACGCCGCGCTGCCGGCACCAGGCGGCCACCGCGCGATCGCGAGCGAAGGTCCAGGCGTTGCCGGTTTCCTCGTGCGCGTAGAGCGCGTCGAAGGGCTGCGCACGGTGCAGGGCGTCGAGCACCGCGCAGACCTCGCCCTCGCGCACCAGCAGGGGCTGGCCCAGCGCCGCCAGCGCTTCGCGCAGCTCGCTCAGGGCCGGGCGCAACACCCGCCAGTGGCGCGGTGCGATGTCATCGAGCTGCCAGTAGCCGGGCTCGACCACGTACAGCGGCAGCACCGCACCGCGTTCGGCGGCAACGGCCAGCGGCGCGTGGTCCTGCACGCGCAGATCGCGCTTGAACCAGACCAGGGTGGCGGGGGTCGTCATGGCTGCGCAGTCTTGCGGGGTGCGCTTGGGCGGGGCGTGAAGCGCTTGCATCGATGCCGCCCAGGCGTCAGCGTGGTTGCAGATTCCCTATCCCGAATTCCCGATCCCATGCTCACCGGTACCCCCCGCAGCACCCCAAGCCCCACCGAATTCGCGATCCTCATCGCGGTCGTCATGGCGGCGCTGCTCTGGTCCGCCATCGACCCCACCGACCGCCTGACCTGGCTGCTCGAAGTGGTCTGGGTGATCGCCGCCCTGCCGCTGCTGATCGCCACGCGCCGGCGCTTTCCGCTGACCCGGCTGCTGTACTGGCTGATCGCCCTGCACTGCCTGATCCTGATCTACGGCGGCGCCTGGACCTATGCGCAGACGCCGCTGGGCCTGTGGGTGCAGGACGCGCTGGATCTCGCGCGCAACCACTACGACCGGCTCGGCCATTTCGCCCAGGGCTTCATTCCGGCCATCCTCGGCCGCGAGCTGCTGCTGCGGAAGACCGAACTGCGCGAGGGCGCCTGGCTGTTCTACCTGGTGACCTCGGCCTGTCTCGCCTTTTCGGCCTTCTTCGAGATGCTGGAGTGGTGGGCGGCGCTGGTCTGGGGCGGCGCGGCTGATGCGTTTTTGGCCACCCAAGGCGACGTCTGGGACACCCAGTGGGACATGTTCCTGGCCCTGTGCGGAGCGATCGCGGCGCAGCTGCTGTTCGGTCGCTGGCATGCACGGCAGCTGCCGGCGGCCTGAGCCTGATCCGCTAGACTCCACGGCGCTTCGGCGCGGGGTTGCCGCGCGCTACGAGACCCTCCATGAAGATTTCGCTTGGCTCAGGCGGCGTGCGCTTTCCCGGCTGGCTGCACGTCGACGCCGATCTGCAGTGGCAGCCCGATGTGGTCGCCGACCTGTCGCAGCCGCTGCCCTTTGCCGATGACGACGCCGACTTCCTGCAGTCCGAGGACTTCATCGGCCAGCTCAGCTTCGCCCAGGCCCGCGAGCATCTGCGCGACTGCCATCGCGTGCTGAAGCGCGGCGGCGTGCTGCGCCTGCTGACGCCCGATCTCGCCGTGCTGGTCGACCACTACCAGCGCGGCGACACCCGCGTTCTGGAACTCTGGAAGCGCGAGGTCGGCATTCCGCTGGTCACCGATACCCTGGGCGAACTGCTGCACGCGGCGCTGACCTTCGCCGGGCAGAAGAGCTTCTACGACGAGGCCACCCTGCGCGCCCTGCTGGAGCCGATCGGCTTCGAGGTGCAGCGCGTGGCCTACAACGAGAGCGCCTGGCCGGAGCTGTGCGGCCTGGATCTGCGCAGCCCGGACAACGCGATCAGTCTGTACCTCGATTGCGTGAAGCGCTGAGTCGATGCGCATATCCAAACTCTGGAGCCCTCGCGCCTGGCTGAAGCGCGCGCGAGAGACCGTCGAGCTGTTCGTGCTGCCAGTGGCCCTGACCCTGCTGCCCTGGCCGTGGACGCTGCGCATCACCCGCTTCCTGTCGCGCTGGCCGGGCTGGTACGTCGAGGAAATCCGCGAATCCTAGGCGCGCGCGCACCGCGCGGGCTTTGCCCCTGATCGCGCGGCATTCGCCCGCCGACTGCGCTGGCGTCTGCTGATCGAGCATATGGACTGCTTCCTGGTGCCGATGCGCGGCAAGCGCTACCTGCGGCGTTGGCTGCGGATCGAGGGCGACCCGCTGCCCGCGCAGGGCCCCGTGCTGTTCATCGGCACCCACCATGGCTGCGGCTACTGGTTCCTGCCGTATGCGAAGTCGCTGGGTCTGTATCCGAACATCGTGGCGCCCCAGCTCGGCCCCCTGCTCAGTCGGTCCTCCCTGTTCGGAAATCTGTACGTGCGGCTGCGGCACAAGCTGATCGCCTTCGCCGCCGGACGGCCGCTGGTGTATCGGGGCAATGCCGGCGAGGCGATCCGGCAGATTCTCGAGCGTGGCGACTGCGGCTTCGGCCTGTGCGACATGCCCACCAATCGCCGTGACGCAGTCACGGTCGAGCTCGCCGGTCTGCCGACGCGACTGGCCCAGAACATGTTCGAGATCGCCCGGGCGGCGGGTGCGCCGGTCTATCTGTTCAACACCGACACCGATCTGGCGACCGGTGAGCGCAGGATCGAATTCATCCATCTGCAGGGGCTTGAGATCGACGACCAGGTGCGCGCCTTCGCACGGATGCTCAGTGCCTCGATCCAGCGTGATCCCAGCGGCTGGCGGTTCTGGTCGATCGCACACTCCTTCTTCCCCGAGCTGTTCCGCGGCACCGAGGACAACCCCTGACATGGCCCGCCTGATCCTCACCTATCACGCCACCCGGCTGGAGGCCTGGAACCGCAGCGGCGCCGACCTGCTGGGTCTCGCGGCCGACCTCGCCCTGCTGGCCGACTGCGGCACGCCCGTGCTGCCGCTGGCGGAGCTGCTTGCGCCTGCCTGCACCCACGGCGTGGCGATCACCTTCGACGACGGCACCCGCATGGACGGCGAGTCGATCCAGCACCCGCGGCTGGGCCGCCTGCCCTCCATGCTTTCGGTGCTGGTCGAGGCGCGTGCCCGGCACCCGCGGCTGCGTGTTTCCAGCTTTGTCATCGCCTGCCCGCAGGCACGCGCCGATCTCGACGCCGGTCTGGCGGCCGACTACGGCGAAGCGCTGATGCGCGACGCCTGGTGGTGCGCCGCTGCGCATTCGGGCTTGATGGATCTGGAGAATCACAGCTGGGATCACAATCACCCGCTGGTCGCGCGCAGCGCGCAGCGCGACAACCGTCGCGGCAGTTTCCTCGACATCACGACCGAGTCCGAGGCCGAGGTCGAGATCACGGCCGCCAGCGACTACGTGGAGCGCACGACAGGGCGGCGTCCGCGCTATTTCGCCTATCCCTTCGGTGACGTGGGCGATTTCCTGCGCAGCGATTGGCTGCCTCGACGCGGACCGCAGATCGGTCTGGACGCGGCCTTCAGCACCGAGCCGCGGCCGCTGCGTGCCAGCGATGACCGTTGGGCCTTGCCGCGCTACGTGAGCGGGCGTGACTGGAATGACGACGCCGGCTTGCGCGCTCTGCTCAAGCGCGCAGACCCATAGAGGCCGCGCAACGCGTACCTGCTCTCGCGAGCGACGCTGTGCGCCAAGAGATCGCGACACGCGAGATGCGTGCTCGAGCAGCGCGTAGCGCTGTGGCGGGTTTCGTGGGAGGCGAGGCGTCGTCCGAAGCTGTTGGTGCGCCGCAGGCGCACCCTCTGCGACTCCCGGCGGCTCAGCTGCGCGGCGCGTCCGGGTCCGGACCGTTGTCGGCATCACCGCGATCCGCAGGGCGGGTGAAGCGCACCTCGCCCCCTTCGATCCGCAGCGGGAACTGCACGATCACGCCACGTAGCGGCGGTGCCTCCGGCGATGGGCCGCGACGCGGTCCTTCCCACAGCGGCTGGACGTCACGGGGCGGCGCGGGCTCCCAGGTCGCCTGCTCCAGCGCGCGTTGTTCGGCTTCGATCTCCTCCTCGATCTCCCAGCTGTAGCGTTTGCGCGGCGGCAATGGATCGAGTCGCCCCCACAGCAGGCCGCTGATCACTCCGAACACCGCGCCGGCGAGGTGGTACTCCCAGCTCACGCCGGCTTCGCGCGGCAGCACCGTCAGCAGCATGCCGCCGTACAGGAAGAACGCGATGAAGCTGGTGGCGATGGCGATGCGGTCGCGCCGCATCAGGCCCAGCGTCATCAGCAGGAACATCAGACCGTGGGTGAGCCCGCTGGCGCCGATGTGGAAGCTGTCGCGCGCGAAGCCCCAGACGAACAGGCCGGCCAGCAGCCAGATCAGCGGCAGGCTGCGCCAGCTCGCTTTCGGGAACGAGGCAAAGGCGAGTGTGCCCAGCACCAGCAGCGCCAGTGCATTCGACATCAGATGCGCCACCGAGCCGTGCAGCAAGGGCGCGGTCACTACGCCGAGCAGTCCGGCCCATTCGCGCGGCTGGTTGCCGAGCACACCGAAGTTGAGGTCGAACAGCAGTTCGATGGCCTTGATCCAGCCCAGCACCAGCACGAAGCCGCCCGCCACGATCAGGCCACGCTGGAAACGGCGGCGGTCATGGGCGGCCTGGGCGGCGGGGTCTGGGTGGGTTTCGTAAAGGGGAATGTCCATGGAAAGCAGGGGTTGGGGCGCCCCCGGTTTCGCGCAAGGGCCCTCGCGGCGGTGAGATCGAGGCGCCCGCTGCCGTGCCTTTCGATGCGCCTGCGCCGGCCCGCGATCCGCGGCCGGCGCGGGCTTTCAGCCGCGCTTCATTCCAGCGGGCAGCTGCGCCCGCGCCCGGAAGCGCGTGCAAGCGACTGTTTTCAATGATGAATAGGGTGGCCCGCGTGTCGGCAACGGGCCGTACCGGCGGCCGGCAGGCGCCACGACTTCGCGTTCGCGCTCACCCGCCCTTGTCCTTGCTGCATCGCCGCAGGCCGTAAGATGCGCCGCCGCACGACTATCCAGCGCTCTGCGCGCTGCTTGCGCCACCTGCGCGCCGCCTTCGAAGTCCTGAATGATCCCAGCCTCTGCCATCGAGTTCGACCGTGTCACCCTGGCGCGCGGCCCGCGGGTGATCCTGCGCGAAGCCAGCCTGAGCGTCCCGGCCGGCAAGGTCACTGCCGTGATCGGCCCCTCGGGCGCCGGCAAGTCGACCCTGCTGCACGCGGTGACCGGCGAGCTTGAACCCAGCGCCGGCCGCGTGCGCGTGCTGGATCACGCCCACCCGACCCGCAGCACGGCCGAGCTGTTCCGTCTGCGACGGCGGATGGGCGTGCTGCTGCAGGGCAATGGCCTGTTGTCGGACTTGTCGACCTTCGAGAACGTGGCCCTGCCGCTGCGCGAGCACACCCGCCTGCCCGAGTCCGTGCTGCGCGAGCTGGTGCAGATGAAGTTGAATGCGGTCGGCCTGGCCGAGGCCGGCGCGCTGCTGCCGCAGGAATTGTCCGGCGGCATGGCGCGACGCGTGGCGCTGGCGCGGGCGCTGGTGCTCGACCCGCCGCTGATGCTGTACGACGAGCCCTTGACCGGGCTCGATCCGATCGCCTGCGGCGTGATCCTGTCCTTGATCCGCAACTTGAACGACAGCCTTGGACTGTCCAGCTTCGTGATCACCCATCATGTGGCCGAGACGCTCGCCATGGCCGACCACGTCATCGTCGTCGCGGAACAGGGCATCGCCTTCGCCGGTTCACCTGACGCACTGAATTCGACGCAGGATCCCCTGCTGCGCCAGTTCCTCGATGGCGCGCCCGACGGCCCGATCGGCTTCGACTACCGCGGCAGCGGCGGCGGGGTGGCGAATGCTTGAGATGCTGCGCTCACTGGGCCGCATGGGCCTGTTCCTGCTGCGCGTGCTGGGCGCGATCCGGCCCGGGCATGGTTTCCTGCGCGACACCGCCGCGCAGATCCATTCGATCGGCTCGCGCTCGGTCTCGATCGTCGCCGTCGGTGGCGCCTTTGTCGGTCTGGTGCTGGCCCTGCAGGGCTATCG
>JBIJCA010000394.1:0-3404 GCA_044344935.1 Aquimonas sp. | reverse complement strand
GCCTCGGTGGGGTGCGCAGTGAACACTGGCTCGATGTGCATGCGCCTGATCAGGCCCAGTAGCTCATCGAATCCGAGACCGGACTGCTTGAGCTCGGATACCACCGCCAGTAGCCCTCCGGGCTGCGGTGCCACTTCAGCCTGCTTCTGGTAGTCCCGCCGGCGACGGATCCGATGGATGCGCTCAGCCAGATTGACGACGCCGAAGTAGGTGGCGAACGAACGCACCAAGGCCTCGGCGTCGTCGAGCGGCAGCCCGTCGACGGCAGCCGCCAGTTCGCCGAGGCCAGCGTCCTGCTCTCGACGCTGGATCGCCAATCTTCGCAGGGCCTCGACGCGCTCGAAGAACGCTTCCCCCTCTTGATCGGCGATGACCTGACCAACCAGGGCTCCTAGGCGCTTGACGTCCTCGCGCAGGGGTTGATCACTGGGGGGCAAATCGACTTCACGCAGGGTCTCAGGCTCAGTGGCCGGACTGTTCGGCAGGGACATCGTGGCTCCGCTCGGTGTGCAGTGCAGCATCGCACGCTAGCGCAGACGCGGCGGGATGGGAACGGCGAATCCCCGATGACCCCAGATGGCCTATTCGTTCGTCGGCGCTGGACACCACCGCTCGGCGAGGCGCGAGGGTGCTGCACCCCGGAAAGCGCGGCGCGGCGGGCGGGTGCGGCGGCCAGACAGCTGCGCCCAGGGCCCGGATCGCCGCGCTGTGCCAGCCAGGCATGCTCAGCTGGGAATCGTGGGCTCGCTCTGCGCCGTGGCAGACGGGACCTGCAGCCGCACTGGCGAGTCACGGAACGACGCTGGACTCAGCAGACAGACGGGCTGGGGGAGGCCAAGCAGGAAACCCTGACCATAGCGACATCCAAGTTCGCGAACCCGCGCCAACTGGGCGGGCGACTCGATGCCCTCAGCGACAACTTCCATACCCAAGGACGCGCCGAGAGCACAGATCGCCCGAAGCACCGCCAATGCATTGCCGGGCGCTTCCTGATCGACAGCCTCCACAAAACTGCGATCGATCTTGAGCACCTGCAGCGGGAACTGATGCAGATAGCTCAGCGACGAGTAGCCGGTGCCGAAATCATCCAGGGCCAGGGACACGCCCAATGCACGCAGCTCTGCAAACAGGCTGCGCGCCAGCTCGGGCTGTTCGAAAAGGCTGCGCTCGGTGACTTCGATCCGGAGCCGGTCGGGCGGCAGTTCATAGCGGGCCAGCATACGTGCAAGCTCCGGCACGAACTGCGCCGAACGCAGATGCCGCGCGCCGACGTTGATGCTGACGTAGCCCCCGCCGGCGATCAGCTGCCAAGCCTGCGCGAACACCAGCTCGTAGATCTGCCAGTCGATGGCCTCCAGCAGACCGGACTCTTCGGCCTGACTCAGGAAATCGGCGGGCGCGAGCAGCCCCTGCTGCGGGTGGCGCCATCGCAGCAAGGCCTCGTAACCGGCCACCTCGCCCGAGTCAAGGTCGAAGATCGGCTGAAACACCGGCTCGAACTCGCTGCGCACGAGAGCGCGTCGAAGATTGCCTTCGAGCTCCAGCTGCAGCAGCGCCTGACGACGCAGAGTCTCGTCGAAAAGCTCATAGCGGCGACGCCCGTTGGCCTTGGCCCGGTACAGAGCGACGTCGGCGTCTCGCAGCAGTTCCGCAGCGGTGCGGTAGTGAGGCTGCACCAGCACGATCCCGATGCTGACGGAGCTGTAGAGCTCCTTTCCGCCTGCCCGGATCGGCACATCCATGGCGGCAATGATGCGTGCGGCGGCCTCGCTGGCCTGGACCTCTGCCTCAACCCCCTCGATGAGGATCGCGAACTCGTCGCCGCCCAGGCGGGCGATCGTGCCCCTGCGTCCGACACTGGCCGCGATGCGCGCGCCGGCTTCTTTCAGCAGCTCATCGCCCACCAAGTGACCCACCGAGTCATTGACAACCTTGAAGCGGTCAAGGTCGAGGAACAGCACCGCGAAGCGATCCTCCTGGCTACTGCTGTAGCGCAGCAGGGCATCCTCGAGTCGCCCCATGAGGTAACTGCGGTTGGGCAATCCGGTCAGGGCATCGTGCAGCGCCGCATGCTTGAGCTGCCATTCGATCCGCTCGCGCTCGGTGATCTGTTGGCGCAGGTCGCGATTGGCCTCGAACAGGGCCTCGGTGCGCTGTTCGACGCGACGTTCGAGCTCCGCATAGGCATGCCGAAGCGAGTCGGTTGCTCGCTTTCGATCGAGCGCATTGGCAACGTGATACGAAACGAAGGTCAGCAACTCCTGATCGCGTCGCTGATAGCCGAGCTCATCGCTATAGCTCTGAACGGCGAGCACTCCAACGGTGGCGCTGGCGCAGGTCAAGGGAACGCCGAGCCAGATCCGCGCCTGCGCGCCGAGCGACTCGACTTCTCCGCGGCTTTCGAGCTCATCGATGGTCGCCCGGTCCGCGAGCACCGCGCGTCCCGTACGCAACACATACTCGGTCAGACCACGCGCGACTCTTCGCGTCGGCCGCCGCGGATCGTGCTGATCGACCGAGTAGGGAAAGCTGATCTCGGCGCGAGCGGGGTCGTACAGGGCGATGTAGAAGTTCTCGGCGAACAGCAGCTCGCCCACCGCCCGATGCACGGCGCCGAAGAAATCCTCGAGACTGCCCCCGGAAGACCCAAGCTCGGCAATGCGAAAAAGGGCTGCCTGCAACCGGTCGGCGCGCTGGCGCTCCTCGATCTCGGCTCGCAAAGCAAGGTTGGCCACGCGAAGCTCGTCGGTGCGAAGTGCAACGCGCCGCTCGAGTTCGGCATGCGCGAGCTTGCGCTCCAGTGCGGCAGCAATGTGTTGGGCAACGTAGGTCAGCAGCGTGCAGTCGCGATCGCTGTAGCGATACGCCGGGTCATAGCTCTGCACCACGATAACGCCGAAAACATCGCCGCCACGCAGAAGGGGCACACCCAACCAGTCCAGCGACTGAGGACCGAACGTTGTCGAACGTTCGGGCAGGCCCAGCTGACGAAGAAGCTCCGAGGACGGCCCCATCAGAGGTCGACCGAGCCGGAACACTTGCTCGGTCAGCGAACCGCGATACTCGCTGCGTGCGATCGGTTCACCGATGGGTGGACTGTCCGCATCCATGCTGTCCTTGAAGTACGGAAAAACCAACGCGTCGCTTTCTTCGTCAAGCAGCGCGATGTAGAAGTTCTCCGCGTACATGAGCCCGCCCAGGATGGCGTGGACACCCGCGATGAGTTCGCTCGAGTCACCTTCAGCGCTGGCAAGGTCTGCGATCGAGAACAGCGCCCTCTGCAGCTTCTCAGCATCCGCAAGTCTTGCCGGAAGGCCTTGCAGTCGGTCGACCTCCAGTGCTGCAGGCAACCCTGCCCGAAGCACGCGATCCAGAGCATCGAGCTCTTCGGGGGCGAAGTCGGG
>JBIJCA010000285.1:0-5741 GCA_044344935.1 Aquimonas sp. | reverse complement strand
GGACCTGCACTCCAAGTCACGCTGACCAGCAGAGGCTCAGCCGAGAGTCCGGTCAGAGAGTGCTCGATTCGACCTCCGCCGACGCCCGCGCCCGGTTCCGACCGCGCAGCGCCTGAAGTTGCGGCCGACACCTCGGTTTCCTCTTCGACAAGGAGAGAGGAGGCAGAGCGAAGATGCATGCGCAGATCCGACCTTCCTCCAGCAAGCGACTCAATTCCCTGCAGCAGCACATCCCGCACGCCGGAATAGTTCACGGCACCGATGGCCGGCTTCGACGACAGCAGTGACGGCGCCTTTTCGAGTTCGCCAGCGTCATTCCAAAAGGCCATGGACTGCCTTGCCGCATGAGAATGCCAGTGTCTCCGCGCATCTCGGCCTGTCGGCTTGACGTCGCGCCCCCTGCGGCCGCGCCAGCAACCGCGACCGCAATCCTCCCGATTATGCGGGCTTTTTGGTGACGTGAGAGCCGCGGACGTACACGCACCCAGAAGGTAAAGCGAGGGCGCAGCAAAGGAACTTGCGCCTTGGCATGTCGCATCGCCTTTTCGCTGGCCTCTCGACTTTCGATGAAGTTAGCTGCGGGTTAAACTGAGTCGCCCTTGGAACTCCGAGCGGTGTCATGGGGTCGGCGGCAACGGTCGAGAGCCGTTGCGGTTTACTGTGCTCGGGTCCATGTTTCCTCCTCTGCCTGCATCGAGCACTACTTTGCTGAGTTCACGCACTGCCGCCTTGGGGATAGCGCTTGTCGTCGGGTCGATGTTCGCCTGCGGCATAGCGAATGCTATCGAGCGCGCGATGCCTCCGCCTGAGGCGGACGCCACCCAAGGTTTGCTGCTGCCCGCTGAAGCCGCGCCCCCTAGCGCGGGCGGGTCCTTGCTCGACCGCCTTCTCGGTGTCGCCGGGGCATTGGGCCGGAATTCGCAGCGCCCGGTGCGTTCGGCGGATGAGCCCGGTGGAATGCGTGCACTCGGCCTTTCGCCGAGCACCCCGGGGCTTGCGATTCTGTGTGCTCGCGGCGACGCCGGCGCCTTGGGCTTCAGCGAGCAGTGCATGCTGGCGCGACTGGAAGTCGATGCAGCAGCGCTGCCGGGCTACGGCACAGGTGTGGGTGTCTCGGGGGCGTGGTTTATCGAGCGCGCGGGCATCGACGTGAACTATGGCCTCGCCTGGTTGAGCGTGCAGAAACCTCAGCGGGCAGGTACGGTACCCGCAGGCTTTGGCATTCAGTCCGATCTCTCCGAGATCACCCCTCTTCATCTGGCCCTTCGCGGCGCGGGCACGGACACCCGGCTGGCTCGACTGGGAGCGCAGTTCGCGCTGGGCGAAGATGGCTGGCTGCGCATCGAGGGCCAAAACCTGCGCAGCCAGGGCAGGACCGTCGAGCTCTGGGGTACGCCAGTGCCTGTGTTCGAGAGCGACGCTCTTCAGGTGTCAGCCGGATTCGGTGCTTTCAGCAGCAGCCTCACCGCGCGCGTCATCGAGCTTCGTGGAGATCCCGGGCTGTTGAACAGTCTCGATCTCGGTATTTCGTGGCGGACGCCGTGGCGGGGGGAGCTCACTGTGGGCGCAACCCAGTACTGGACGCGTGGCGATGTTGGAGCATGGCCGCTGCGCGAGCTGCCGCCGGCGGACGAAGGGCGCGGCCGGGTACCTTACGTTCGCTACCAGCAGGACCTCTAGGACATCACGCATACAGGGCCCGATCCCGTACGGACCACTTCGATGCCGCGCTCCCGGGTCCGTAGCACGCTGGCGGTCGCTTGAGATCGGGCCGCCCCCCTCCCATGTGCGGAACAGCGGCGTGCCGATTGGACGCGAAAACGTGGTCGGGCCATGCAGCTGCGCGCGCATCGCGTCCGCTGACCCTGGATCGAGGCGGGGTCTCGCCTCGGTCCAGTCTTGATGGATCGCCCCCGACTCGGGTCAACGCGAGCGAGAACAATCACACCTCAGGCGGCTTTGCGTTCCCGCAGACGTACCTGCCGACTCCTCAGCGCCTGCAGCAGCGCCTGCGGAGCGCGTGCGCCGAGTTCGAGAAGGAAAGACTCCACTTCCTCGAGTTCCTTCTGCCAGGCGTCAGCATCGACCGACAGCAGAGCCTCCATCGCTGCTGCGTCGACCTGCAGGCCCTCGGCGCGGAGGCCGCCGACCTCAGGCAGTCGGCCCACAGCAGTACTGACGGCGCCCACCCTGCCCTCGCAGCGCGCGATGATCCACTCCAGCACGCGCATGTTCTCGCCAAACCCCGGCCACAGGAACTTGCCGTCGGCACCTTTGCGAAACCAGTTGACATTGAAGATCTTGGGCAACTTTGCACCGGCGCGCTCGAAACTCAGCCAGTGGCTGAAGTAGTCGCCGAAGTTGTAGCCACAAAAGGGCTTCATCGCCATCGGATCGCGCCTGACCACACCCACGGCGCCGGTGGCGGCAGCGGTGGTTTCCGACGCCATTGAAGCACCCAGCAGAACCCCATGGATCCAGTCTTCTCCTTCCATCACCAGCGGGACGAGGCTGGCACGACGGCCGCCGAAGATGATCGCCGAGATCGGCACGCCGCTCGGACTCTCCGCTTCCGCACTGTAGCTTGGACACTGCTTCGCGCTGACCGTGAAACGGGAGTTGGGATGTGCCGCAGGGCCACGCGCCGGATCAAAGTCTCGTCCCTGCCAGTCCTTCGCCGGCACGCCGGGCAGTCCTTCCCACCAGGGCTGGTTGTCGGCGGTCACGCCTGTGTTGGTGAAGATCGCATCGCGCTGGAGCATTGTCAGCGCATTCGGATTGGTGGCCTCACTGGTACCGGGCGCCACTCCGAAAAAGCCGGCCTCGGGATTGATCGCGTACAACCGGCCATCGGCACCCGGCTGCATCCAGGCGATGTCGTCGCCGATTGTGCTGATCTTCCAGCCCTCCCGCCGATAGCCCTCGGGCGGTATCAGCATGGCCAGGTTCGTCTTGCCGCAGGCGCTGGGAAATGCAGCTGCAATGTAGTGGGTGTCGCCCTTGGGAGTCTCGATGCCGAGTATCAGCATGTGTTCGGCCATCCAGCCCTCGCTTCTGGCCTGATGACTGGCGATACGCAGTGCGTGGCACTTCTTGCCGAGCAACGCGTTGCCACCGTAGCCCGAGCCGTAGGACTGGATCTCAAGCGTTTCCGGGAAGTGCATGATGAATCGGCGCTCGGGATCCAGTTCGCCGGTCGAATGAAGGCCCTTGACGAAGCGCCCCTCGCGCTCGATACGGCGCAGAGCCTCGGCGCCCATGCGGGTCATCAGGCCCATGTTGACGACGACATAGGGGCTGTCGGTGATCTCGACGCCGCAGCGGGCCAACGGGGAGTCGATCGGGCCCATGCAGTAGGGCACGACGTACAGGGTACGACCCTGCATGCAGCCCGCGAACAGGGCCTCCATTTTGGCGCGGGCTTCATCGGGCGGCATCCAGTTGTTGTTGGCGCCAGCGTCTTCCCGATCGCGGGTGCAGACAAAAGTCAGATGCTCCACCCGCGCCACATCGGAAGGGCTGGAGCGGTGCAGAAAACAGTTCGGATGCGTCGCGGGGTTCAGCGCCAGCAGATCGCCGCTCTCCTGCATGAGGGACGTCAGAAGCTCGCGTTCGGACTCACTGCCGTCGCACCAGTGGATGGCGTCGGGGCAGGTGAGTCGGGTGACCTGCTCAACCCAGAGGTTGAGGGCTGCAAGCGTGCTGGACATGCGAAGGGCTCCATTGCGGGCTGTCGGGTCGCCACCGCGGCGACCGCCTGACGACGACCTGATCGGGCAGCAGACCTTAGCCAGACCACTTGGGGCGAACAAGTCCAATGCCAGTCCAGTCGCCGGCGGACACAGCAAAGGTAACCGGTAGCATTGTTGCCATCTCTTGCTCATGCGGAAATCGCCCAGAGGGACTCCCGCCTCGCTCTCTCGACGGTATGCGGCGCCGGCTGCGCGGCGAATGCGCGGCTTGGTTCAGCCGCCTAGCAGTCAGCTGCACTGGCGGGAACTCGCGCACGCAGTCAGCGATGACGCTGGAAGGCGGCAACGGCAGCGCAGTCGGTTACTCGGGGATGAGCGTCGCCATCACATGGGCGAGGTATTCGTCAAACTCCTCATGGCGCATGCGAGGTTGGCCGAGCTGCAGCGATAACTGCAGGAAGCCCACATACGCTGCATAGGTGAGCCGAGCGCGCTGCTGGGCCGCCGCACGCGGCAAGCCGACCTGACGGTAGGCGAGCGTCAGCCAGTCCATGCGGCGGGCGGACACGCGCTGCATCACCGGCTGCACCACGACGTGATCCATCGCCTTCAGCAGTTCGGAGTAGATCGCGTGGGAGGCCGTCTGTGTGCCGACCAGTCTGAACAGCTGTTCCAACCGACTGCGGGGATCCTCGATGCCCTCCAGCTGCGCGAACACTTCTTCAAGTTCGCGCTGTTCCCAGCGTTCCAGCGCAGCACGCAGCAGCGCCTCACGCGACGGAAAGTGCCAATAGAAACTGCCCTTGGTCACACCCAGTCGACGGGCGAGGGGTTCGACGGCAACCGCAGAAACGCCCTGCTCGGCGATCAGATCCAGGGCTCCCTGAGCCCAGTCGTTCGCGGAAAGCCGCGGGGCCTTGTCAACTTTCTTGGAGGGGGCGTTCATTCACCGGAGTGTAGCGGGCGGCCCGAACCTTGCAAATCCGCGGTGTTCCCGCAGGCCCCATGGTTTCCGCACGGGAATCAATGCACTGCAGCATTTCACGGCATCCATACGTTGGCGTATTGATTCCCGTCGACTGGCGCAACATACTCCGCGGTACGGTCGTCCATGATGCGTCTGTGGTCCGGGCCTCTGGTGCCCGAACTCGAAACCCGCCGCGTAGTCTGCACCGACCGCAAGACTGGCACCCCCGGATTTTCCGCCCCGGATCGCAACGGAGCACCACCATGAGCATCCTGCTGCCCTTTCTCGCCCTGCTGGTCGCCGGCCTCGCCGCGGCCTACTTCCGCACCAATCTCAAGATCTGGGCCGCGCTGAGCGTCGGCGCGCTGGTGATCTCGGTGCTGCTGCAGGCAAGCCTCATCGCCACCTTCATCGCCAGCGTACTGCTCGCTGCGGTCGCGGTGCCGCTTCTGCATGTGCCAACCCGTCGGCACAAGATCACGGCTCCGCTGCTGAAGATCTACACGCGGATGCTCCCACAGCTCTCCGACACGGAGAAAACAGCGCTGGAGGCGGGTACAGTCGGCTGGGAAGGCGAGCTGTTCTCCGGCCTGCCGAAATGGAAGCTCTTGCTCGCGCAGCCCAAGCCGGAGCTGAGCCCGGAAGAATTGGCTTTCATCAACGGCCCTTGCGAAGACGTGTGCCGGATGACCAACGACTGGGAGGTCAGCCACGAGCGCGCCGACCTTCCGCCGCAGGTCTGGGAGTACCTGAAGAAGCACAAGTTTTTCGGGATGATCATCCCGCGCGAATACGGCGGTCTCGGCTTCTCGGCGCTGGCGCACTCGCGCGTGCTGCAGAAGCTCAACTCGGCATCGGCCACGCTCGGTTCGACTGTGGCGGTGCCGAACTCACTGGGCCCGGCCGAGCTGCTGCTGCACTACGGCACCGACGAGCAGAAGAATCACTACCTGCCGCGCCTGGCCGATGGTCGCGAGATCCCCTGCTTCGCGCTGACCGGCCCGTCGGCAGGCTCGGATGCGACCTCCCTGCCGGACTACGGCATCATCTGCGAGGGCGAATGGGAAGGCGCCAAGGTGGTC
>JBIJCA010000016.1:0-29379 GCA_044344935.1 Aquimonas sp. | reverse complement strand
GGGCATAGGGTGGGTCTTGACCCACCGCGCCTCTGATCTGGCATAGCGTGGGTCTTGACCCACCGCGCCTCTGATCCGGCATAGGGTGGGTCTTGCCGACCACTGTCGCCGATCGCTCCCTGCACCGCTGCCCGCCGTCGCCGCTGCCCTCGCGAGGGCACTTCATTTCCCCGGCGCAATTCCTCAAGCTGCCGGCGCGCATCGCGCCTGGGGTCGTGACTCTGCGCGCGACATCCGGCTCTTTTCCTTCTGCGTCTGCGCTTTCCGGAGATTTCGAATGAAGCCTGTCCTGATGATGCCCGCCCTGCTGGTTTCCGCTGTGCTGATGACCCTCGCGGCCTGTGTCCAGGTCGAACCCAGGCCGGCGGGCTTCGGCCCGCCCACGGCGGCGCCGCTGCCTTTCGGCAAGCACTACACGGGCGAGCCCGAGCGGATGCCGCCGCCCCTGTTGCCCAGCGAAAGCCGGCTCGACACCGCGGGCCTTGCGTTCACCCAAACCCGGCTCGATCCGCTCGATCCGCAGCTTCAGCACTACGAGGTGCAGCTGGTCAGCGTGCCGTCGGCGCAGGGGCGGCCAGAGGGTGTCGCGGCTGCCTGGATGACCGGCCGCCCGCAGCCCGATGGGAGCACGCTGACGCGGCTGGCAGTGGCCTACAGTACCGAGGGCGGGCGCAGCTTCCTGCCCCTGGCTGTACCTTTCTCGGCGGAGGAGGCGGCAATCCAGTTCGACCCCACCCTGGCCTTCGATACGGACGCGCAGCGCCTGCTCGTCGGTGTAATGGAGCAGACCAGCACGCGCCGCAACCTGTGGCTGGCGCGCAGTCAGCAGGGTGCGCCGGAGTCGATGCTGCCGGGCCGCGAAGTCGACCCACCGACCCTGCCCTATGTCGACAAGGGCTGGCTGGCAACGGGCGTCGACACGCAGGGCCGTCCCGTTCAGTACCTGACCGATGTGAACGGTGTGCGCGTCAGTCGCGACGCCGGCGCGAGCTGGTCGACTGCGCGACCATTGCCGAACGCCTTCAATCTGATCCAGCCGCTGGTGCTGTCCGACGGCCGGCTATTCATCAGCTACCTGGGTCTCTCGTCGGGCTCCAGCAGCCAGGTGCTGTTCGTCCAAGGCCCGGATGAGACTGCACTGTCGCCCGCGCTGGCCCTGCATGACTTCAACGTCGGTCTCGCTGCGCTGACGGGCGAGGGCATTCCCGGCGGCTTTCGCGTTGCCCCGACTCCCGTGGTGGCGGAGTCTCCGCGCGATGGGCGGCTGTTCTTTGTCGTCCACGATGGGGGTGCTCGCCGTCCGGGCTCTCCATCGGAAGTGGATATCGATCTGATCCTGCGCATTTCCGAGGACGGCGGCCGCAGCTGGGGTGCCGCACGCAACGTGAGCGCGGGCCTCGATCCGTTCGCGGATCAGTTCATGGCCTGGCTGCAGGTCGATGCAGCCGGTCGCCTGCACCTCGTCTATTTCGAAACGCCCGCCGACTCGCCGGGTGACCTGCACGCCAGGGCGGACGTGCACGTCTGGTACGCGCGCAGCGCCGACGATGGTCAAAGCTGGGCGCGCACGCGGCTGACCACGCAGCCGATTCCCTCCGGCCAGACCCGCTGGTCGCCGGTGGGCAACGTGCCCGACGCGCAGTTCATTGGCGACTACCTCGGACTGGTCATCGGCGAAGACGCCGCCTTCGCAGCGCATCCCGTTTTCGACGGCAGCGGCTTCGGCATGGCTGTCAGCCGGATCCCGCTGCCCGCCGCGCAGTCGACCGGACCTGCGAATCCGCTCGCGCTGGCAGGTCTGTGGTACGAGCCGGCTACCAGCGGACAGGGTTTCCAGATCGGCTGGATCGAAGGCGGCGTGCTGACCGTGATGTTCTTCGGCCACCGCGACTCCGGCGAGAACCTGTTCCTGACCGGCACGCTCGCGCAAACGCCGCGCTTCGGCGAGACCCTGCGGATTCCGATCCAGCAGGCGCGCGGCGGCCGCTTCAACGGGCTTGATCCGACGCGCATCGAGCGCAGCTCCTGGGGCGAGATGGAGCTGCGCTTCGAGTCCTGCGATCGCGCGGCAGCCGTCCTGCGCGGTGCCGATGGTGTGCAGAGCCTGCAGCTGCAGCGCATCGGTCGCCCGCCGGGTGTTGTCTGTCCCTGAGCGCAGGGCGGCAACGCGCATGCGGCGCAGATGTTCCTGAAGAAGCCCCAGGGCGTCATGCCCGCGTCGATCGATCGCGCTGAGCCTCGGTCAACCAGAGGATCAGCCCTGGGCCCCCGCCTTCGCGGGGGCGATGATTGATCGGGTCGAAAGTTCTCCGTTTCCTGAGAGCCTCTCAGCCCCGCTTCGCGCGCCGGGTGTTCTTGAAGAAACGTCCCAGCACAACTCCAGCTCTGCTTCGTGTAGAGCGGAGCTTGCTCCGCTGCTGTTCGGGCTCACGTCCGCCAAGGCTTGAGCCGAGCAAGCTCGGCTCTACAGGGGGACGCAATCCCGCGTAGAGGGAGGTGCCGTACGAAGGACGAGCACTTGCGTTTCTGCTTCTTCGGAGCCCGGCTGAACGCACTGCAGTCCGCGCAGTCCGCTTGCGCGCTGCCCGGACTTGGCGGCGACCCTTCGCAGGGCCTATCGTTGCCGCGCAGTCCCCCACACGCCGAGGCCAGCATGCACGCGTCGACTCCCTCCATCCACGCGGGCCTGTCCCGCTTCCTGCTTGGCCTGGCCGGCGCGTTCGGTCTCCTGCTTTCGATGCCGCCGGCATCCGCGCAGCCGCAGGACGGCTACATCGGCCCCGAGTTGAGCAGTGAGCCTGCGGGGCCGGGCCGCGAGAAAGGCGGGCGTCACGGGGGCGGCTACTCCGGCGAATGGGGCTTCTGTGCAGGCGAGGGCGACCGCTGCAGCGTGCGTGGCTGGGGCGTGGTGCGCTACGGCACCGACGGCCGCTACTATTTCCGCGAGGTGCGCAATGCCACCCTGCGCTGCGACAACAGCATGTTCGGCGACCCCTACCGCGGCAAGTCGAAGCAATGCGAGGTGCGCTACTACAGCGACGGCGGCTGGGGCGGCGGCGGTGATTACGGCGACGACTACGGCGACGACTACGGTTGGACGCGCTGCGCCAGCGAGGGCCGGCTCTGTCGTGTCGGCGGGCGGGCGACGGTGCGCTACGGCGCCGACGGGCGCTTCTACGAGCGCGAGGTGCGCGGCGAAGTGCTGTGCAGCAATCAGGCTTTCGGCGACCCCGCACCCGGGCGCTCCAAGTATTGCGAAGTGCGCGGCGGCGGCGATTTCGGCGGCGGTGGCGGCAGTGGATGGGGTGGCGGCGGCAGCAGCGGCAACTGGCAGTACTGTTCTTCCGAGGATGGGTTCTGCAATCTGCCCGGCCGTGCCACGGTGCGCTTCGGGACCGACGGCCGCTTCACCGAGCGCAGCTACCGGGGCGGCAGCGTGTCCTGCTCCGTACGCGAGTTCGGCGACCCTGCGCGCGGCAAGAAGAAACACTGCGAGTTCAGCCTCGATGGCGGCGGCTCGGGCAGCGGCTCGGGCAGCGGCTGGGGCGGCGGTATCGGCGATGGCATCGGAGGGGCGAGCTTCGAATACTGCGCCAACGAAGACGGCTACTGCGACTTCCGCGGCCGCCGGCTGGTGCGCTTCGGTACCGATGGCCGCTACGTGACCCGCGAGTTCCGCGGTGGCGTCGAGTGCAGCATCCGCGCCTTCGGCGAAGACCCCGCACCGCGCCGCAAGAAGCGCTGCGAAGTCGAACTGCGCTGACCGGGTCTGCGGCTTTGACCGCGCCTGGGCCTGCGGGCTCGGGCGTGGCGCTCGCGCAACCCCTGGCGCGCGCCCTGCGCCTACCCGCACGAACGACGCGAAGCTTCAAGCGAAACGGGACCCCGCTTCGCGCTCCGCGCATAGGGTGTCCATGCGCTGCACCTACCCGCACGAACGACGCGATGCCTCGAACGAAGCCAACCCCTGGCTTCGAGCGAGCAACAAACGCGCCTCACCCAGCACCTCTAAAGAATCGCCCCCGGCTGCTCACCGCGCTCGTAGACCACGTGCGCCCGGCCGACGATCAGCGGGTCCAGCTTGCCCAGTCGCGCGACCTCCTTGTTGGTATAGGGCAGCTTGTGCAGGATGTAGCGCATCGCGTTCAGACGTGCGCGCTTCTTGCAGTTGCTCTTGATCACCGTCCACGGCGAGTCCGCGGTGTCGGTCTCGAAAAACATCGCTTCCTTGGCGCGGGTGTAGTCGTCCCATTTGTCGAGCGAAGCCTTGTCGATCGGCGACAGCTTCCACTGCTTCAGCGGATGCGCCTCACGCTCCTTGAAGCGCCGTCGCTGCTCCTTCTGGCTGACGCTGAACCAGAACTTGATCAGGTGCACGCCGCTGCGAACAAGGTGGCGTTCGAACTCCGGCGCCTGGCGCATGAACTCGGTGTACTCGGCGTCGCTGCAGAAGCCCATGACCCGCTCGACGCCAGCGCGGTTGTACCAGCTGCGATCGAACAGCACGATCTCGCCGCGGGTGGGCAGATGTTCGATATAGCGCTGGAAGTACCACTGGCCCTGTTCGGTGGGCGTCGGCTTCTCCAGCGCCACCACGCGCGCACCGCGCGGGTTGAGGTGCTCCATGAAGCGCTTGATGGTGCCGCCCTTGCCGGCCGCGTCGCGGCCCTCGAACAGGATCACCACGCGCTGGCCGCTGTCCTTCACCCAGGCCTGCAGCTTCAGCAGTTCGACCTGCAGCTTGAACTTCTCCTTTTCGTAGCTGCCGCGCCGCATCAGATTCAGATAGGGATAGCCACCGTCGCGCCAGTCGGGTGCCAGCACATCGTCCGGGTCGGGGACCTCGGCAGCGGGTGCCTCGGGCAGATCGAGCAGGGCCTCGCGCAGCGCGCGAGCATCGTCCGGCGCCGCGCCCTCGATCAGCGCGCGCAGCGCGCGGGCGCGTTCGGCCGGCCCGCCGGGCTGCTCGGGCACCAGCAGGGTCTGCGCCGCCTCCAGCGCGCTGGTCTGGGCGGCGACCGAACGGATCGCGGCGATGTGCTTGCCGATTGCGGTCGGCTCAAGCCGCGGCGGCACGTCGCCGCGACGCGCGCTGCGCACTTCGTTGGCGGCGTCTGCCGACGCCTTCTTGGGGGTTTTGGCGCGGGGCTTCGAGGCCATGCGGGGGGCTCCTTGGTTTGCGCCCGCTGCGGTCGCGGGCCGTCGCCAAATCTGCGCCTGCCGTCGCTGGGCCGATTTGAGCGGGATCAAGCCACGCAGGGCCGGGCAGCTTGCGATCCGGGCGCCGCGAAGTGCTGCCGGAGCGGCGAGGGCCCGATGCGCCCGCGGACTGGCGAGCCGGAGCCAGAGCCACGGCAGTGGTGCCCGACGAGACCGGCCGCGCCCACGGTGTACGTCGAGGCGTTCGGATGCCGCGTCGAACCGAATACCGGTGGGCTGCGGCGGCGCCTAGACTGGCGGATGCGGACACTTCGAGGTGAGTGAATGAGCGGATCGGGCGTGGCCGAAGCGCATCGCGCGGCTGCGGATGTCATGCGGCCGTCTTTCGCGCGCTTGCACGTTGCGGGCTGGAGCGCTTACGCCCTGCTCAGCTTTCTGACCCTGCTCGCCTACGGCAAGGGTCTGGAATTCTGGGTGGTGCCGGCCGCGACCGCGCTGGTCGGTGCGGCCGGTACCTGGGCGATCCGTCCTTTCGCGCGTCGTTGGCGTGGCCTGACCCTGCCGCGCCAGCTGTTGGCCACCCTGCCGCTGGCCCTGCTCGTGTCGTTTCTGATGGGGCTTGCCAACCGGCTGGCGAACTCGGTGTTCTGCGATCCCTGCGGGTCGCAGTCGCCGGCGCCGCTGGAATATCTTGCCGCCGCCGTCACCCCTCTGTACGTGGTGATGAGCTGGCTTGGACTGTACTTCGGCATCACCACGTGGCGTGCGCTGCAAGCGCAACGGCAGCAGCTGCTCCAGGCGAATGCGCTCGCGCATGAGGCGCAGCTCAAGATGCTGCGCTACCAGCTCAACCCGCATTTCCTGTTCAACACGCTGAACGCGATCTCGACCCTGGTCCTCGATCGCGACACGACGACGGCGGGTCAGCCTGCGCCAGGAACTCGGCGCGCTGCAGCTCTACCTCGACATCGAGCGCACCCGTTTCGGCGATCGGCTCAGCCTGTCCACGGATATCGCGCCCGAGTGTTTCGGTGCGCTGGTGCCCAGCCTGCTGCTGCAGCCGCTGATCGAAAACGCGATCAAGTACGCGATCGCTCCCCGGGTGACCGGCGGCGAGCTCACCATCACTGCGCGCCGGGAGGGCGGGCATCTGCTGCTGCAGGTGCTCGATGACGGACCCGGCTGGCCAGGCCTTGGCACCAGCGGTGCGCTGCCCGAGGGCAATGGCGTCGGCTTGCGCAATGCTTTCGAGCGGCTGCGCGTGCTGTACGGCGAGCGCAGCCGCTGCGGCGCCTACAACCGCGAGGGTGGGGGGCTCGAAGTGCGGCTTGAGCTGCCTTTCGAAAGCCGCGAGGACAGCCGATGAGTGCGGCTCTGAGAGTGCTGATCGTCGACGATGAGCCGCTGGCGCGGCGCGGCCTGGTGCTGCGGCTGGCCGGGTTCGATGACGTCGAGATCGTTGGCGAATGCGGCGACGGGCTGTCGGCGCTGGCGCAGATCCAGGCGCTGAAGCCCGACCTCGTCTTTCTGGACGTGCAGATGCCCGGTCTCGACGGCTTCGGCGTGATCGCCCAGCTGCCGCTCGCCGGCGCGCCCGAGATCGTGTTCGTCACCGCCTTCGACCATTACGCCCTGCGCGCCTTCGAGACCAGTGCTCTCGACTACCTGCTGAAGCCGGTGGACGAGACGCGCCTCCTCGAGACCCTCCGGCGCGTGCTTCGAGAGCGCGACCTGCGCGCGCGCGACGCGCACTGCGCGCACCTGCTGACCTTGCTGGCGCGTCTGTCCGGACGGCCGGAGCTCAGCCTTGCGGAGGCGCTTGACGAGGGCGTCGCCGACAGCGTGGCGCGCGCCGACCGGCTGGTCGTGCGCGACGGCACCCGGCTGCTGCGTCTGGCCTTTGTCTCGATCCGCTGGATCGACGCTGCCGGCGACTACATGTGCATCCACACCGACAGCGAAACGCATGTGCTGCGTTCCACCCTGCAGCTGATCGAGCAGAAACTCGATCCGCTGGTGTTCGTGCGGGTGCATCGGTCGACCATCGTCAATGCGCGCCGGGTCGTCGAACGGCGTCCACATGCCAACGGCGAGGCCTTCCTGAAGCTCGACTGCGGGCACGAGATCAAGCTGTCGCGCAGCTACCGCGATCGCTTCCGCTAAAGCTCCGGGCGAGGCGGCGGGCGTCGCCGCAGCGCTTCGTCCCGGCGCAGGCACGCTTCGCCGCAAACGCTGCAACTCCATGACTCACATCGCATCTGAGCCGCCATCGAGAGCCCGCACTGTGCGGTCGCTCCGGCCGGAATGAAGTGCATGAGTCTGACCTCACTTGCAGTACGCAGCCCGCCCGCGGTGGCGGCAGCGCTGGCGCTGATCGTGCTGTTCGGGCTGCTCGCCCTGCAGCGCCTGCCCCTGCAGCTGTTCCCCGAGATCGAGTATCCGCAGCTGTGGGTCAGCGCGTCCTGGCGAGCGGCCTCGCCACAGGAAATCGAGTCCGAGATCATCGAACCTATCGAGCGCGTCCTGAAGGGCATCGCGGGCCTCGAAAGCATGGAGTCGAGCGTCTCCAGCGGCGCCGGATGGACACAGCTGCAGTTCGCGCTGGGTACCGACATGCAGGCGGTGACGGTCGAGGTGATCTCGCGTCTGAGCCGGATGCCGCCGTTGCCGCGCGAAGCCAGTCCGCCGGTGCTGCGGCCGGCGGGCAGCGCCAGCGGCACGCTTGCCTTCTTCTTCATCCAGTTCTTGCCCGGCAGCAGTGGTGATCTGGACACCCACTTGCGGCTGATCGAGGACCACATCGTGCCGCGGCTCGAATCCATCGAGGGCGTGGCCGCAGTGGAGCTGCAGGGCGGGCGTCAGCAGGAGCTGCGCATCAGTGTCGATCCGGCACGCGCGGCGGCGCTGGGCATGCCGCTGCCGCGGATCGCCGACGCGGCCGGGCGCGCCAACGACGTGTCCGCAGGTGTCATCGAGGACGGTCGCCGCGAGTACAGCCTGCGCTTCGCCGGACGCTATGCGCCGGAGGCCTTGGGCGAGCTGGTGCTGGAGTGGCGGGATGGACGTCCCGTGCGGCTTCGGGACGTGGCCGATGTGCGGCTTCAGCAGGTCGAGCCGGACACGCTGATGTACCAGAACGGCAACCCCGCGGTGGGCCTGAGGTTTGTCCCTCAGCCCGGCGCCAATGTTCTGGACACGCTGGCGGCGGTGCGCGCCGAAGTCGATCGTTTGCGCGAGACCGAACTCGCTCCGCGCGGGCTCGACATGCGGCAGGGCTTCGACCAGGGGTTGTTCATCCAGCGCGCCATCGGCCTGCTCGGCGGCAACCTGCTGATGGGCATGCTGCTGGCGGTCGGCTGTCTGTGGTGGTTCCTGCGAGACTGGCGCGCGACCGTGCTGATTGCCGCCGCGGTGCCGATCTGCCTGCTGTCGACCTTCATTGTCCTGCAGCTGGGTGGGCGCAGTCTCAACGTGATCTCACTGGCGGGTCTTGCCTTCGCGGTGGGCATGGTGATGGACGCCGCTGTGGTGGTCGCCGAGAACATCCTGCGGCTGCGCGAGTCGGGTGCGAGCCGCCTTGAGGCCGCGCTGTCCGGCACCCGCGAGGTGTCCGGCGCGCTGTTTGCCTCCACCCTGACCACGGTCGCGGTGTTTGTTCCCGTGATGAATCTCGAAGGCGTCGAAGGTCAGCTGTTCGGTGATCTCGCCCTGACGGTCTCGATCGCGGTAGGAGTGTCTCTGCTGGTCGCACTGGCGGTGCTGCCGGCGGCCTCGGGTCGATGGCTGAACCCGGGTGCCATGGGGCGGCTGGCTGGCGGCTCGCCGCGTCTCACCGAGTTCATTCTGGCCTTGACCGCGACGCGACGAAGCCAGTGGATGGGTGCCGCGCTGCTGGTGGCGCTGCCGGCGTTGCTGGCCTGGCTGCTGATGCCCAAGCTCGACTTTCTGCCCCCCGTGAAGCGGGCCGCGGTGGACGCGCGTTTCGACTTCCCGCCCGGCATGAGCGCACAGCGAATCAATGCCGAGTTCGCGCCGATCCTGCTGGAGCGCATGCGGCCCTTCATGGAAGGCGAGCGCGAACCGCAGTTGAGCAACTGGTCGATGATGCTCTCGCGCTCGGGCAGCAACATCGCTGCACGCACGCTGGACCCGGGCGCCATCGGCGAACTGGAGCGCCTCATGCGCGAGGAGCTCATCGTCGACCTGCCGGATACCCGAGCATTCGCGGCGGAAGGCCTGCTCTTCGGCGGCTTCGGCAACGCTTCGGCGCGCGCGATCAGCCTGCACCTGCAGCATCCCGACGGTGAGGCCGTGGGCGCCGCCGCCGAGGCCGCGCGGACCCGTCTGCAGGCCCTGTTTCCCCAGGCCAGTGTGCAGGTGACACCCAATGCTCAGGCCAGCCTGCCCGAACTTCGCGTGGTGCCTGACGACAGGCGGCTCGCCGAAGTCGGCTGGAGCCGTTCCGATCTGGCGGATGCAGTGCGTGTGCTCGGGCAGGGGCTCTGGCTTGGCGAGCACTTCGACGGCGACACCCGGCTGCCGATCGTGCTGGGCGTGACGGCCCACACCGCGGACGCCGTGCCGCGCCTGGGTGAGCAGCCCTTGGCGACGCCGCTTGGGGGCGTGGTTCCGCTTTCGTCGCTGGCGCGGATCGACAGCGTGCTGAGTCCCACTGACCTGCGCCGCGTGGACGGCCGCCGCAGCGTGAGCATCGTGTTCGATCCGCCAGAAGCAGTGGCGCTGGAAGACGCACTCGCGACCCTTCGATCGGAAGTGCTGCCAACCCTGCGCGAAGCCTTGCCAGACGATGCAGGTCTGCGCATCGCGGGCAGCGCCGATCGCCTGGACGCCATTGTCAGTTCGATGGGGCTGAACTTCCTGCTCGCCCTGCTGGTGCTGTTTCTGCTGATGGCGGCGATGTTCCGCTCGCTCGCCGACAGCGCCCTGGTGCTTGCGAGCCTGCCGCTCGCCCTGCTCGGCGGCATGTTGGGCTTGTGGGCACTGAAGCTGGTCGCGGGCCAGAACCTGGATCTGCTCGCGATGATCGGATTCGTGATGCTGCTGGGGCTGGTCGTCAACACCGCGATCCTGCTGCTCGCGCAGACGCGATCCGCGCAGGCGCGTGGACTCGTGCTGGATGACGCCCTGCGCGAGGCGCTCAGCCAGCGACTGCGGCCGGTGCTGATCGCAGCCCTGACTGGCGTGCTGAGCGCGCTGCCGATGGCCGTCAATCCCGGTCCGGGCGCCGCCATCTACCGCGGTCTGGCCGCAGTCAGCGTGGGCGGCATCGCGCTGTCGCTGATCTTCACCTTCGTGCTGGTGCCGGTGCTGGTCAGGCTCTTCGCGCCACGCGCTGTCGCGCCAGCCGAGGCCGTGGGCGTGCCGGCCTGAGCGCGCGATCTGCAGCGCAGGGACGCGTTGCCGCACCGCGACCACGGAGGGTCGCAGGCGAGAGTTCCGACGCTCGCCAACCGATGGCGCGGGTGCGCCATCGCCACGGACCGCCGCCAGGACGGCGGCGGTCCTTTCCAGGGAATCCCGAGGGAGTTCGTCCATGAGTTCTACGCGCAAACCAGCCGCCCAGCGGCGGCGCTCCGTTCGCGAGCTCCAGGTGGATCGACCACTGCAGCCGACCCTGCCGGCCGAGCGCGATGCGCGGTCGGCCCTTCCTGCGCCGGCTTCCGAGAACGCGTCGACCTCGCGCGTTGCGAGGTCGGGGCCTTCGGCTCCGCGACGCCGATGGCGCCGCGGAGCGGCGTTTGCCGGGCTGATGGGTACCGGTGCAGTGGTCGCCCTGCTGGTTCTCGCGATCGCCCTGCGCGATACCGCCACGCCCACGCCCACGCCCACGCCCACGCCCACGCCCGAAGCCAGCGCGGACGCAGCGGTAGCCGCCTCGCCCGCGGACACGGCGCCGGTGGCGACCGTGAGCGTCGTCGAAGCCCGCGAGCGCGAGATCGCGCCGCTCGCGTGGATCCCCGCCAGCGTGCACAGCCGCGCTGACCTCAGCCTCGCCGTCGAGGTTGCCGGGCGCGTGCGTGAGATCGCAGCCGTCGGCGATCGGCTGGACGTGGGCGACACGCTGGCCCGCATTGACACCGAGCAGGCCACCCTGGCCGCGGTCGAGCAGGGCGCGCGCCTGCAGCGCCTCGGTATCGAGTTCGAGCTTGCGCAGCGCCAGCTGCAGCGCTTCAGCCAGCTCGCCGAATCGGCCCATGTATCGCGTCTGCAGCTGGACGAGGCGGAGTCACGCCTGCAGGCACTCGCCGCCGAACGCGGCGAGGCTGAAGCCGCCCTGGCGCAGATCCAGCTGCAGCTCGATCGCGCACACCTGCGCGCACCGATCGCGGGGCTGGTGGTTGAACGTTTCGCCGAGCCCGGCGAATGGCTGGGCGCCGGTCAAACCCTGCTTCGACTCGTAGACACCAACGCACTCGAAGTGCGCGCCCGCGCGCCGCTCGAATGGGCCTCGGGACTTGCGCCCGGAAGCCTTGTCCAGCTTCGCGGTCAGCGCGGCGATCGCCCGGTCGGGATCAGCGCGCTGGTGCCGGTGGGCGATGAGGTCTCGCGTCAGCTGGAGCTGCGCGTTGCCCTGGAGGGCGGAGGCTTGGCCGTGGGCAGCGCCGTGCAGCTGGGCGTGCCGACGGCGGCTCCGCGTCCGGCCCTCAGCGTGCCGCGCGACGCGCTGCTGGTTCGCCGCGAAGGCCGCTTTGTCATGCGTGTGACCGAGGACGATCGCGCAGAACGCGTCGAGGTCGAGCCGGGCGAGTCCGCGGATGCCTGGATCGCCGTCACCGGCGCGCTCGCTGCCGGCGATCGGGTGATCGTGCGCGGTGCCGAGCGTCTGATCGACGGGCAGCGCGTGCAGGTCAGCGATGCACCCATGACGGCCCTCGCCGTCGGCGGCGGGACTCCGCCTTGAGTCGGGCACTGCCCTTCGCGGGTGCCGGCCGCTGCGCACCCGCCCGCCCATCGATGCGCGAGAGGCGGCCGTTCCCGCCGACCGATCCCGGCGATTCACGCTTGCCTCCACTGGCCGCGCACGGATGCGCGGCTCCGCCTGCATGCGGATCCCCGCACGCCCGGGGCGCGACGGTCCAGGCACGGACAGCGCTGCTCCACCCCGATCCACCACCACGCCGGAGATATCCATGAAGAGCACGCTTGCCGCGGCACTGTTCCTGTTCGCACCGTTCGCACACGCCAGCGCCGTCGAGTACACCCTCGACTCCCGCCACAGCAATGTCCACTTCAGCTACGTCTACGGCGGCTCCGTGCCGCAGGTGTTCGCCGTGCATCGCCCGCAGGCGACGCTGCAGCTGGACCTCGGCGACCTCGCCGCCAGCAGCCTGCGGGCGGTGGTTCCGATCGCCGGTATCTCCACCGGGCTACCGGAGTTCGACCGCAAGTTCCAGACCGCGGAGTACTTCGACGCCGCCAATCACCCCGAAGCAGTCTTCACCAGCACCCGCATCGAAGCCCGAGGCGACAAGGCGCTGAGGGTGGAGGGCGAACTCAGCCTGCGCGGTCAGAGCGTGCCGGCTGTTCTGGAGGTGGACATCCTGCATCTTGAGCGCGATCCGCAAGCCGAGCCTGGCGAAGCCGCCTTCAGCGGCAGCCTGCGCATCGATCGCAGCGCGTTCGGTCTCGGCATGTACGGCGAGTACGTTGGTGATGCGATCACGATCACTGTCCATGCCTTGTTCAAGCCCGCGAACGCTTCGCGCTGAGGCGAGGCTGGCAAGGACGACCGCGGCGGAGCGTCCGCCGCGGTCGCGCTGTGCTGGCTGCTGCGACGGGCGTTTCGGCGCTTCGAGCCAGGGCGGGCGCATCGGTACGGCTCGAATGAGGGCAACCGCGTTCCCGAGGAGGTTCGCGCCATTGGCATTGTCTGCAAGCCGGAGCGTCCCCGACGGGATTCGCTTCGTTGGGTGCATTGCAGCGCGCCGCCGACGGTGCGCCGCCTTCAGGGCTGCGTTTGGAGTGGGTCATCTCGCCTGCGATAGACCACATCGAGCACCCGCCACACGCGGCCATCGTTGATGAGATGAACCAGATCGATCCAGTCGGGCGACACGACCACAGCGCTGGCAATCTCCCCGGATACGCAAAGCACTCGCACATCGATCTCGGCCAGGCTGAGGTTGAGATTCAAGCCCAGACCGGCTTCGGTTGCTGCAATCATTTCGTCGAAACGCAGCGTGCGCAGATAGGGTGGACCGGACTCGCGCTCGTGGTCGATACGGCGCTTGATCAGCGCGGGGTGCAGTGCGCGGGCCATTCGTTCGGGACGCGCCGAATGCCAAGCGAGCAGATAGTCGCCAAGCACCCTGGAAATCTCGGCGGACTCGCTGACCGAGCTGGTCAGGGCAGGGTGCGGTGCAATGGTGCTTTCGATCCTTGAGCGATCAGACATCGGTTGAACTCCTCTGGCGAGTGCCCCGCCGTTAGGCTGATGCGCTCATCGCCGCCGGCTGATCGCGATCATCTCGACTTCCAGCAGCCAGTCCGGATCACCCAGTCCTGCGGCAATCACGAGGGTGCTCGCCGGCGCGGCATCGCCGTAGAACTCGGAGCGCACCTGCATCAGTGGTTCTATCTGGCTGCGGTCGGTGACAAAGATCGTGACCTTGATGGCGTCCATGAAGGTGCTGGCCTCGCTCGCCAGCGCCCGGCGCAACGACTCGAAGACGCAGGTCGCCTGCGCGCGCATGTCGCCAACGCCCACGGTGGCGCCCTCCTGGTCGCGCGGAACCTGCCCTGACACGAACATCAGTCGCGTCCCCGCATCGACCACCGCGATCTGGGAGAACCTGCCATCGGGCGCTGGCAGCGTCGCGGGGTTGTGCCAGTGCCTGCCTGCGCTCTCCTGGGGAAAGGCCCCGGCGTCTGGATCTGGAGCTTCGTTCATGTGGCGTGGCCTCTGTGGACGTGTACGGGTTCAGCGCCCGGTCCCGAAAGCCTGAAGGCGCACGCCGCCTCATTCAGCGCAGGTCAGAGCGCTTCCGAGAAGCGTCGCGGCTCGCGGAGAGGCGCCCGGGGCGCGCTGCGCGTTGGCGTGGAACGACCGGGCGTACTGCGTCGTGTTGGCTGACTGGCGCCCTGAAGTAAGGGGCAACGGAGTTGCCGAGCGGCGCGTTCTCGAATCGTGCTGCTGCTCGGAGGTTGGGGCCGCTCATTCCACTCTGCGATCGGCCCCAACCTGCGTGCCTGTCGTCAGCGTACGGCCGACTCGAAGCCATCCGAGAACACGCCATCCACGAATGCTGCAACCCGGGTCCGATACACGCTCCGGCCGTGGGTGAAGGCAGTCAGCTCAAGGTCGCCGCTGGCGGGATTGCGCTGCAGCACCAGTTCCTCGACCACCGTGTTGGCAGCACCGGTGTTTTCACGCAGCCAGGTCTCGCCACCGTCGATGGTGACGAAGACGCCGACATCGGTGCCAACGAAGACGCGCTGGCCGTTCGGCCAGGTCGGGTCGATGACGACGGTGTGTACCGGTACGTTGGGGATCCGCGATGAACCGGTGCCGTCGATGCCCACCCATGTCTGTCCACCGTCGATGCTACGCCAGACGTGCGCCGCTGACGTCGGATTGGAAAGCGGGTTGAAGGTCGCATACACCGCGATCACGGTGCGCTCATCAGGCGGCAGATCGGACTCGGCGGCGTTGAAAGCGATATCGCCGACAAAGCCGGAGCGCGGGCGCACGCCATTCCACACAGTGGTTCCATCGGCGCTGCCCGCGGCGGTGTTGCGCAACAGTTGGCCTTGATTTGTTCCCACCACCACGAAGTCGGAGTCGCCCGGTGCGATCGCCTGGATGCTGTGCCTGTGCCCTGCATTGAAGGGCGCAATAGCGGACAGGGGCGCGCTTGCGGCCGCCCAGTTGGCGGCGCCGTTGGTCGTTCGCCACAGCTGGCGACCGCTGGTCCAGAGCGTGTCGGGCGCGTTGGGGTCCATCGCGAACGGGTTGATGAACAGGCCCGAGTCGTTGATCCCGCTGGTGGCCGCCGCGAAACTTCCGCCACCGTTGGTCGACTTCTGAATCGAGATGTCGGTGTTTGCGGCATACACCACATCGGTGTCTTCGGGCGATACGGCCACGTAGGCGCCGTCGCCTCCGAGCAGCTCTTCCCACTGGTTGCTGCTCAGCGGCGGGCGTCGGCGCAGGGTGCCGTTGTCCTGTGTGCCGCCCAGAAAAGCGCTGGAGTCCGGGTAGACCGTGCCGTGAAAGAACTGGGTCACCGAGTAGCCGTTGTTGAGCGAAGACCAGGTCACTTCAGGCAAGTTGGCTTGCCCGCAGATCGAGTTCGCTGGGGTGTCGCTGGTGTTGGTGCCGACTGCGGCAGTCGCGTCGTCTGTCCGCTGGATGCCGCCATCGTGTGCGATGTAAAGCATGCGGTTGCTGACCCCGTCGTACTCCGGATGAAAGGCGATCGCGTGATGATCGGCGTGTGCGTAGTTCGGGTCGCTCGGCGGAAACCACCAGTACGACGCATTGCCCCAGTTCTGGCCGCCATCGTCTGATCGGAACAGATCGATACCGCCCGTCCAGACACGGTCTGGGTTGGTGGGATCCACCGCGATCACGTTGTCGTACCAACCCTGGTTGAACAGCGCGTTGCTGCCCGGAGGGCCGAATCCGCACTCCTGAAGACGCGCGATCACCGGATTGGTCAGCAGCAGATTGTTGTTGGCATTGCTGCCGCTGTTGACCGTCCGTTCCTCCCAGGTGGTGCCGCCGTCCTGGGACCTGTATACCGCCAGCAGGCCGTCCGCAGTTGCATCAGCGGCGTTGCTCGCGGCAAGGGCGTACACGGTCTGCGGATCGCTGGGCGCATGCGCGAGCGTGGTGCGTGCCTGGGTGGTCGAGAACAGCGTTGGTGTCCATGCGCCAGCGCCGAGCGCGTCCGTGTTGCGATAGACAGCACCGATGTCGGACTCGAAGATGGCGAAGGATCCGCAGCCGACCAGGACGTCGTCGGTGGCGGTGGTTCCCGGCCGGACCGAAACATCGAAGCAGCCACCAAAGTGGGTGGCCGGGCTCCCGCCCACGTTCGTGGCATTGGCGTTGATGACCTGGGTCCAGGTCACTCCCGCATCGGTGGACCGCCAGAGGCCCGTGTTGGTTGATGCGTACAGGCCGTCCGGGTTGGTTGGACTTTGAGCAAGGTCGTTTACGAAGAGAAAGTTGATGTTCGTTGCCGATGGGGCGGTTGAAGGCAGTTGGGTGAAGTCGAGACCGCCATTGGTCGAAACGAAGATGCCCGCACCGCGCACGGCGTCGCCGTTGAAGTAGCCTTCGCCAGTGCCTATCCACAGGCGTGAAGGGTTGGAGCCATCAATGACGCCGGAGTTGACCGCGATGTTGGGCGCAAGATCGTTCAGCGGCACCCAGGTGTCGCCTGCATTCGTTGACTTCCAAAGGCCACCGGCTACACCTGCGATGTACATGGTCGATGCGCGCCCCGGCTCGAACAGGATCACGCGCGTTCTTCCGCCGATATTCCCCGGCCCCAGCTGCTCCCAGGTCGACAGCTGTCCGATCGCCGAACGGCTGGCCGGAGCCCGTACCGCCAGCGTCGCGCTGTCCATCCACGACAAGCGTGAAGCGTCCTGCTCGGCTTCACGCCACAGTCGATAATCGAGCGTGGTCTCGCCCTGCGGAGCGCGCATTTCGCTGAAATAGCGCGCCGCTTCTGCGGGCTTGTTGTAAGGCTTTTTGCGTTTGGCCAGCATGGCCACGAGGTTCGGCTCGTGGTCGTGTTGACCTGCTTCCAGCAGCGGCGCATGCGTGGCGCAGGCGCTCAGTGCAAGTGCGATGGCGCCGGCGAGGCCGGCCCTGGCGTAGCGATGGATCATTGAAGTAGTCCTTGGATTTTGCTTGCTGTGCAGGGGCGCCCATCCGTGCGATCCCGAAGTGGTCAAAAGCAGACACCGAACACGAAATGCGCAGCGCGAGAGTCGAGAAACATGGTGTAGCCGCCGATGCTCCAGTGATGTTGGCGGTGTGCCTCCTCCGCCTGGGCGTGTCGCGGAGGATGCTGCGCTCTCCTGCCTTCGAAGCAATGGCCAAACAGCGCCAAACCTTGTCCATGCCGGTGCAGGTTGGTGCGCAACACCGTCGGCAAGGGTAGCCGCTTGGGCTCGACGAGTCCTTGCGAAGTTCTAAGCAAGTGCTAAGCGAACTCTAAAAATGCCGGCCTCGTGCCTGCGTTCAACAGGCGTTCGGCCGTTCCTCCGGGTTTGACTGTCGCCGTGGAGGGACGCGACCGCGGATCGACCAGGCCAGTGCTTGATCCGGCGCATGTGGGTCCGGATCTGCGCCGTACTTGCGATCTCTGATCGCCGCCAGGACCGACACGACGACGCCGCTCCGGGTTGGCGAGCCCTTTGTTCGCTCGGGCGGGGCCAGAACGCAAGCGAAGTGCTGCGAGATTTCGTCAAGACCCATCGCGCCACCATCGGGTCCAGTCGATCTGCCAGTCCTGCGGGCCGCCTTGCTCGGATCGTCGTCGTACGGGATGGTTTTTCAAGCCGGAACAACCCTGTGCGCGCGAGGCGAACGGGTTGGCTACGCTCGAAACCGTGGCCTGGATCGACGGCCGGTGACTGCTCGAACCCGCGGGTGAAATGCCATACGCAGAAGTTCGGGCAAGCAAGCGCCGGCTACTCGCGAGTCCGTCGCCACGGTGGCCCGACTTGAACCCCACCCGCCGCCACGAAGGTCGGAGGGGTTCGGTATCAGAGCTATTCCGAGACCCCTCGCGGCCTCGATTCGGGGGCGGGTTCCGAATCGGCAGTGGCTGTTGCGCTTGCACGCCGCCGCTCTGCTGAAGCCAGCTGCCCGTCCAGCCTGAACAGGCGAGGTGCGTTGCGGACAGCCCTCCGCACGCGTTGATCACCGAGGGCTTCAGCGGTCTGGTCGAGCTCGGCCAGCAGGCGATAGCGTTCGTCTCCGTTCTCGGCGACAGCCGCGATCAGGCGCAGCCACGACCAGGTTGACCAGTCGCTCTTGTCCGCAAGGGCCTGCGCCTTCTCGAAGTGCGACCTCCAGTCGCTTTGGCCTGCGCGCAATCCCCGCCACGCCAGAAACAATGCCGTGCGGGCGCGAAGGCGGGTGAAGTCGTCCGGAACCGACAGACGGCTGCCCAAACCCTCGGGGAGTTGCAGTCCGGATTCAAGCGCGACCAGGCCGGCTTCGATCATCAGCGACCCACGTGTCTCGTGGTCGCTTTCCTGCGGAAGTTCGATGAGCGCCTGGGACAGGAGCTCTTGCGCGCTGTCAGGCGCCTGGCCGCGAGCGGCGAGGTAGGCCTTGCCGACTTTCGTGTATCCCAGAGTCACGCCGTTCCGTGGTAGCGGCGGATGCTGTCCATCCAGTTGCTCGCACGCATCGAAATCGGCATGAGCCGCATCGGATCGATCGAGGTGCAGCAAGGTCCAGGCACGTTCGCACCGGGTCTGGACCGCCTTATGGGTAGTGACGTCTTGACCCACGGATCGCAGGGCTTCGTCTGCGCTGCTCAACGCTTCGGTCAATCGGCCTTGCCGGGTTCTGATGAAGGCAAGCGCATTCAGCGCCAGCCAGCGGGTGTGACTGCCCTCGGCAGAAACGAGCAGTCCCTCCTGGGTGCGCGCTTCTGCGTGGTCGAACCTGCCTTCGAGCTGATCGCGCACGCCCAGGTCGAGACTCACCCTGCCCTGCCACGAGCGATCGCCAAGCTGGATGAAAGCTGCAAGCGACTGTTCCAGCAGGGCTCGTGATTCGGCGAATCTACCTTGCGCCTTGAGCGCACCGGAAAGCATGCGCAGCGAATGTGCCTCGAGCGCGGAATGGCCAAGTTGTCTGGCGAGTTGCAGGTGTTGCAGCAGCAGCGACTCGGCCTTGGATGGATCCAGGCTGGACTGCGGCAGCATCAGCGCCAGCTGCTCGGCGGCCGCGGCTCCCACCTGGTCGCCCAGCCGTTCGAAGATCGTTGAGGCTTCGAGGGCGAGGTCTTCGAACGCCAGAGTGTCACCGCCGAGGATGGTGGCGTGCCCCTGGAGCACCAGGGACCTCGCGCGCAAGCTCTGGAGCTGAAGCTCGGCGGCCGCCTGTTCCACCTCTTGCGCCAACCTGATGGCGCCTGGGTAGTCGTTCTGCGCCAACTTTGCTTCGGCCAAAAGCAATAGGCCGTTCCAGCGCTCTACACCCTGGCTCCGCGCCGCGAGATCCTGAAGCACCGCGTCCGCCTGATGCGCCTTGCCATCGCGCAACAGACATTCGGCGAGCGTCATCTCATCGCCCGCGTCAGAAGTGTTCGCGGCTGCAAGTTCAGCTCTGAGGATGCAGGCCTCTGGCCACTTCCCGTGAAGTTCGAACGACAGCGCTCTGGCCCGAAGCGCGCCATCGGGTGCCAGGGTGTCCGAGCGGTGCATGACCTCGAGTACGTGGCGTTTCGCATCGGTCCACCTGCCGAGCTTTTTCATCACCTCCGCCATCTGCAGATGCGCTGCCGCGAAATCCGGTGCTTCCGCAAGGGCGATGCTGAAGTGTTCGTGCGCCTTGTTCCAGCGTTGGTGCTGGGCGTGGGAGATGCCCCGCTCGAAAGCCTCAAGCGCCTTGGGCGGCAATGTGGGCATGGCGCCTTCAGCGGTCAGGTTTCCCTGATCAGGATGCAGTGCTCGCACCAGCGCGACCGTGACAACAAGGATCACGGCAGCAGCCCACAGCCGGCCGTAGCGCGTCACGGATCGAATGGGGGCCTCCGCGGAAGCGGCTTCGCCCGGCGAGGCTTCCATGTTGCTGGCAGCGGGCAGTGTCGAATCGGACGTCGAGGCCGCACGTAGTTCGACCTTCGCTTCAAGGCGGTAGCCGACACGCGGCACGGTCTTGATGTAGGCCGATGCCTCGGGCCCGATTTCGCGTCGAAGCACCGACATCGCCTGGGTCAAGCTGCTGTCGGCGACCACCGTGTTGGACCAGACGAGATCCAACAACGCATCACGGGAGAGCAGGCGGCTCCTGGAGCGGACAAGCACAAGCAGCAGATCGAACAGTTTTGGGGGCAGTTCGATTTCTATTCCTTCACGGAAAACCCGACGTCCAGCAGCATCGACCTCGATGTTCGCGAACGCATACACGGCTCCATCCGCTTCCCGCGCCGCGTGCTCCGACACGCCACGAGATTCCTTCATGTTCATCAGCCCCCCTGCAGGAAAGGCGCAAATCTTGGGTTTGCTTCGAATTTGCACACGTTTGCCGAAGTGCCCGGAGCCGACCATGGCAGGGCCTTCGGTTCGGCCCAGAAGTGTAAGCCCACCGTTTGTGACCGGTGTGAAGCCGAATCGGGAGAGTTCTGCGACCGCTGAGCCCCCAATGTGCGCAAGTTCCGCGGAGCCTCCTGCGCAAGCCTGTGCGGCGTGGCGTGGCGCCGTCTCGTCATGGCGCTGCCATGGCTCGACGTCTCGCTCCGCCAGCCGCGCGAATCCACTTCCAGCTCCGGTCAGCCAAGTACGCATGATCCCATCCGCACACAGGGTGGCGAAGAGCGCGGATGGCGCCACAGGTCAGCTACGGCTGAAGCAGGGAGTACGTTCGGAGACTGTCTTCGAGCGCGGTCTCGAACAGGTTCTCCACCGTGTCAGGGTGACCGGAACGTTGCCTCGACGTACGTTTCCGGATCGCTCCAGGGCTGCACTCTGCTTGCGCGCCCAGGCGGCGCAGCGACTACTCCAGCGCTGGCCAGCCGCTCGCATCCAGGGTTTCGCGGTAGCCGTGCCAAGCCGCGTAGGCCAGCCACGGCATGACGATGCCGAGCCCGAGAAAGGCGGTGGCGAATCCGAGCGCCGTCAGCGCGACGATGAAGCAGACCCAAACCAGCATGGTGACCTTGTTGCGCATCACCGCGTGGATGCTAGAAACGCAGGCGGTGACCATGTCGACGTCGCGGTCGGCGATCATCGGCAGCGAGAACGCGGCGGTGGCGAAGGTGATCGCCGCAAAGATCGACCCCACGGCAGAGCCGATCAGCAGGAATTCGACCAGGCCCTGCAGGTTGCCTTCGGCGACCGGAAAGAAGGCGCCGACCATCATCCCCGAGCGTGACCACACCAGCAGGATCACCAGCTGCGCCAGCGCGAACACGCCGGCCTGGCCGAGCACGCGGCGCGCCAGGGTGAAGGAGTCGGAGAGCGTGGGCGTGCGGCCCGCGGCGAGCCCGCGGCTGACGCAGTACAGCCCGACAGCAATCAGCGGCGCGATGAAGACGAAGCCCGACAGCAGCGTTGCCAGCAGCGCGAAGCGGCCCAGCGACCAGGCCAGCGCCGACACCGCCACGCTGACCACCACGATCACCGCACCGAACAGCAGGCTCAGGCCCGGGGCCGCGCGGAAGTCCCGCCAGCCCAACTTCAGCCAGCGCAGCGGTGCGGACGGGTGCAGATCTTTGCAGGGCACGACGAAAGGGCGCTCGTCGGCAGGCGCAGGCTCGGGTGTGGCGGAGTGCGCGGGTTCGCTCATGACGCGCTCGGTGTGTGAAGGCGCGTCGAGGCTAGCAAGTCGGCGCGGCGGCATCGCGCTGCGTCGCAGCAGTGGCGCGGCCAGTGCGCGTCCGCTACCGCCTTCCGTGCGCTGATTGCGCGCACGGAAGGCGGCAGGCCTCAACCGGGACTGTTCAGCGAGGATCGGGTGAAACCCGCGAATTCCTTCAACAGGCTTTGGCCCTCTTCAAGCCCGCGCTGCCAGTCGCTGCCGAGTTCCGCCATGCCTTCGAAGATCCCCTGGCGTGCTTCGTCAAGCAGGTTTTCCGGGTCGAGATCGGCGACTTCAAGCTTGCCGCTGCGTGCCAGCCGCTGGTGCACGGCGTCCGCGCGTTTCAGCGCGGCACGGGCGATGTGCCCGAGCAGATAGTCCTCGACCAGCGGCCAGGGCGGACAGCTGAGGCAGGGGTCGGGACGCGGCCAGCGGAAGCGCCAGAAGTCCGCGAGACGCGGCACTTCGAACACCAGGTCGAACAGCCATTCGCTGACCTGACATGGCCCGACCAGCGGGTACAGATACTCGGCGAAGCTGCGGCCCAGCTCCACCGTCGGCTGGCGAATGTCCAGCTCCTGCAGGTAGGCGTAGCTGAAGGGCAGGGCGGCGAGGGCGGGCTCCAGCATGCGCGAGCGCCAGCCCGGCTGGGCCAGCCAGATCGCGACGTTGACGAAGTAGCGGCGGATCTTCGCCCACTCGACGCCGTTCTCGGTCTCCAGCCCGACCAGATTCATGTCGAACCAGTGGTGCCAGGTCGAATCGACCACCACGCGACCGAGATTGATGCGCTGGCCGTCGTAGACCGAAATGGCGGCGAACTTGCGGCCCGGCTGGTCGCCCTTGGCCAGATTCCAGGGTGGGTCCGGCAGGCTGCGCACGTGAGCGATCGCGCGCGGCATCGGCGGGTTCGCGCCGGTCTGCGGGAAGTCGCCCTGCGGGTCGGTCACCTCGTGGGTGTCGAAGCACCAGCCCTCGTGCGGATGATCCGGGAACACATCGATCGGGCCATGCTCAGGATGGCAGAGGATCGGGTGCGGTCGCTTGTACACCCGTAGACCGCGCACGAAGCTCGACTCCGGCACCCATTCCAGCGGCTGTGGCATGGCGTCGCCCTCGACGCCGTTGGGAATCATGGCCGGGTTGGGATTGCTGACCGGGTGCCAGGTCTGCGCTGCATTGGCTGGACGGTTGGTGTCATGGCGGCTTGAGCCGGTCCGGTGCGGCACCGCGTCTGCGGCCTTCCAGCGGCGCATGCGGCGCACCCGCGGAATGTTGCTGCACATGCTGGCGCCGAGAATCGCGTGGTCGCCCATCGCCAGCAGGCCGCCCATGCGTTCGTCCATCCAGCTGCGCAGCACAGCGGCCTCAGCGTTGGTGGTCGGGTTGTTGCCGGCGGCGGTGATCTGCGCGTCATCCTGCAGCGTCGGGTTGTGGATCAGCGGACGAATGCCGAAACACCAGATCTGGTCGAACAGATCGATGCTGCGGCCGCCGCCGGCTTCGGTCTGATCGAAGCGGAAGCCGGTGTAGGTGGCCTGCTGCAGACGTTGGGCCTCGCTCAGATTGGCCTTTGCCTGAGGTCCGTCGCGGGTTGCCAGCACGACGCGCGTGCGGGCGAAGCCGAAGTCGGCGCTGTCGACAATCGAAGCGATCTTGCCGACGCCGAAGCTGCCGGCAGCGGAGCTGAGCGCGATCGATCCGTCGACCAGGATCAGGATGTTCTGGGTGCGCAGAATGCTGAGCTTGGGGCGAAGCTGTTCAAGGATCGGCGCGAGCCGATCCGCCTGGATGCTGAAGCGTGGAAACATGGAAAGCTCCTTGAGTGACATCAAGGAATCGCGTGGCGCTCCCGGTGGCGTCGGGCGACTCGCAGGGGACGCGTCTGTCGTGCGCGTTGAACGTTGCGGTGCGAAAACGTGCCGGCTGACGCGGCGGCGATCCTTCGCCCTGCCTCTGCCGGTGCGCGACCAAGGGCGACCACGGCAGCGAGTGTCCCAGCCCTTCGTCGAAATCCGTGCCGATGCGTTCCCGGGCCCCTGCGGCCTACACTGCGCGCCCCGCATGCTTCCGGATTCCCATGGCGCTCAAAGCCACCGTCCACCGCGCCGAACTTCAGATCAGCGATCTCGACCGGCATTACTACGCCAGCCACAGCCTGACGCTTGCCCAGCATCCGTCCGAGACCGATGCGCGCCTGATGGTGCGGTTGTTCGCGTTCGCCCTGTACGCGCAGGAGCGGTTGGAGTTCGGGCGCGGCTTGAGCGCCGACGGCGAGCCGGATCTCTGGCTGAAGTCACTGACCGGCGAGATCGAGCATTGGATCGAGCTTGGCCAGCCCGAGGAAGCCGACCTGCGTCGCGCCTGCGGGCGCGCGCGGCGCGTCACCCTGGTCGGCTACAGCGGCCGCGCCTTCCAGATCTGGTGGGAGAAGAACGCCAGCGCGCTGGCGCGATGCGCCAATCTTGAAGTGATCGAGCTGCCCGCCGGCACGGCCGAAGCGCTGGCCGGCCTGCTGGAGCGCGGCATGCGCCTGCAGTGCATCGTGCAGGAGGGCGAAGTGCAGCTCATGAGCGAGACCGCGACCGTCGCGGCGACGCCGGTCGTTCTGCAGGCGAACACGCGTGGCTGAGGCGGACGCGCTCGACGTGCTGGCAGATGTGCTGGTCATTGGCGGCGGCGCGGCCGGATTGTTCTGCGCGCTCACCGCCGGCCAGCGCGGCCGGCGCGTGCGGGTGATCGAGCACGCCAACCGCTGCGGCAAGAAGATCCTGATGTCCGGCGGCGGCCGCTGCAACTTCACCAACACCGGCACGCGGCCCGAGAACTTCCTTTCCGCCAATCCGCACTTCTGCAAGTCGGCGCTGGCGCGCTACCGCCCGGAGCACTTCATCGCCCTGGTCGAGCGCCACGGCATCGCCTACCACGAGAAGGAACTCGGCCAGCTGTTCTGCGATGACTCTTCCAAGCAGATCGTGCGCATGCTGCTCGACGAGTGCGCCGCCGCGGGTGTCGACGTGCGCACGCAGTGCTCCATCGAAGCGGTCGAGAAGACCGACGGCAGCTTCCGACTGCGCACCACCCAGGGTGTGTTCGAAGCGCCCGCCCTGGTGGTGGCCAGCGGCGGGCTGTCGATTCCCAGCATGGGTGCGACGGGCTTCGGCTATGCCCTGGCGAAGCAGTTCGGCCACAGCGTGCTGCCGACACGCGCCGGGCTGGTGCCGCTCACACTGAGCGGCACCCGCGCCGAGCGCATGCAGGATCTCGCCGGCGTCGCGCTCCCTGTCACCGCCACCGCCGGCAAGCAGAGTTTCAGCAACGCGATGCTGATCACCCACCGTGGCATCAGTGGGCCGGCAATCCTGCAGATCTCGTCCTACTGGCAGCCGGGCGAACCGCTCACGCTCGACCTGCTGCCGGGCGAGGACGCGTTCGCTCGATTGAAGGCGCTGCGCGAGCAGCGCCCCGCCGCCGAGCTGCGCACCGTGCTGGCCGAGCTGCTGCCCAAGCGCCTCGCCCAGCGCCTGTGTGAGGAGAACTTCGAGAGCCGGCCGATGCGCCAGTTCACTCCGAAAGAGCTGCAGCAGATCGCCGACGCCCTGCAGCGCTATCCGCTGGTCGCCAGCGGCACCGAGGGCTACCGCACCGCCGAGGTCACACTGGGTGGGGTCGACACCCGCGAGCTGTCGTCGAGCACCATGGAATCCAAGCTCTGCCCGGGCCTGTACTTCGTCGGCGAGGTGATGGACGTCACCGGCTGGCTGGGCGGCTACAACTTCCAGTGGGCCTGGGCTTCGGGGCATGCGGCCGGGAGCGCCGTGTAGCCTGGCGTGGGGTTCTGTGCGCGCTCCCGATTGCCCTCAGCCGCCGGTCGGCTCTGTCCGCAGCGAGCTTGGCAGCAGCGCGGGTGAGAGGTCCCACAGCGCCGCCAGCCCACGCAGCAGCAGCCACTCCTGCGCGCACAGCTGTCCATCGGAGGCTGCCATCGTCTGCAGGGTGTGCAGCAGGTGCTGCTGATCCTGCGGCTGCAGCAGGCCGAGGCGATCGACCGCGCCGTCGAACAGGGCGGGGTGCCCGCCGGGCAGCACTCTCGAGATTCCGAGGCCCAGCGCCTGCTCCTGCGCTTGCAGGGCGGTGAGCGCGGACGTGTCCGACCGCGCATTGCGGCGCGCCATCCACAGCAGCAGCTGGCGCGCTTCGGCGGCGCGCAGGGACAGCGCCTGGCGCACGATCTGTCGCGGCAGTGGGCTCAGCTGACGCCCCAGCGACTCCAGCACCATCCATTGCGTCCACTCGGCCAACTCGATGCCGCCGTCCGCGTACATCTGCCGCTGGACCGCCAGCCGGAGCTGACGCGCCTGGGGTGGCGAGAGGCCGGCGATCTGCGGCCACAGACGCTCGATCAGGGCGATCCGCGCCGGGCCTTGCAGGGGCAGAAGTCGCTCGCGCCATGTGGCGGCATCGGGCAGCGCCCGCTCGAACAGATCGCGGTTGGACGCGAACAGATGGCGCAGCGGCGACAGCTGCAGCGGCAGCACGAACAGACCCATGAGGGCGGCTACCGCGTCGTCGCGGTGGTCCAGCCGCACAGATGCAGCAGACGCAGGCGTATCGTTCGCGGCGTTCGCGTTCGCGTCCGCAACACCCGCTCGGAGCGTCGAGTGGGCTGCCGGCGCTGAGGCATCGGGTCGGGATGCACGCGCATTCGTGGCGATCCCGATCTCGGCGGCCTGCGCGGAGGCCAGGGCAAGCGCGGCGGCGCTGGCAGAGTGCGCCAAGGCCGACGGTGCCTGGGCGAACTGCGTCCAGACCGGCAGCGCGGAGCGTGCGCTTGGCGACGACGTCGGCGATGGCGGAGACGGGGTCCCGGCTTCGGCACGCCGCCGCGGCCGCAGGTCGAGGGTGGCGCGGTCAACGCTGGCGGATTGCCGACGCACGCGACGTTCGACGCTGGGATGGGTCTCGATGAACAGGCGCGCCATCCAGCCCGAGGGCGCAAAGCAGAAGTGGCTCAGTTCCTCGGTCAGCGCGATGTTCATGCGCGACAGGGGGTAGTCCTGGCCGAGCTTCAACAGCAGGCCGAGCAGAGGCTCGCGGCTGCGGGTGAGCTCCACCACCGCGGCGTCGGCCTTGAACATGCCGCGCCGCACCGCTGCCGCCTGCAGCAGGCTGGCGAACACGTAGCCGAGGCCGCTGACCAGCGCACCCAGCAGCAGCGGCAGGCCGAGCAGGGCGGCAAAGTTGCGCGCATCGGCCGGAGCGCCCTGGCGCGTGTAGCCCAGAGGCACGCGAGAGGCGCGCGCCATCAGCGCGCGGAACCGGTCCATGCACAGCTCGAAGGGTGCGATGAGGCCGTGGTGCAGGCTCAGCAGCTCGGTGTCGAGCGCGCAGTCGCCGTCGCGCACGCGGCCGATGCACCAGGCCATCAGTGCCTGCAGCTCGTCGCGGGTCAGATGGACGAAGCTGCCGGCGCTGACCACCAGCACGGCATCCTCGCGAGAACGCCCGAGCGCGAAGGCGTTGACCGAGGTCGAGTGCGGCAGCAGGCGGATCTTCGGCGGCGGGATAGCGGCGCTGATCGCCATCTCGACGCAGACGTTGCGCAGCTGGCGATGCTCGGGATGGCCTTCGGTGTCGAGCGCGATGGCACCGAGCCGCTGGGCCTGCAGTTCAGCGCTGGCGCCGCGCAGCGGCGCGCGCAGCACGGCCACGATCACGCCGGCAACCAGCGCTGTCAGCAGGGCGGCGAAAGCGCGCGCGGGCGCGTCCTGCACCCAGCCAATGGCCGTGAGCAGCGCAAGGCAGAGGCCGGCGATGCTCAGCACCGTGGCGGCGATCGCGCCGAGATAGGCGAACTGCCACAGGCTGCGGTTGCGCGCTTCGCGGCGCTGAGTGTCAAAGAACTTCATGGTCGGACGACCGCAGGGAAGGCAAGCAGGATGGGCGGCTGCGCGTGCTGTGAGCGCAGGGCATGGGCCTGCAGGCGTTTCAGCCGTCGGGACGCGCGGGCCCCGGGTGCCGGCGATACCAGAGCACCTGGCCCAAATTGATCAGATTGACCGCCAGCGTGAACACGTTGGCGAGGATGATCGGCAGATCGTCCATCAGCAGGCCATAGGCCAGCCACAGCAGTACGCCCAGGGTGAACACGCTGAAGCTGAGCAGGGACAGATCGCCCGCGCTGCGCCGTTTGAAGTTGCGTACCACCTGCGGCAGAAAGGCGACGCTGGTGCAGAAGGCGGCGCCGAGGCCGATCAGGGTGACGGTTTGCACAGGCAGCCTCAGAGCTGGAAAAAGCGAGCCACGTCGGCCCAGTCACGCACGCGCGTCGGGGCAGCTTCGAGCAGGTTGTGCGGCGCGCTGAACAGCAGGCCCTGGCCGCGGAAACCCCTGAAATTGCGGCTGTGGTCGTCGATCAGAAAATCCGCGCACACCGCCGACTTGTCGCCGCAGTAGATGAAATTGCGCCAGGGCACGAAGGGGAAGTGCTGGTGCAGCCAGTCGTACTTGGGCAGGAACGAGTTCGGGTACTCCATCGCCGCGGTGGCGAAGAAGATCTCGTAGCGCTCGTTCAGCGCGCGAACCGTCTCGACACTGCCGGCGATCACATCGAGATCGTGGAAAAACTCATCGCGGCGCGGATAGGCCCGCACCGCATCGCGGCGCTCGGCCGGCACCGCGTCGAACAGATGGCGGCCGGCTAGGTCGGCGCGCTCGATGAGTTCGCCGTACTCGCGTTGGTAGATCGCCAGGAAGCGGCCGAGCGAGTCGGCGACGACCTCGTCCATGTCGATGGCGATGCGCTGTCTTTCGCCCACGGCTACCACTCCGTGCGGCCGGGAATCAGGCCGCGCAGCTCGACGTCGGTGAGGTTGCGCCACTGCCCGGGCTTCAGCACGCCGAGCTTGATGTTGTCGATGCGCACCCGGCGCAACTCCTTGACGCGGTAGCCGAAGGCGGCGGCCATCAGGCGGATCTGCCGGTTCAGGCCCTGGGTGAGCGTGATGCGAAAGCCGTACTTGGCCAGCCGCGAGGTGCGACAGGGCAGGGTCATCTGCCCGTGCACGCGCACGCCGCGCGCCATGCCGGTGAGGAACTCCTGGGTCACCGCCAGGTTGACGCCAACCAGGTATTCCTTCTCGTGCCGGTTCTCGGCGCGCAGGATTTCGTTGACGATGTCGCCGTTGCTGGTCAGCAGGATCAGGCCCTCGCTGTCCTTGTCGAGGCGGCCGATCGGAAAGATGCGCTGCTCATGGCCGACGAAGTCGACGATGTTGCCCTTCACTTCGCTGTCGGTCGTGCAGGTGATGCCCACCGGTTTGTAGAGCGCGATGTAGACATGCTTGCGGCCGCGCTTCTCCTCGCGCTTGGGCAGCGGACGGCCGTCCAGCAGCACCTCGTCGCCTTCGCCCACCTCGGTGCCGATGCCGCCGCGCGTGCCGTTGACGGTGATGCGCCCGGCGGCGATCAGCCGGTCGGCCTCGCGGCGCGAGCAGTAGCCGGTGTCGGCGATGTGTTTGTTGAGGCGCATGGGGCGGTGGAGTCCGGTGACGCGAAGGGCGCACATGATCGCAGCTGGCTGCCCCTGGTGCATCCGCGACGCTGCGAGTGCATGCTCAACGTTCACCCGGCCACCTTCGGAGCCCGCCATGCAGCTATTGAACCGGCGGCCTAAATCCATCAGGCCGCGTACTTGACCT
>JBIJCA010000271.1:0-6121 GCA_044344935.1 Aquimonas sp. | reverse complement strand
TTGGCCCAACCTACAAAAGCGCGAGGCCCCGTAGGTTGGGCCAAGCGCAGCGCGGCCCAACATCGAACGATCAAGCCTCGACGAGACCTGCAAGGCCACGCCCAACATCGAGCGGCCAAGCCTCGACGCGACTTGCAATGCCACGCCCTTGGTCCGCACCTTCGGCTGGCCCAACCTGCAAAAGCGCGAGGCCCCGTAGGTTGGGCCAAGCGCAGCGCGGCCCAACATCGCGCGACCAAGCCTCGACGAGACCTGGAACCCCGCGGTGTTGGGCCGCGCCATCGGCTTGGCCCAACCTACGAACCCGCGATCGCGACATAAGCTTTGCGCGCTGTCGTTCTCGCGCCAGTAGGCGTCTTCGCGGGTCGGGTCGACAGTTTCGGCGACACCCTTGCCGGCGAGTCAGCCGGCGATCGCGCCAGCGGCTGCACCGGCGAGGGTTCCGATCGGGCCCGCGACCGTTCCAACCGCAGCGCCCGTCGCGACTGCGCCGGCCAGGGCGCCGACTCCGGTGCCGACACGGTGGGCGCCGGGCGCGCCGGTGATCGGGTCACGATTGGGGCTGCCCGCGTTCGAGCGTTTTGAGGTGTTCATGGTCATTCCTTGCAGTGGGTATGGAGGTGTGTACGGCTGGCATGGCTGCGGTCCATGCGCGCACTCTCATCGCGTCCGCGATCGAACGAATGCATGGTCGACAGCAGGATCGCCGAGCCCGCGCAGGAAACCAGCAGTGCCGGGATGCTGAAGCTGCTCTCGTCGAGCGTGCCGATGCCGAGCAGCGGCGAGATGAACCACCCGCCCAGCATCGCGCCGACCATGCCGACGACCACATAGAGAAACACCCCGGGCACATCCCTGATGCCGGTCAGAAGGGTCAGGAGCCCACCGATAAGCCCACCGAGAGTCAACCAGACGAGCAGGTTCATAAGGCTCCACCCCACGAGTTCGCAGCTGCCCTTGGCGCGGTATGCGTCGGACTTGAGCGGCGATGCTTGCATTCGCGATGGTGGCTGTCTGTTCGTCTGCGTACACGGACAGCTGCGGACCGCTCCGCAGGGCGCGGAGGTCGGCGTGCGGAAGCGATCGGGGCGCGCTTTTGTCCTGCATTTCCACGTCTACCCGTGGGCGACAGGCAAGCGCGCGATCGACATCGGCGGACGAGCCACGCCCGGAGTCCACCTGCAGCCGCGTTCGTGGCGAATTCAGCCGGCGCCACGCCTGACGTCACGCGAACAAGCCTCGACGAAACCGGCAATGCCGCGCCGTTGGGCCGCGCCTTCGGCTTGGCCCAACCTACAAAAGCACGATGCCTCGTAGGTTGGGCCAAGCGTTGCGCGGCCCAACATCGCAGCCTCGAATCTCGGCGAAACCTGCAAAGCCGCGCCGTTGGGCCGCGCCTTCGGCTTGGCCCAACCTACAAAAGCACGAGGCCCCGTAGGTTGGGCCAAGCGCAGCGCGGCCCAACATCGCACCGTCGAACGTCCTCGCAATAGTTCAACATTGCGCGGCCAAAAGTCCTCGCAACAGACAAGCGCACGACCAAACCTCGACGAAACCCGCAACGCCGCGCCCTTGGGCCGCGCCTTCGGCTTGGCCCAACCTACGAACCCGCGATGCCGCGCCTGGGGCTGACCAACCCGGCGCCCGACCGTGGCATCCTCGCCGCTTCCCCTTCGATGCCTTCCCGACCTCCTGCATGAGCGCCGATACGCACACCTTTGATCTCGCCGCGGTCGAGGCCTTCATCGCCAAGTGGAACGGCGTGGGCGCCTCCGAGCTGTCGACCTCGCAGAGCTTTCTGATCGACCTCTGCCACCTGCTCGGCGTCGACACGCCGCACCCCACGGCCGAGCACGACTACATGTTCGAGCGGCCCATCAGCTTCAGCCACGGCGACGGCAGCAGCAGCGCCGGGCGCATCGACCTGTACCGCCGCGGCGCCTTCGTGCTGGAGTCGAAGAAACTGCGCGGCGCGCTCTCGCCCAAGGGTTTCGACCACGCTCTGCTGCGTGCGCGCAGCCAGGCCGAGGGCTATGCCCGCGCCCTGCCGGCCAGCGAAGGCCGGCCGCCCTTCGTGCTGGTGGTCGATGTCGGCCACCGCATCGAGCTCTACAGCGAGTTCTCGCGCTCGGGCGCCACCTACACGCCCTTTCCTGATCCACGCAGCCACCGCATCGCCCTCACCGACCTGCGCCGGCCCGAGCTGCTGGCGCGCCTGCGCCGCATCTGGCTGGACCCGATGGGGCTCGACCCCTCGCGCGAATCCGCCCGCGTCACCCGCGAGATCGCCGCCAAGCTGGCCAAGCTCGCGCGCAGCCTGGAAGCCAGCAGCCACCCGGCCGAAGCGGTCGCCCAGTTTCTGATGCGCTGCCTGTTCACCATGTTTGCCGAAGACGTGCGCCTGCTGCCGGCCGAGAGCTTCCGCAACCTGCTCAAGACCCACGTCGAACGCCCCGACACCGCCATGCGCATGCTGGCCCAGCTCTGGCGCGACATGGACGCCGGCGGCTTCTCGCCCGCACTCGCCACCGACGTGCTGCACTTCAACGGCAAGCTGTTCAAGGACCCAACAACGCTGCCGCTCGACCGCACCCAGATCGAGCTGCTGATCGAAGCCGCGCGCGCCGACTGGCGCTATGTCGAGCCCGCCATCTTCGGCACCCTGCTGGAGCGCGCGCTCGACCCCACCGAGCGCCACAAGCTCGGCGCCCACTACACCCCGCGCGCCTACGTCGAGCGCCTGGTGCTGCCCACCGTCATTGAGCCCCTGCGCGAGGAATGGGCCATCGCCCGCGCCGCCTCGGGCATGCACGCGCAGGAAGCCGCCGAGATCGGTGAACGTCTTCTCGCGCCCGGCCTGAAGCCGCGCCAGTTCGATGCACTCAAGCGCCAGCAGAACGCCGCGCTGGATGCCGCAGCCGCCGAGCTGCGCGCCTTCCACCACCGCCTGTGCAGCGTGCGCGTGCTTGACCCCGCCTGTGGCAGCGGCAACTTCCTCTACGTCACCCTGGAACACCTGAAGCGCCTCGAAGGCGAAGTGCTGAACGCGCTGGATGACTTCGGCGACCGCCAGACCGGCCTGGCCCTGGGCAGCGAACGCGCCGACGCCGCCGCCGGTGAAACCGTCGACCCGCATAACCTCCTGGGAATCGAGCTGAACCCGCGCGCGGCCGCGATTGCCGAAGTGGTGCTGTGGATCGGCTACCTGCAGTGGCACTTCCGCACGCAGGGCGACATCCACCCGCCACAGCCGGTGATCCGCGACTTCCGCACCATCGAGAACCGCGACGCCGTGCTGGCCTACGACCGCGTCGAGTACGCCCGCGACGCCAACGGCGAAGTGCAGACCCGCTGGGACGGCCGCACGCTGAAGCCCTCGCCGGTCACCGGCGAGAACGTGCCCGACGACAGCGCGCGCGTGCCGATCGAGGTCTATGTGAACCCGCGCAAGGCAGCGTGGCCGGACGCGGATTTTGTGGTGGGGAATCCGCCGTTTATTGGCGCCTCTTCACTGCGACGCGCGCTCGGTGACGGCTACACCGAAGCCCTGCGCGCAGCCTGGAGCGATGTGCCGGAGTCGGCCGATCTGGTCATGTACTGGTGGCATCAAGCCGGGCTACTCGTGCGCGCCAACCAGCTCAAACGCTTCGGCTTCATCACCACCAATTCGATCAAGCAGACCTTCAATCGCCGCGTGATCGAAAACGCGCTCAGCGATTCCAAGCGCCCCTTGAGCATCCGCTTCGCGGTGCCCGACCATCCTTGGGTGGACAGCGCGGATGGTGCGGATGTGCGCATCGCCATGACCGTGGCCAGCGCCGAGGCAAGCCCTGCGCTGCTTAAGTCCGTGGTGCATGAATCAGCGGGAAGCGCAGACGAGTACCAGCTCCAGTTCGCTGATCGCCTCGGCCACATCCACGCGGACCTGCGAATCGGTGCGAACTTGACCAGCACCGTTACCCTGCTCGCGAACTCCGGACTAAGCAGCCCTGGCCTCAAGCTCCATGGCGCGGGCTTCATCGTCACCGAAGCACAGGCGACGGCGCTTGGCTTGGGCACGCGCCCAGAGATCGAAGCGATCATCCGGCCGTATCGCAATGGTCGCGACCTGGTCGACAGGCCACGCGACGTGCGAGTCATCGACCTGTTCGGTTGGGAGATTGGGGATGTTCGATCGAAGCATCCTTCGATCTATCAGCACCTGACGGATCGCGTGAAGCCGGAGCGAGAAGCGAAGGGCAACACAAAGGACGGTGCCGCGTACGCGAAGCTCTGGTGGGTGCATGGGAAACCACGACCCGCGCTCAGGGATGCGCTGCGCGGCCTGGTTCGATTCATCGCAACAGTGGAAACCGCGAAGCATCGGACGTTCCAATTCCTTGACGCGCGCATCGCACCGGACAACAAGTTGATCGCAATCGCCACAGTAGACGCGATGCACTTGGGCGTACTTTCCAGTCAGCCGCATTGTGTTTGGGCGGTTGCCTCCGGCAGCAGGCTTGGCGTTGGAAACGATCCCGTATACGTCAAGTCGCGATGCTTTGAGTGCTTCCCCTTCCCCACCCCCAGCGAAGCCCAGGCCGAGCGCATCCGTGCGCTGGCCGAACAGCTCGACGCCCACCGCAAGCGCCAGCAGGCCGCCCACCCAGGCCTCACCCTCACCGGTATGTACAACGTGCTGGAGGCCCTGCGCGAAGGCCGCGAGCTCAGCGCCAAGGAGCGCGGCATCCACAGCGAGGGCTTGGTCAGCGTGCTGCGGCAGATCCATGACGAACTCGACGCCGCCGTGCTTGAGGCCTACGACTGGGCCGACCTGCTGCCCGACCTGCGCATCGCCCACGGCAACGACACCGCGCCCAGCGGCGACAGCCGCGTCGAGGCGCGTCGCCGCTTCGATGAAGCCGTGCTCGAACGCCTGGTCGCCCTGAACGCCGAACGCGCCGCCGAAGAAGCCCGCGGCCTGATCCGCTGGCTGCGCCCCGAGTACCAGAACCCGGACCACCGGAACCGCACCGCGCACGGCACCCGCGCAGAGGCCGAGGCCACCGCCATCGACGAGGCATCCGGGGGCGAGCACTCGCGCCCGGGCACGGGCGGTGAGGATGCGGAGGCAAGGGCGGGCGATGCCGATGGCGCGGGTGATGTTGGGACGCGCCTGCGGCTTGTCCCAACCTACCAGAGCGACGACAGCCCGCGCGCCGCCGCCTCCAGCGAAGCGACTCACGACACCCTCGCCACGACCGACGACAACCCCACAGCCCCCGTAGGTTGGGCCAAGCGCAGCGCGGCCCAACACCGCCACGCCGAGCCCGACGACAACGACGACGACGAAGCCAAGCCCACGCCTACCGCAACCACCGCCGCCAAAGCCCAACCCTGGCCACGCGACACCGTCGACCAGATCCGCGCCATCGCCGACCTGCTGCTCGCCGCCCCCGCGCCCCTTACCGTCGACCAGATCGCCGCCCACTTCACCAGCCGCGGCCCCTGGAAAAACCGCCTGCCACAGCTCATCGACATGCTGCTGGCACTCGGCCGCGCCGAGGCCAAGGGCGAGGGGTATGTGGGGCGGCGGTGAGGCGACGCCCGTTCGCAAGCCACAAATTGGATTCAAGCTGTGGAGAAGACCATGACCCACCCGTTTCCTGACGACTACATCGGACCCCGGCCGGCCGCAGCCGCAGCCTTCCTCGGCAAGTTGGCGAAGGAGTCCGGGTTGAGGGCTGTGGTTCAGGCCGGCAAGGGAAAGACCGTTCGGCTGCATCTGGAAGGGCACCACATCGGCTACTTCAACACGTCGGTCGAACAGCAGGGCGCCCTGTTCGGGGTGCGCTTCCGCATCAACGGAAAGGAGCGCGATGCCTTCAACCCATCGAGTGAAACCCTGCTCCGATCCCGGCTTCTGAGCGAACTCGGCGCCACGGAGGGATACGACTACGTTTTCCACAAGCCGAAGGACGGCAGCGCGGATGCGGCCTCCCGGCGCTATCTGGTAGCCCTGTCGCCGTCCTTCGCCGAGCGGCTGCTGCCCAAGCTTCCTCTCGTGCTGTAGCCCCGCATCACTCGCTTTAGCCGACCTCGGCTATCTCGGGTATTCCAATGGTTCAATGACCCGTCATCT
>JBIJCA010000411.1:0-3084 GCA_044344935.1 Aquimonas sp. | reverse complement strand
ATGAGTCCGACCAGAGCGGAAGGCTCTTCTCAAATTTCTACGGTGGACTGCTGGTCGAGTCCCATCACCTGCTTGAGGTGGAGGCCCGCATCACCGCAGCACGGCGTGCCGCCGGGCTCGATGCCGAGGTGAAGTGGCAGAAGATCTCGGAGGCGTACGCATCCCGATACATGGCCCTGATGGACGAGGTCTTCAACCTGGCGTCCGAGGGCAAGCTGAAGCTGCGAGTCATGTTCAGCCAGAACATCAACGCGCCGCCGCGACTGACGCCCCAGCAGCGAGAGGACGGCTTCTTCCTGCTGTACTACCAGTTCATCAAGTGGACCTTTGGCCTCCAACACGCGGGCCAGCGCGATGCCCCCACGAGAGTGCGCCTGATGTTCGACAAGCTGCCGGACTCGCGTGAAAAAGCACAGAGGTTCAAGGGATACCTGAGTGGCCTCGGCAAGTCGCCTGACTTCAGACGCGCCGGTATCCAGATCGACATGGAAGCCATCGCCGAAGTCGATTCAAAGCACCACATTCTTCTTCAGTGCGTTGACGTCGTGCTGGGATCCATGCAGTTCAGGTTGAACCGCAAGCACGAGGACAAACCGGAAGGTAGCCGCGTGCGAGGAAAGCGGACCATCGCGAAGGAACTGGTCTACAACCACATCAACCGGCGGATACGAGAACTGCGACCGAACTTCAACATCGGCGTGAGCACGTCAGATGACGGCGACACGAGCAACCGCTGGGCTCACCCCTACCGACACTGGCTGTTCAAGCCGAACGCTCAGAAATAGAAAGCCCCACATGCGCTAGCCGGTTTCCCGGGCCGTCCCAAGTGGAACTTGGGCGTTCGCGCAATGCAGGGCCGAGGGAGAGAGTACCGTGAAGTGCGTGCATATGCACGCGCGCCGCTTCACGGGTTCTTTGAATGTTCACCCCACACCCCAGCCCAGCCCTGAACACCCTGTTCGCCGAACGCCCCTGGCAGGGTGCGGACCCGCTCGCGGCGCGCTTGTTGTTCATCGGCCTGGATGCGAACTACGCCGCCGACATCGAAACCAGCCCGATCTTTCCGGCGCTGCTCGACTACCACCGCGATGGCGCTGCCTTCTGGCGTCGCCATGGGGTGCATCACCCCTTTCTGCTGCCGCAGTACCGCGGCGACGGCCTGCGCTACCACCGCAACTTCGCAAAGATCGGTTTCACCGCCGAGCACGCCGCGCAGGTGTGCTTCATCGAGCTGCTGCACGTGCCGACAGTGGGTCGCAACGCGCTCAGCGCGTCCGACTTCGATCGAGGGCACCTTGGCCTGATCGATCGCGCCATCCGGCAGGGCGCCGCGCGGCATGTGTTCGTCTCTGACCGGGTGCTGCGGCTGATGTCGGCCAGCGGCGGTTTCGCCTGGCTGCCGAATCGGCACGCGACGGAGGGGGCCCTGACGACCGTGTGGAGCGACGGCGAGCGCCGGTTGTACAAGCATCTGCATTTCTCGAATTACGGCAAGTTCGAAGCGCGGCTGCGCGCGGAGGCGGACGCGATTCTGGCGCTGGCTGGGAAAGCTGGTGGCGATACACAAGACGAACCCCGGCGAGCTCCAGCTCTCTAGGTCGGCTTGGGCAAGACGCGGGCCGCAATCACCCAGTCCTTCTCCGAGGACCTGCAGGGCCCTGCGCTGCTTGCTACGCTTCCGACCTTTGGGCTTGCTTGCCACCTATGCGCTATCAGGGCCGAGTGATCGAATGGAACGATGATCGCGGGTTCGGTTTCATCGAACCGAATGGCGGGGGTGAGCGGATCTTTCTGCACATCAAGGCCGTGCGCGGTATATCGGTTCGGCCTTCCGTCGGACAGGTGTTCAACTACACCTTGGGCAAGGACGAACGCGGTCGGCCGCGGGTTCTGCTCGCCCAGCCACCGCGACCTGTGACGGGTGGGCGAGCGTCGGGCGGCGAGCCGGGAAGCGGCGAGTGGCGCCTTCAGGCCGGATTCGTCGGCTGCGCAGTGCAGGTTGGCTTGGTGCTGTTCTTGAGTCTTCCCATGCTGGTGCTTGTCGCACTGGCTGCGCTGAATCTCGTCACATTCTCGATGTACTGGCTGGACAAGCGCGCCGCGCGCCTTGATGCCCAGCGCACGCCTGAGAGCACATTGCATCTCGCGTCGATGCTGGGCGGTTGGCCTGCCGCACTGATGGCTCAGCGACTGCTTCGCCACAAGTCGGTCAAACAGCTATTCCAGACGGTGTTCTGGATGACCGCGTTCATCAACCTGCTGATCCTTCTGGGCTTGGGCTCGGCGCCTGGCCAAGCCCTGCTGAGCGGACTTCTGGGAGCAGCCTGATGCCTGCGTCGCAACCCCAGCCGCGACCGTCGGCGCTGATCAAACTGGGCTGGGCCGCGCTGGCGGCGGTGGTCGGTATCGCGGTGATCTGGCCCTGGTACAACTACAAGGTCAATGCGCACCTGCTGGGTCGTGACCTCGAAGCACTTGGCGAAGAAATCGAGCAGGAGAACCGGTCGCTTGATCGACAAGCGCGACAGCAACGCGCGCAGGCGAATGCGCTGGCTGCGGATCAGGCCCTGCGCCAGCGTCTTGCGCGGGTCCGCGTGCATGGCGCGACCGACTCGCGCCAGCCCGTGGTCATCGTCACCTTGGGCGCATCGAATCTCAACGAAGCGCGCGATGTGATCTGCGCAGGCGCCGAGCGCGCGCTACGGCGTTCGCTCGCAGGTTCAAGCCTTCGCGTGCAGCGGCATCGCGGTCAGTCGCCTGCCCTGGACATCGGCTCGGTGCGTTGTCGCATTCGCAGCGGGTAGCCCACGCCCGCGTTTCGTCATGGCAAATGCCCGGGGTGAGTGCTGGCCGCCCTACCCACGCCACGATCGCAACACCGCCCGTCCGAGCCTCGCTACGACCCCGATACCGGCGTCGTCGCCGACACCGGGGCGAGTGCACAGGTCGCGCCGTTGGGCCGCGCCTTCGGCTTGGCCCAACCTACAAAAGCGCGAGGCCCCGTAGGTTGGGCCAAGCGCAGCGCGGCCCAACATCGCAGCCTCGAATCTCGACGAGACCTGCAACGCCGCGCCGTTGGGCCGC
>JBIJCA010000185.1:0-9230 GCA_044344935.1 Aquimonas sp. | reverse complement strand
CGCCCTGCAGCTTGCGGTAGTTGGCGAGCACGCCGGGGTCGAGTTCGTCGGCATCCAGCGCGGCCTGAACGGCACAGCCCGGTTCGCGCTCGTGCTGGCAATCGCGGAAGCGGCACTGGGCGGCGAGTTCCTCGATGCGGTCGAAGCCGCTGCGGTCCAGGGTTTCCTCGCCGGTGAGCTTCAGCTCGCGCATGCCGGGCGTGTCGATCAGGCAGCCGCCCGAGGGCAGGCGCAGCAGGGCTCGGTGGGTGGTGGTGTGGCGGCCGCGGCTGTCGTTGGCGCGCACGCTGTTGGTCTTCTGCCGCTCGATGCCGAGCAGGGCGTTGGTGAGCGTGGACTTGCCGGCGCCGCTTGAGCCCACCAGCACGGCGGTGATGCCTGGCCCCAGCAGCGGATGCAGCACGCTGACCGACGCCAGCGAGCGCGCATTCAGCGCGACGATCCGCGCGCCGGCCTCTTCCAGCGATTGCAGCACCTCGACCGCCATGTCGATGTCGGCGCGGCCAAGCTGATCGGCCTTGGTCAGCACGAACACGGCCTCGGCACCCGAGCCGCGCACCAGCACCAGGTAACGCTCCAGCCGACGCGGATTGAAGTCGCCGTCGAGCCCGCAGACCACCAGCACGCGGTCGATGTTGGCGGCGATCAGCTGCTGCTTGTAGTGCTCGCCGGCGGCCGCGCGCTTCAGCAGTCCGAAGCGCGGCAGCCAGTCGAGGATGAGGTCTTCGTCGTCCTTCAGCCGCACCCAGTCGCCGACCGCGGCGCGCTGCTCGGGGGCGAAGCTCTTGCGTGTCCAGGGTGCCGGCGCCTGCACCGGAAACTCGCGTTCGCCGTCGTCGACGATGTAGCCGGAGCGGTGCTGCTCGGTGATGCGCGCCAGCCGACCCTCGGCGGCCTCGGCATAGGCCGCGGCCGCCGGCGCGTCGTCGCGCCAGCCCATGCTGCGCAGACGCGCCAGATGATCGGGGAGGATGTGCATGGGCCGGATTGTACGCAGGGCTTGAAGGCCGGGATTCGGGATTCGGGATTCGTCGAAGCGCCGCGGTGGCCTCCCTCGCTTGCCGAAGGGATGGGCGCAGCAACTCGGCGCTGCAAAAAAGCCTCGCGGCCTCGTGCGAGCGGTTCGGCCGCCGCGATGGCCGTCGCCCCCTCACCCCGGATTGATCCGCCCTGCCCCATCCTGACGCACCGTTTCGCGGGAGAAGCTTCATGGGATTCGCACGCATCGTGCTGTGGCTGTCGGGCCTCGGCTTCATCGCCTTCGGTGCGGCCTTCATGTTCGACCCCCTGGGGACGCTCGCGGCAACCGGCATCGTGTTGAGCGGCGATCTCGCCGCCGCTGAGCTGCGTGCGTTCTACGGTGGCTTCGAACTCGGAGTCGGTGCCCTGATCCTCGCCTCCGATCTCGCCGCCAGGCACCGGCCCTACGGCCTGATGCTGGCGCTGGGCGCCTACGGCGGCATCGCGATCGGTCGCACCATCGGCATGCTGGTCGGCAGCGTGGCCACGCCCTTCCTGTGGTTCGCCTTGGCGGTGGAAGCGGTACTGGCGGTACTGGCGCTTGGCGGCCTGCTGCGCCTGCGTCAGCTCCGCGCCCTCTGAAGCCGGTCCCACCCGGGCTTGCCATGCGCCTAACGGCCGCAGTGGCAGTCTTTGGGGCTGTCGCCTCCAAGGAAGCCGCCCCATGGAACACCGTCGTCTCGGCCATTCCGGCCTGAAAGTCCCCGTCCTGAGTCTCGGCACCGGCACCTTCGGAGGCGTCGGCGAGTTCTTCGGCCGCTGGGGCGCCACCGATGTCGACGATGCCCGCCGCATGCTCGATATCTGCTTCGAGCACGGTCTCAACTTTTTCGACACTGCCGATATCTATTCGGCCGGCGCCTCGGAGGAGATCCTCGGCGAGGCCCTGAAGGGCCGCAGAAACGCCGCCCTGATCGCCACCAAAGCGACCTTCACCACCGGCACTTCGCCGAACGACAAGGGCAGCTCGCGGCATCACCTGATTCGCGCCTGCGAGGCCAGTCTGAAGCGCCTGCAAACCGATCACATCGATCTCTACTTCATGCACGGCTTCGATGCGCTGACGCCGGTGGAAGAGACCTTGCGTGCGCTCGATGACCTGACCCGCGCCGGCAAGATCCGCTACATCGGCTGCAGCAATTTCTCAGGCTGGCAGGTGATGAAGGCGCTGGCGACGTCCGAACGCTACGGCCTCAATCGCTACGTCTGCTACCAGGGCTACTACTCGCTGATCGGTCGCGACTACGAGTGGGAGCTGATGCCGCTGTCGATCGACCAGGGCGTCGGCACCATGGTCTGGAGCCCGCTCGGCTGGGGCCGCCTCACGGGCAAGATCCGCCGCGGGGTTGCGCCCAGCGAAGGCCGCATCGCCGCCGGTGGCGACGTCGGCGGGCCGCCGGTCGAGGATGAGTTCCTGTATCGCGTGGTCGATGCGCTGGATGCAGTTGCCGGAGAGACCGGCAAGACCGTCGCCCAGGTCGCGCTGAACTGGCTGCTGCAGCGGCCCGGCGTGGTGAACCTGGTGATCGGCGCGCGCAACGAAGCGCAGCTGCGCCAGAACCTCGGCGCGGTCGGTTGGGCGCTCACGCCCGAACAGATCGCCAGGCTCGATGCCGCCAGCCAGCGCACGCCGATCTATCCGTACTGGCACCAGCGCGGCTTCGACGAGCGCAATCCCAAGCCGACGAAGTGGTGAGGGGCGGGGATTGGGGATTGGGGATTGGGGATTGGGGATTCGAAGCCAAGGCTCGGCAGGTCTGCCGGCGCGCATTCAAGGCCGCACTGACCCTCGCGCGCGACGTTGGGCCTCGCTGCGCTCGGCGCCAACCTACACGACGCTGCGTGTCGACAGACAATGATGAGTCTGTGACGCGCAGCAGGGCCGAAGTGGAGCGAGCCTGGGGGTGCCAACGAGAGTTGAGGTACGGCGCTCTCCGCAGGTTGGGCCAAGCGCAGCGCGGCCCAACACTGCCGTGATTCCAAGGCGCAGCTGCATTCAAGGGCGCAGGGGTGGGTCCACGTCGTGGGCTCGTGGCAAGCCCTGCCCCCCCTCTCCCCCGGCCCCTCCCCCTCCAGGGGGGAGGGGTGCAAAGCGCGATACGCAGGCCCCGGTAGGGGTGCAACGCGCGGTGCGCCGGCCCGGGCCCTTGGCCGGAGAAACTCGCGATCGCCCTCGTCCGCGACGCGGATCGGCGAGCCGTGCGCTCCTCAACTCACCTTCGCCAGCATCCGCTCGCTGCGCAGCAGCCGCGCCCAGAAGCGCCCGCATTCCACCCAGACCATGTAGGCGGCCTCCAGCAGCAGACGGCCGCGTTCGCTCCAGCTCGGTGCCCAGCGCTCTTCCGCCGCACACAGGCTGTGCTCGATGCCCAGCCAGTGCGCGAACAGGCTGCAGCGGGCGAGGTGGTAGCGGCTGGAGAGCAGCAGCACTTCGCCCTGCCCTTCACGCAGCAGCTGACGCGCATGGCGCAGGTTCTCCAGGGTGTCGCGCGACTGGTCTTCGAGGGTGATGCGTGCAGATTCTTTCAAACCAGCCGCACGCAGCTCACGCGCGGCGACCTCGGCCTCGGTCGGGTGCGGGCCACCGCCGAGCAGCAGCAGCTCCAGCTGCGGATGCCGACCCGCGAGCGCCAGCGCGCGCTGTATGCGTCGCTGGAAATCGGCGTCGGGTTCGCCGTCCTCGCAGCGTTTCCCGAACAGCAGCAGGCGCGTCGGACGCTGCGGGTCCAACTCGGGCCAGGCCGGCGCACGGCGTGCGAGGTTCCACACCCGAATCGCGTAGTAGACGTAGAGCAGGCCGCCAGTCGCGGTCAGCAGCAGCAGCGCGATCACCAGGCCCTGCAGGGCATCGGTATCGCGCAGGAGACGCAGGCGGTGGGCTTGGCGGGAGGACACTTGAGAGCCGGGATTTTGGATTGGGGGTGAGGCGACGCGTTTGCGCGGCATGCCGCGCGTGTCGCCGAACGCCCGAGCGCTCTGCGCGAGGGCCGGGTGGATTCGTGAAAGCGCGCGAGCGTCGTAGCTCGGGAAGCACGCAGCCGCGGATTGTCCTTGTTCGCAGCGCGTGGCGCGAGCGCACGGGAACGTTCCAGCACGGCACGCCGCGGCCTTGGCACCGAGGGTCTTCGGCAGGCTGTCTCCGCTGTGCGGGGCAAGCTCCAGGATCGCTGGGCTTAGGCACTCTTCCTGAGGGAATGTGAAGACCGTCGGCGAGCCGCTACCGTCGCGCAGCCTTCAAATGCTCCGCAACGGTCGCCATGCCGCAGCCTGCTCTGACGAATCCCGAATCCCGAATCCCGAATCCCGGCTCTCTATACTCCGCAGCTATTCGATGAGGACGCCCTGAGCTGATGTCTGCTGTAGCCATGCCGCCGCTGGCGATTACCGCCCGCACCTTGACCACCGCCTGCGGCGCGGGACTGAACACGATGCGTGAAGCGCTGTCGGCCCGCCGCAGCGGGCTGCGCCGCAATGATTTCTCCGCACATCCGCTGGAGACCTGGATCGGCCGCGTCGACGGGCTGGAGGAGCTGCAGCTGCCCGCCGAGTTGATGGGCTGGGACTGCCGCAACAACCGGCTGGCCTGGTTCGCCCTGCAGCAGGACGGCGTGGCGGCGCGGGTCGATGCCCTGCGCGAACGCTACGGTGCTGCGCGCGTGGCGCTCATCATCGGCACCAGCACGTCGAGCATCGGCGCCTCGGAAGAGGCCTACACCCGTCTCGACGGCGATCGCTTTCCGGCCGATCTGCACCGCCCGATCGTGCACACCCCGCATTCGCTGGGCAGTTTCCTCGCCGCGGCGACCGGCCTGCGCGGGCCCTGCGTGACCGTGGCCACGGCATGTTCGTCCAGCGCGAAAGTGTTCGCGCAGGCGGCGCGGCTGATCCAAGCCGGCGTGGTCGATGCGGCACTCGTCGGCGGCGTCGACACCCTCTGCGGCAGCGTGCTGTTCGGCTTCAACGCGCTGGGCCTCGTCTCCACCGCGCAGTGCCGGCCCTTCGATGTGGCCCGCAACGGACTCTCGCTGGGCGAGGCCGGCGGCTACGCGATCCTCGAGCGCGAAGGCGCAGGCCCACGCCTGCTCGGCTACGGCGAGTCGTCGGATGCCCATCACATGAGCAGCCCGCACCCGGAGGGCCTGGGCGCGCGCATGTGCATGCAGGCGGCGATCGCGCGCGCGGGGCTTGCGCCCGGCGATATCGACTACCTCAACCTGCACGGCACCGCCACGCCCAAGAACGACGAGATCGAGGCGGGTGCGGTCGCGCGCCTGTTCGGCGAGCGCCTGCGCGCCAGCTCGACCAAGGCCTACACCGGACACACCCTGGGTGCCGCCGGCATCGTCGAGAGCCTGATCGCGATCGAGGCGATCGAATCGGGTCTGATGCCCGGCACGCTCAACTGCGACGATCCCGACCCCGCCTGCGGCCCGCAGATCCTCCGCGAGAACACCCGCGGCGCGGTGCGCTATGCGATGAACAACTCCTTCGGCTTCGGCGGCAACAACTGCTCGCTGGTGTTCGGGGCGGGGGCGCGCGCATGAGCGGCCTGCCTGAGCTGAAAGTGCTGGGCATCGGCGCCTTCGCCGACGGCCTGCCCGACTGGTCCGTGATGGCCGCGTTCGCGCGCGGCGAAGCGGGCCTCGTCGAAGGCGCGCCGAAGAAGCCCGCGCCCTCGATGCTGCCGGCCAACGAGCGCCGCCGCGCGCCGGATTCGGTGCTGCTGGCCCTTCTGGTCGCAGAAGCTGCCTGCGCAAATGCCGGCGCGGATCCCACCGCCCTGCCCTCGGTGTTCACTTCGACCCACGGCGATCTGGCGATCACCGACTACATGTGCGCGACGCTGGCCACGGCCCCGACCGAGGTCTCGCCCACCAAGTTCCACAACTCGGTGCACAACGCCGCGGCCGGCTACTGGACCATCGGCGTCGGCTGCCACGCGCCCGCCACCGCGATCTCGGCCTTCGATGCCAGCTTCGCACAGGGCCTGATCGAGGCCGCGCTGCAGATCGCCATCGACGGCGGCCCGGTGCTGCTGGTGGCCTACGACAGCCCGGCCGGCGGCCCGCTGCAGCACACCTCTAGTAGCGAGGGCCTGTTCGGCTTCGCCCTGGTGCTGGACCGCGCCGATGGCACGGGACTCACGCTCGCACCCCGTATGGCCTCGGGCGACTGTGCCGAAGCCACCGGCCCGCTGATCGAAGCCACCGCGCGCAATGCGATGGCGCCGGTCGCGCGTCTGGCTCAGGCGATGGCGCGCGGTGAAGCAGCCTGTGAGCTGCCCGCCGGCCACGACAGCCGCCTCGTGCTGGAGCTGCGTCATGGCTGAGCTGAAGCGCACCGCGGTGATCATTCCCGCCCTGAACGAAGCCCTGCGCATCCGCGAAGTGGTCGAAGGGGCGCTGGCCTGCACGCCGCATGTGATCGTGATCGATGACGGCTCCACTGACGGCACCGTCGCGGCGATTTCCGACCTGCCGATCACCCTGATCCAGCACGCCGCCCGCCGCGGCAAGGGCGAGGGCCTGCGCAGCGGCTTCCGAGCCGCGCTCGCGCTCGATATCGACGGCGTGGTCAGCATGGACGGCGACGGCCAGCACCTGGCCTCCGACGTGCCGCGCCTGGTCGCGGCGGCCGCGCAGTTTCCGAACGACATCATCATCGGCGCGCGCCTGAAGAAGCGCGCCCAGCAGCCGATCCACCGCCGTCTCGCCAACGAGTTCGGCGACTGGGGCATCGCCTGGGCCACCGGCTACCGCATCGCCGACACCCAGAGCGGCCAGCGCTACTACCCGCGCGCGGTCTGCGCAATTGCCGACGTCGCCGGCGAGGGCTTCGTGTTCGAGGCCGACATCCTGATCCAGGCCGCACGCCGGCTCGGCATGGGCTGCGTGTCGGTGCCGATCGAATCGCGCTACGCCGGTGACGGCCTGGCCGGGCAGTTCCGGCGCAGCCACTTCCGTCCGCTGACCGACCTCTACCGCATCACCTCGCACGTGGTCGGCCGGGTCTGGACCTACGGGCGCGTGGTCCGGCGCTACCTTGAGGCGCGACGCTCGCCGCCACGCATTTTTGATCCCGGTCCGGCCACCCTGCCTACGCCCGCCACGCCCGTGTTTGAGAGCCGCACCGCATGAACGCCATCACCGCGCATACAGCTGATGATGTCCTGATCCTCGGCGGCGGCCTCGCCGGCCTGACGCTCGCCCTGCAGCTGAAGCAGCGCGACGCCGACCTGCGCATCCGCGTGATCGAGCGGCGCGCGCATCCGGTGCCGGAGGCCGCCTTCAAGATCGGCGAGAGCACGGTCGAGATCGCCGCCAACTACTTCGGCGACGTGCTCGGCCTGCGCGAGCATCTCGATGAGGAGCACATCGTCAAGTTCGGCTTCCGCTTCTTTTTCTCCGAAGGCCACAGCGCACCGGACCGCTGTGCTGAGCTCGGCGCCAGCAAGTCGCTTCCGACCGGCGCCTGGCAGATCGACCGCGGTCGCTTCGAAAACTTCCTGGCCGAGCGCGCGCAGGCGTTGGGCATCGAGTTCATCGACGGCGCATCGGTCAAGCAGATCGATCTCAGCGAAGACGACAGCGCGCATGGCGTCGAGTGGGAGCGCGCCGGCGAACGCAGTACGGCGCAGGCACGCTGGGTGGTGGATGCCAGCGGTCGCGCAGGCCTCATCAAGCGGAAACTGGGCTTGGCCGAGGACAACGGCCACAAGGCCAACGCGGTGTGGTTCCGGCTCAAGGGCATGATCGATCCAAACGACTGGTCGGCCAACGCCGACTGGCTCAGCCGCTGTACGCCGCCCGAGCGCTGGCGCAGCACCAACCATCTGGTCGGGCCCGGCTACTGGGTCTGGCTGATCCCGCTGTCCTCGGGCTCGCATTCGGTGGGCATCGTCTGCGACGCCGACATGCACCCGCTGGAGACCATGAACAGCTTCGAGAAGGCGATGGACTGGCTGGCCGTTCATCAGCCGCGCGTGCATCAGGCCATCGAGCCGATGCGCGGCGAGCTTCAGGACTTCGCCTTCTTCCGCAACTTCTCCTACGGCTGCAAGCAGGTGTTCAGCGCGAACCGCTGGGCGCTCACCGGTGAGGCCGGCGTGTTCCTCGATCCGTTCTATTCACCCGGCAGCGACTTCATCGCGATCAGCAACACCTACATCAGCCGGCTGATCGAGAAAGACCGCGCGGGCGAGGCCTGGCAGCCCTATGCCGGCGTCTACGAGCAGCTCTACTTCAGCTTCTACGAAAGCACCATGGCCATGTATCGCGGCCAGTACGGCCTGTTCGGCGACGCCCAGCTGATGCCGCTCAAGGTGCTGTGGGACTACAGCTACTACTGGGGCGTGCTGGCGGCATTGTTCTTCGGCCGTCGCATCGATGATCTCTCCACCCTGTCGCGACTCAAGCCCGAACTGGCCGAAGCCAAGGCGCTCAACTTCGCCCTGCAGGACCTCCTGCAGCGCTGGTGCGCAGCGAACGCGCGGCCGCACGCTGCGATGGATTCCCCGGCCTTCCTCGACCAGGCCCGGCTGGGCTGGTTCGCCGAGTTGAACCGCGCCCTGCGTGATCCGCTGGACGATGCGGCCTTCAAGGCGCGGATGCGTTCGAATCTGGTGTGTCTGCGACGACTGGCGCGCGAGCTGTTCGAGCTGGCGCGCGAAACGCATCCGACGCTCGATGTGTCAGCGCTGGAAGCGCTGCTGGCGAATGCGCCCGTCGCGGATTCAGGTGAAGCACTGCTGACGCCGGAGTGGAAAGGCGCCGCATAGGGTGGGTCTTGACCCACCATGAGCTCCGCTTCGGCCTCGGCCCTCCAAGCCCATAGGGTGGGTCTTGACCCACCACGAGCTTCGGCCCCGGTCTTGCGAGCCCATAGGGTGGGTCTTGACCCACCATAAGCTCCGCACTCGCCCCGGTCCCCCAAGCCCATAGGGTGGGTCTTGACCCACCATGCGCTTCGCTTCGGCCCCGGTCCTGTTTCGTCGGTTCATGGCTTCGTCGTTCGAAGCGAAGAGCAAGAGCTTTCGGTCAGCCCTACGGGCTGCCCGAGTCCCTCACTTTGCGTGGACAAAGAAAAGGAACCAAAAGAAAGGCCACCCCTCGTCCGCGCCCTCTGGGCATCCCTGCGCAGAGGGTACGCGTGAGTCGGTCGGGGCTTTCGGACAGGCCATCCGTGGCCTGTCGAAAACCTTGGCCGCATCC
>JBIJCA010000037.1:0-22638 GCA_044344935.1 Aquimonas sp. | reverse complement strand
GCGCATCTGCAACCTGTCAGATCTGACAGGTTGTCAAACAATTCTCATAAGACAAAGCCGCCCGAAGGCGGCCCTGTTCGCATCAGGCGCTGCAGCCCCCGCCCTCACTCATCAAGCGTCAACAGTGAGGCATTACCCCCCGCCGCCGTCGTATTGATGGTCAGCGTGCGCTCGCTGGCGAAGCGCAGCAGGTAGTGCGGGCCGCCGGCTTTGGGGCCGGTGCCGGACAGCCCTTCGCCGCCGAAGGGCTGGACGCCGACCACGGCACCGATCTGGTTGCGGTTGACGTAGCAGTTGCCGACGCGCACGCGCTTGCTGATCTTCTCCACCGTCTCGTCGATGCGCGAGTGGATGCCGAGCGTGAGGCCATAGCCGGTGGCGTTGATGGCGTCGATGACCTGGTCCAGCTCGCTGCCCTGCCAGCGGATCACGTGCAGCACCGGGCCGAAGATTTCGCGCTTCAGCGTCGCGAGGTTGGGGATCTCGTAGGCGCGCGGGGCGAAGTAGGTGCCCTTGGCGCACTCGGCGGGCAGTGGGGCGCTGGCGATCAGCTTGCCTTCGCTGTCAATGCGCGCGGCGTGCGCTTCGAGGATGCCCTTGGCCTCTTCGTCGATCACCGGGCCGATGTCGGTGCTGAGCAGGCCGGGGTCGCCGATCTTCAGCTCGGCCATGGCGCCGGCCAGCATGTGCACGACCTTGTCGGCGATGTCGGCCTGCACGAACAGCACGCGCGCGGCGGAACACCGTTGCCCGGCTGAACCAAAGGCGCCGCTGATGGCGTCCTTGACCAGCTGCTCGGGCAGCGAGGAGGAGTCGGCGATCAGCGCGTTCTGGCCGCCGGTTGCGGCAATCAGCACGCCGATCGGGCCATCACGTTCGGCCAGGGTGCGGTTGATCAGGCGCGCGACTTCGGTGGAGCCGGTGAAGGCCACGCCGGCGATGCGCGGATCGCGGGTCAGCGGCGCGCCGACGGTGGGGCCGTCGCCCGGCACCAGCTGCAGCACGTCCTCGGGCACGCCGGCTTCGTGCAGCAGCTTCACCGCTGCATGCGCGATCAGGGTGGTCTGTTCTGCCGGCTTCGCAATCACCGCGTTGCCAGCGACGAGGCCAGCGACCACCTGGCCGATGAAGATCGCCAGTGGGAAGTTCCAGGGGCTGATGCAGACGAACACGCCGCGGCCGTGCAGGTGCAGGGTGTTGCTTTCGCCGGTCGGGCCCGGCAGCACTTCCGGCTGGTTGAACAGGCGCCGGCCCTGCACCGCGTAGTAGCGGCAGAAGTCGACCGCCTCGCGCACTTCGGCGATGCCGTCGGCCAACGTCTTGCCGGCTTCGCGGGTGGCCAGCGCCATGAACTCGGGCATGCGCTGCTCCATCAGGCTGGCGGCGTGCTCGATGATCTTGGCGCGTGAGGCCGCCGGCAGCGCATCCCAGCCGGGATGGGCGTTCTCGGCATTGCTGATCGCGCGCTCGACGCATCCGCTATCGGCGGCCTGCCAGCGGCCCAGCACCTGGCTGCGGTCCGCCGGCGAGCGCACGTCCACCCAGGCGCCTGCGGAGTTCGCGCCCGGCACCAGCGGCTTGACCTCGATCGGGAATTTGAGCGCATTCATGCGCTCGGCCAGGGCGCGCAGCGCGTTGTCGTCGGCGAGGTTGATGCCCATGGAGTTGGCTCGGTCGGTTCCGTAGAGGTGGACAGGCAGGGGAATGCGCGGATGCGCGGCATTGGCGTAGCCGCGCACGGTCTCGGTGGGGTCGGCCACCAGTTCGACCGGGCTGATCGCGGGGTCAGTGATGCGGTTGACGAAGCTGGAGTTGGCGCCGTTCTCCAGCAGACGGCGCACCAGGTAGGGCAGCAGGTCCTCGTGGCTGCCGACCGGCGCGTACACGCGGCAGGGCGTGTTGAGGCGATCGGGGCCGATCACTTCGGCGTAGAGGTCGTCGCCCATGCCGTGCAGCTTCTGGAACTCGAAGCGCGGCGGCGCGGTGGGTTCGACCGGGCCGAGCATGCCCTGCGCCATGTGGTGGATGGCGGCGATGGTGTGCGCGTTGTGCGAGGCGAACATCGGGTACAGCGCGTCGATGTGGCCAAGCATGCGGCGTGCGCAGGCGAGGTAGCTAAGGTCCGTGTTCGGCTTGCGGGTGAACACCGGATAGCCGGCCTGGCCTTCGACCTGGGCGCGCTTGACCTCGGCATCCCAGTAGGCGCCCTTGACGAGACGCATGGGGATGCGGCGCCCCGCGCGGCGGGCCGCATCGGCGACCAGATCGATCACCTGCGGCGCGCGCTTCTGGTAGGCCTGCACGGCAAGGCCGTAGCCCTGCCAGCCTTCCAGCGCGGGGTCGGCGAAGACCTTGAGGATCAGGTCGAGGCTGAGCTCCAGCCGGTCGGTTTCTTCGGCATCGATCGTGAAGCCGATCCCCTGCGCACGCGCCAGCTTGGCGAGCTCCAGCACGCGCGGCGCCAGCTCGGCCATGACGCGGGCGCGCTTGCCGTGCTCGTAGCGCGGATGCAGGGCGGACAGCTTCACCGAGATGCTGGGAGCGTCGAACACATCGGCGAAGGGGCCGGTGCTGCCGATCGCGAGAATCGCCTTGCGATAGGCCTCGAGATAGCGGTCGCCGTCGGGCTGGGTCAGCGCGCCCTCGCCCAGCATGTCGTAGCTGTAGCGGTAGCGCGCGTTCTCGCCCTTCTTGCTGCGCTTCAGCGCTTCCTCGATCGTGCGGCCCATGACGAACTGGTGGCCCATGATCTTCATGGCCTGACGCACCGCCAGGCGCACCACCGGCTCGCCGGCGCGTCCCACCAACCGCCGCAGCGCGCCAACGAAGTTGCCGCGGGTTTCCTCGGCGAGGCCGACCATGCGGCCGGTCAGCATCAAGCCCCAGGTGCTGGCGTTGACGAACAGCGAATCGCTCTGGCCGACGTGCTTGCCCCAGTCGGCATCGCCGAGCTTGTCGCGGATCAGGCGGTCGGCGGTCTCGCTGTCGGGAATGCGCAGCAGGGCCTCGGCCACGCACATCAGCAGCACGCCTTCCTCGCTGGAGAGGTCGTACTCGCGCATGAAGGCTTCGATGGCGCCCTGGTCCTGCGCGCGTTTGCGTACGCGCTCGACCAGATCAACGGCGGTGGCCTGGATGCGCGCGCGCGCATCGGCATCGAGCTGCAGCTCGCCGAGCAGGACGCGCACGGCCTCGTCTTCGTCGCGCAGCCAGCCAGCAGTGAGGGCGGCCCGCAGCGCGTCGCTGGCGGCCGGCAGTTCCGGGGTCAGGATGGGGGTGTTCACGGGGGCAACCTTGCAGGTTCAAAGGCCGCCGCGCCGGACCGGCTCAGCAGGGCCGGGGCCTAGTGTAGCCATTCGCACTTGGCGGGCAGTAGCCGAGAGTGGCTTGGCGTCACCGCCAGCGCCCTCCAACGCACCAGCGCAGGGCAGTGGCAAGCAGCGCTAGCCCCACCGCCCGCGCGGGAACCCCGCAGATTCGTTGGATCAGGGGTGCCGCAGCACACCGCTCCGGGGCGCCTGCCGAACGCACGGAAGCGCCGCCTCGCACGATTCGACGGCGCAGGCCGATCAACGCGGCTTCGCCGGCTCCGCTGCCCGCCCCGACGCGACTCCACAGCGAATGGCGCGCGCGAACGCTCACAGCCCGAACTCGATTCGATCGCCGGGACGTCGGAAAAGCGTGAATCGCATCACGCATTCGCAGCTGTTGAATCGCCGACTTCGACGCCGCAACCCATGATGCCGCGGGGTTTCTCTTGGCAGTGGTGAGCATGGGGCTGCGCATTCTTGCAGGCAGGCTGAGGCATCTGGCGCCGGCCCTGGTTCTGTTCGCGGGCGCCGCCTTCGGTTCGGAAAGCGCCTATCGCGACGCGCACCCGCTGGAGCTGCAGGCCCTGCGCGAGCCGGCGGCGGTACTGGCGGCGCTGCCGGCCGCCTACGCCAGCGCCGAGCGCGATCAGGACTCCCGCGAGATCGCCCGGCTTGCGCTGGCCGAAGCCAACGCCTGTCGCGTCAAGGCCGATTGGTTCTGCCAGCGCCGCGCAGGACAGCGCGCAGCGGAAGCCGCCGCCGCCGCGCAGGACGCCTATCTCGAAGTGCGCGGCTTGATCCTGCTCGCCCGCGGGCTGGCCTCGATGAGCAACTTCAACGAGGCCAATCGGACCATGGGTCGCGCCAGCGCTGCGCTGGGCGAGCTCGACGCACCCGAGCTGCGCGCGGATATCGCGCTGGCCAACTCCACGCTGAGCAACTATCTCGGCAAGTACGTTCTGTCGGTGGACTACGCCGCCCAGGGCCTGCGCGAGCTCCCGCAGGGACACAGCACTCCGATGCGCATACGCCTGCTCCGCAACCTGGCCAACAGCCAGATGGAGTTGCGACGCAACGATGAGGCGGCAGCGGCCTTGGCCGAGGCGGCGTCGCTGGTCGACAGCGAGGCCGATCCCAAACTGGCCGGCGAAATCTTCATGGGCTACGGCAGGCTGGCGCTGGCCAACGGTGATCTTGAACTGGCCCAGGCGATGGCCGAGAAGACCGGCACGCAGGGGGAGATCCTGCGCAACTCGCTGCTGCGCGGTCTGGGGCTCGAACTCAGCGGCGAGGTCGCGCTGCGTCGCGGCGACGTGCGCGGCGCCGAGGAGCTGCTGCTCAGCGCTTCCCATGCCTTCAGATCCCTCGACCAGTACCGCGACGAGTACCGCGTGGTGCTGGCGCTGGCGGGGCTGGCCGCGCGCACGCAGCGCGACCCTGCGCTGGTCGCGGTGCTGCACCGTCTGGATGCGCTCAGCCGCGACGTCGCCGAGCGTGAGCGCCAGCAGGCCGCGGATGATTTCGAAGACCGCCTGCGCTATCTCCGCCAGGAGGTCGAGCTGGCCGAAGCCAACGCCCAAGCCGACTCTGACCGGCTGCGCGCCGAGAACGCCAGTCGCATCGCCAACTACAGCGCTGGAATCGCGGCGTTGAGTGTGGTCGCGCTGCTGGTGATGGCCTACCTCACCGTGCGGGTGCGGCGCTCGGAACTCAGGCTGGCTGAAGTGGAGCAGCGTCGTCTGCAAGCGATGCTGCGGGTCAGCCATGACCTGCGCAATCCCATCAACGGCATTCTCGGCCTCTGCGCCGCGCTGCGTGCCTCGGGGCTGCCGGTGGACACGCGCGCCTCCATCGATGCGATCGCTTCGGCCGCGCATGGACTGGTGTCGCTGGCCCAGGATCTGCTCGACAGCGGACAGCTTGAAGCCGGCAAGCTGCGTCTTGAGGTGAGGCCGGTGGATCTGCCGCTGACCCTCAAGAACATCGGCCGCCAGTACGAGACACGCTGCCGCAGCGCCGGCCTGAGCTTCGAGCTAGCCCTCGACCGCCGCATGCCGCGGCGCACCTCGCTCGACCCGGATCGACTCAACCAGGTGTTGGGCAATCTGCTGGGCAACGCGCTGAAGTTCACGCCCACGGGTGGAATCACCCTGCGTACGCAGGTGCTGCGCCAGACCGAGCATGACGCCACGATCGAGTTCGCGGTGATCGACAGCGGGCCCGGCATCGTCGAGTCCGAGCGCTCGCAGCTGATGCAGCCCTTCGAGAAGGGCAGCGCCGGCAAGCAGCACGCCTCTGGCGCAGGCCTGGGGCTGGCGATCTCGGCCAGCCTGCTGGCCCTGATGGGTAGCCGGCTGGAGCTACGCTCGAAGCCAGGCGAAGGCGCCACATTCCACTTCAAGCTCGACCTGCCGGTGCTGGCCGACACCCCGAGTTTCCGCGGCGACGACTATCCGCCTCTGCCCAACAGCACGGCGCCCGCGCCGCTGCGCGTGCTGGTGGTGGATGACGACGAACTCAATCGCCAGTATCACGGCCTGCTGCTGGCCTCGCTCTCCTGCGAAGCCGTACTCGCCGCCAGCGCCGAGCAGGCGATGGAGAACGCGCGCAGCGATCTGTTCGACGCCGCTCTGATCGACTACGACATGGGCAGCATCAACGGCGCCGAACTGGCCGCGCAGCTGCGCGAACTGGCCGATGCCTGCGGCCGGCCGATGCGTCTGGTGATGGTGTCAGGCCATGCGCCGAGCCGGGAACTGGGCAGCGCCGAGGTCGACGGTTGGCTGCTGAAACCGCTGACACCCCAGTTGCGGGGTGAAGCGCTGAAACCCAGCCGCCGGTAGCGCGACCGCCAACCCTGGCGCGTTCACGGCGTCGGCCTCGACAGCTGCCCACCACGCAGCTGGACCGCCAGCGCGTGCGAGTCCCGGAGCACGCGCTCCAGCGTCTGCATCGCCAGTGGTTTCGCCACAAGATCATCCATGCCCGCCTCGATGCAGCGGGAACGCTCGCCGGGCTGCGCGTGTGCGGTGACCGCCACGATCCGCAGGAACCGGCAGGGCCAGCGCGCGCGCGCGTCAGCCGCCACCGAATAGCCGTCCATGCCCGGCATCTGGCAATCGAGCAGCAGCAGATCGAACTCGCTGGACTCGAGCAGCGCCAGCGCTTCCGGGCCGCCGGCTGCGGTCTGCGTTCGGCAGCCAAAGGTGCTCACCTGCAGATCCAGCAGCTCGCGATTCATGTCGATGTCGTCCACGATCAGCACGCGCAGGTCGGAGATGTCCTCGTCCGCGGCTTCGACCCGTGCCTGTTCAAGGGGCGTGTCCACCGCGTTAAGCGGCAGGGTGACCCGAAACACGCTGCCGCGGCCGAGTTCGCTCTCGACGGTGATGCGCCCTTCCATGGCCTGCACGACATCGCGTGCGATCGCCAGCCCCAGTCCGGCCCCGGAATGCCGTCGCGTCGTGCTGGCGTCGAGCTGCACATAGGGCTCAAAGATCGCGTCGAACTTCGGGGCGGGAATGCCAGGGCCGCTGTCCTGCACTTCGATCAACAGGGCATCCGCGGCAGCCGCCCCGAGCCGAACGGTGACACCACCCACCTCGGTGAACTTGAGCGCATTGCCTACCAGGGCCATGAGCACCTGCCGGAAGCGCGCGGGGTCGCCCAGTCGGCCGAGTCTGAGGCCCGGCTCGGCCTCGATTCGCAGCGTCAGGCCGCGCTCGCCCGCCAGCGGTCGCAGCGCGTCGCAGCGCGTCGCAGACGACGTCCGACTCCCGCAGGACATCGAAGGCGCGCAGATCGAGCGGAACACCGCGTCCGCTGCGGCTGAGATCGAGGATGTCGTTGATCAGAGTGCGCAAGCCCTCGCCGGCGCTCTGCTGAACCTGCAACAGCTGGCGCTGCGAAGGGCTCAGGCCGTCGGAACGAAGCAGCAGCTCGGTAGTGCCGAGCATTCCGTTCAAGGGCGTGCGTATCTCGTGGCTGGTGTTGGTGATCAGACGTGCCCGCGCCTCCGCGGCCTGCCAGGCATCGCTCAGGGCTTCCTTGAGTCGACGTGTCTGTCGATCAATCACGGCATCGCGCCCCCGCAGTGCCGCTTCCAGCTCGGCATTGGCTCGGGCGAGGTCGCGACCGGCCTGACGGGCTTCGTCCATGGCCGCTTGCGTGCGCCCGATCAGCACCAGCAGGGCGCGCTGGATGGCCTGGGCTTCCTTCCATGCGCCCTCCGGCAGCAAGCCGACCCCGCCGCCGGAAATGTCGCCCATCTCAACGCGCGACAGGGTGTCGGCCAGCGACTCCAGGGGCTGCGCCAGGCGCGCCGCGAGCTTCCGGATTGCTCTGCGAAGCAACAGCAGGAGCACCAGGCCACAGCACAGGACGAACGCCGCCTCACCCCACAGCGGCGCCAGCAGTCCGCTCCCGGACGCCGACACCTGCACGGTGAAGCCCTCCGGCATCGGTGCCCGCGCGGAAGGCCCCCAGTGCGCGCCGAAGACGCCAGCGTCCGCGGCCGGGTCATCCTGCTGCGGGTCGGAGCCGCGCAGCACCAGCACCCGCCCGCGACGGTCCACGATCGAAATCGCCGAGCCGGCGAAATCCATCCGTGCCAACACCGCATCGGCAAGTCGCCCCAGCCCGTTCGCGGTGACGCTGACCTCGATCACCCCACGCAACTGCTGCTGCGCATCGAACAGCGGCATGGACAGCGCGACAATCACGTCATCGCCGAAGCCGCGCCCCTCCAGCACGCCCGAGACATAGGGCCGAGCGCTGCGTTCGACCTCGATGAAGTAGTCGCGATCGGCGACGCTGACGCCGCGCACGGCTTCCGGCGCGACCAGGTCGAGACCCTCGGCCACCGCAGCAGCGAGCACGCGCCCCTGCCGGTCGGTGTCGATGGCACTGACGAATTCCGGCTCGCGCGCCACCAGCCGCGAGAGCGGGACCGACGCACAGTCCCAGTCCGCACAGGCCAGACCGCCAAGCTCGGCGGCGGTGATTCCCAGGGCTCGCTGCCAGTGCTTGAAGCGGTCGGACAGATCGGCCGCCAGATAGTCCGCGTCGCGCGCGAGGGCCGCGCGGGTGCCGGCCCAGAACGTCGAGGCCTGAACACCCGCGACGATCACGAACAGGGCGAGACTGAACAGCGCAACCGTTCGACCGACCGTGCGCTCGATCGCATGGCGCAGGTCCTGGCTTGCGGGATCCTTGAACAAGGTGGGATTCAATCGGAACGATCCGGGACTAGACTAACGGGGGCCGGGCGCCCCGCCCGACGCGAAGGGGAACAGGCTTTGGGCAAGACCGTGGTGGGAGTGATCGAAGACGACCCCGTGCACAGCGAGATCGTGGCCCTGGTGCTGGAGCAGGCCGGGTTCTCCGTCGTGAAGTATGGTTCGGCGCTCGAGTTTCGGCGACACGCCAGCCCCGGTGACTTCGACCTGTTGCTGGTGGACTGGGATCTGCCGGGGGAGTCGGGACTCGATTTCCTGCGCAACGTCCGCGAGGCCGGTCTGGCCTCGGTGCCGGTGATCTTCGTGACGGCCATGGAGGATGAGGCCCGGATCGTCGAAGCGCTCAGCCGCGGCGCCGACGACTACATCGTCAAGCCGGCCAAGTCCGCCGAACTGGTGGCCCGCGTGCGCACGGTACTCCGTCGTGCCGGGAGCACCCCCAGCCAGGCGAACGCGCTGATCTTTCCACCTTTCGAATTCGATGCCAGCAGCCTGCGCCTGACGGTCGATGGAAACCACGTGCACCTCACCCCGCGCGAGTTCGAAATGTCGCTGTTTCTGTTCCGTCGTGCCGGCAGGATCGTCAGCCGCGAAGCCCTGCTGACCCAGGTCTGGGGAGTCAGCCGAAACGTCGATACACGCTCGATCGACACCTATGCGAGTCGCCTGCGCAAGCGCCTCAGCCTGGACGGCTCCAGCGGCTGGCGGCTTGAAGGCATCTACCAGCATGGCTATCGCCTGAGCCGCCACGCAGCTGCGCCGGATACGCCCAGCGATTCGGCACAGTAGGCGCGCGCCGCGGCTCGCCGCGCGCATCACCGTCCGCTACTGACCATCTTTGACATTGACGGCGCTGACACTGCCGCGCGGGTGCTGACCGCGGCGCTAGCATCGCTGCCACTCGCTCACCGGATGTCGTCATGGTCGACCTCGCGCAACCTTCACTGGCCGCCGCACTGAATCAGGCGCAGCTCGATCAGCTCAAGCAGCTCGAAGCCTTTCGCCCCGGGGTCCGCGCTCAGCTGGTCGGTCTGTTCGAGCGCAACGCGCAAGGCCATGTGGACGAGCTGCGGCGCGCCGCCGCGATCGGCGACATCGAAGCGGCTCGGCGCTCGGCGCATTCACTGAAGGGCGCATCCGCCAGCATCGGCGCTGCCGGTCTGTCTTCGCTGCTGGCGAAGATCGAGCTGGATCTGCAGGGCGTCGAGGCGAGCACGGGGGCGCTAGCGCAGATTGAACCGCTTGCCCGTGCCGTCATGGACTCGCTGTCTGCGCTGCATCGGTGGCTGCAAGAGCCCTGATCCGGGTGGCGCCTGGCCCGCACGTGCACCCGCAGCGGTCGCGCGACGGGATCGTCGACGCAGGGAGCAATGCGCAACAGATTCCGCGCAGCGAAGTAGCAAATCCGAGACCGGCGACAGCGTGCCCCCCCTCGCTTCGGTGGCTCAGAGCAAACGATTGTCAATGCCCGCCGGCGGCGGCGCCGCTTGAACACGTGGAATCGGCCCTTGCCGAGCCGGCACGCCCTGCCCTGTTGATACCGGTGGTCAAAGTTTGTCAATTGACCTTTCTCCGCCCGCAGCTCTCTGACCCAATGGCGATCTGACGCAAGCTCGAGGTGTCCCGCCGATGTCCTACAACGTTGCCCTGTGTGGCCTGTCCGCCAAGGACAGTCGCCTTGTCGAGATCGTGATCACGCGCGCACCGAACCCCAAGCACCGCTTTCGATCTCTGAAACCGACCGACAGCGAGACGCCCCTGATCGCGCTGGTTGACGCGGACAACCCGCTGGGGCTCGCGCGCTTCGAAGAGCTGCGGCGCAGAAACCCCCGTCTGGTCGGCGTCTTCATTTCCGACCACGGGCTGATGGGCGATTCGCGCTATCGCATCGAACGCAAGGCCCTGCTGCTGCGCGTGCAGCGCACCCTCGACGAGGTGGTGGATCAGGAACTGCACGGCAGCAAAGTCAGCCCGCTGGGCACAGGTCCGCAGGCGAGCGCCGCGCCGACCGGCCGCGCCCAGGGCAGTGGCGGAGATTCGGCCTTCGCCTCGCCGCCGCCGTCAACGCTGGCGGCGCCGGTTGACGTACCGCCACTGCGCGCCCTTCTGGTCGACGACAGCCTGGCCGTGCGTGAACAGCTCCGCGGTGCGCTCGATCGCGCCGGGCTGCAGTCCGACATGGCCGAGAACGCCGAACAGGCGATGGGTCTGCTGCAGCAGCGCAGCTACGACATCGCCTTTCTGGACGTGGTGATGCCCGGGATCGATGGCTACGAGCTGTGCCGCAAGATCAAGCAGAACAGCTACACCCGGGCCATGCCGGTGCTGATGCTGACCAGCCGCTCATCGCCGTTCGACCGCGCCCGCGGCGCGCTCGCCGGCTGCGACACCTATCTGGTCAAGCCGATCTCCTGGGAGGGGTTCTACCAGGCCCTGGACAAGAGCCTCTCGAAGTACTTCCGCAACGACCGCGATGCCATGGTCCGCCGCGGCTACAAGATGTCCCAATCGCGCTGACCCCACCTGTCCCAAGGAACACCCCATGCCCAAGGCACTGATCGTCGATGATTCTCCGGCAGAACTGGCCAACCTGCGCAACATCCTGTCGGGGGCGGGCTGGCAGACCAGCACCGCATCCAATGGCAACGAAGCCGTCGCCAAGGCCCTGAGCGAGAAGCCCAACCTGATCCTGTGCGACATCATCATGCCGGACATGGACGGTTTCGAAGCCTGCCGGCAGCTGCAGGCCGACCCGCAGACCAAAACGATTCCGGTGGTGTTCGTCTCCAGCAAGAGCCAGAAGGCCGACCACCTGTGGGCCAAGATGCAGGGCGCCAAGGCTCTGATCGGCAAGCCCTACGAGCCAGCCCAGATCATCGAAACCCTCAAGGCCTTTGGCTGAGCCGCCGATGGTCGACGTGTCTGCCAGCTTCCCCGCCAGCCCGACCCGCACCCGGATCGGCGTGCTCCTGCACGCACGCTGGCCGCGACTGCTGCTGCCCGCCTCGGCGCTGGTGCAGCTGGCGATCGAGCCCGCGGTCGCGCCGATCCCCAACTGCGCGGCCTGGCTGCGCGGCGCTCTGGGACAGCGCGGCGCGATCCTGCCGGTGTTCGATGTCGCCGCCTGGGCCGGCGAGGCGCTGGCGGATCTGCAGCGCGCGCCGATCGTGATGGTCGACAGCGGCCCGCGCGCATTCGCCCTGATCTGTGCGGCGGCTCCCGAGGTCCTGGAGGCGCGTCCGCTGGCCGGGCACGGGCCGGCGATCGAGGGCCTGCCGGAGTGTCTGCATCCCTACCTCAACGACGCGCTGTCCACCGGTGATCACGTGCTGGCCAGCTTCGCGGTGCACCGCTGGATCACCGCCTCGGCCCCCTCGCTGGTGGCCTGATCCCGACACGGTCGCCGTCATCGCTCCTCGCCCCTTCTCGGAGAAACCTGTAATGGCTGCTGCAACTTCATTCTTCGGCACGATCCGCAGCCGGCTGCTGGTGGGCACGACCGCGCTGGTGGTGATTCCTCTGGTGCTGCTCGCCTTGATTCTCGGTTTCGCCTCGCTGCGTCAGGCCGAGACCGCGCTGACCCAGCGCGCCTACGACCAGATGCAGTCGATCCGCCAGGGCAAGCTGGAGGAGATCCGCGCCTACTTCGCGGCGTCCGCCGACAACCTGGTGGTGATCGCGGCCACCGCCGACGTGCGCGAGGCGCTGACGGCCATGCCTGCCGCGCTGGCCACGCTGGGCCAGGCCACGGATGCCGATCTCGCGCGAATGCGCGCAGCGGTGGAGGACTACTGGCGCAACCAGTACGGCGCCGAGTACGCGCGCCGCAACCCGGACTCAGCGCTCGATCTTGAGCCGCTGCTGGCCGGCCTGCCGGCAGAGACGATCGTCGCGCAGTACCTCTACATCGCCAGCAACCCCAATCCGCTGGGCGAGAAGGGCGCGCTGGATCGTGCCGAGGACGACTCCGACTACTCGCGACTGCATGCGCGCGTGCACCCGCTCGGGCGCCGTGCGGTGGCCCAGTACGGGCTGTACGACATCTTTCTGTTCGACCTCGAGGGACGCCTGGTCTACTCGTACTTCAAGGAACTCGACTACGCGACCGGCATGGTCGACGGCCCCTGGAGCCAGACCGGCCTGGCACAGGCCTTCAATCTCTCGCGCAGCGGACGCGAAGCCGGCGAGGTGGCGATGACCGACTATGCCCCCTACGGCCCTTCCTACGATGACCAGGCGGTGTTCCTGTCGACGCCGGTGTTCGTCGACGGCCGTCAGATCGGCGTGCTCGCCCTGCAGCTGCCGATCGACCGCGTCAATGCGGTGATGACCTTTGACGGTCAATGGCAGGACGTCGGTCTGGGCGCTTCAGGCGAGGCCTATTTGGTCGGTGCGGACCGCACGCCACGCTCGATCTCGCGCTTCGTCAGCCAGGATCCGCAGGCCTTCGTGGACGCTCTCGGCGCTGACGTCAGCGCTGAGGTGCGACAGTCGATCCTCAGTCGCAAGACCAATGTCGGCGTGCTCCCGATCGATACCCAGGGCGTCAGTGAAGCCCTGGCCGGTCGCAGCGGCGTCGGCATCTATCCCGACTATCGCGGCACGCCGGTGCTGGGCGCCTATGCGCCGCTGGATGTACTCGGCAAGCGCTTCGCCCTGCTGTCGGAAATCGATGCCGAGGAATCCGGCGCACCGGTCAAGACCCTGCGCGACCAGATCACCCTGATCGTGCTGGTCGCGCTGAGCCTGATGGGCCTGATCGGCGGCCTGTTCGCGCTGCGTCTGGCGCGCAGCATCAACGATCCGCTGGCGCAGTTCGGCGGCGTCGTGGACAAGGTCGCCAAGGGCGACCGCAGCGTGCGCGTGCGGATGCGCTCGGGCGACGAGATCGGCCAGCTCGCGGGCGCCTTCGACAGCATGCTCGACGAGCGTAACGCGGTGCAGGAACGCATCGAGAAGGAGAACGACGACCTCAACAACTCGGTCGTGGAGATCATGACCGCCGTCGCCGAGCTGGCCAATCGCGACCTCACGATCAAGGTGCCGGTGTCCGAGAACGTCACCGGCGCGGTCGCCGATGCGATCAACATGATGTCGCGCTCCACCGCCAGCGCGCTGGGCAAGGTGCAGAGCATCTCCGGCGCGGTCTCGAAGGCCTCGGGCCTGGTGCGCAAGCGCGCCGAGCAGGTTCAGCTGGTGGCGAATTCGGCGTCCGATCAGGCGACTTCGGCGGCTGCGGAAATCCAGCAGACCGCGGTGGCGCTGCAGAAGATGGGTCGCGAGGCCGGCGAGGCGAACCTGCAGGCCGAGAAGGCCCTGAAGTCGACCGCCGACGCGCTCGACCTGGTGCGCGCGACGGTGGGCGGCATCTCGACCTCACGCGATCAGATCCGCGAGACCGAAAAGCGCGTCAAGCGCCTCGCCGAGCGTTCGCAGGAGATCAGCTCGATCGTCGGCATCATCGGCCAGATCGCAGAGCGCACCTCGGTGCTGGCGCTGAACGCCTCGATGCAGGCAGTGGCCGCCGGCGACGCCGGCCGCGGCTTCGCGGTGGTGGCCGACGAGGTCAAGCGACTCGCCGAGAACGCGCGTCAGGCGACCCAGCAGATCGGCAGCCTGGTGACCGCCATCCAGGCCGACACCAGCGAAACCCTGCAGGCCATGAACGGCACCATCGCCCAGGTCGTGGACATCTCGCGACTGGCCGACCGCGCCGGCGGCCAGATGGACGAGACCCGCGCCGCCACCGAACAGCTGGTGTCCGCGGTGCGCAGCATCGGCGGCGCCCTGCAGACCCAGAGCCAGTCCTCGCAGACCCTGCTGAGCCGCGCCTATGAGCTGCTGCAGAGCTCGCAGCAGACCATCGAAGAGATTGACGCCCAGCGCGAAGATGCCGAGACCCTGGCGGGTTCGGCGAGCGAGCTGGTGTCGACGGTCGGCCAGTTCCGTCTGCCGACCGGCGCCTGAGCGTGCCCCCCGGCGATCACGGCCCCTTGGATCCGCGCATGCAGGCAGACCCCGGCCAGACATTCCGCACCCGACTCGTGCGGGGCCTGCTCGACCAGAGTCGCCTGCTGGCCGAGCCGGCGGGCAGCCTCGCGCCCTCGCTGCGCGACTGCTGGCGCGCGGCCAACAGCCTGCGCAGTCTGGCCGAGGCTGCAGACGCGCGCGTGCTGGCGAGCGTGCTGCGGCAGGTCAGCAGCGGAGTCGCTTTCCGCGCCGGCAATCCCAAGCCGCTCAGCCATCGGGAAGCCGCTGCGCTCGGTCGCTGGTTCAACGCGCTGGCCGCGGCGCTCGACGGCGGAGACGCGAGCGCTACCGAAGCCCTGCTGCAGCAGCTCGCGGAGATCGGCTGGATGATGCCGCTGAGCGCAGCCCAGATCGACGCCGCGCGCCGCCTGCTGCCACTCGAACTCGCACCGGAGTCGGCGCCGCCCGACAGCGCAGCGCCCGCGCTCGCCTCCGCTGAGTCGGCGGCCCTCGCCGCCGCGCGCGCCTGCCTGCAAGCCTCGGGCATCGAGCTCGACGGCCTGGAAACCGATGAGGTGCTGGCGCTGGCCGAAGCCCTGGCTGGGGACAGTTCCACCGCCGAAACCGCCGCGGCGATGACCGCCGAGCCGGAGCAGGCGCTCGACGACGGCGCGTTCGCGCAGGGAGTCGCGGACACCGACACGGCCACGCCCTCCACAGTGCTCGGCGCCGCCCTCGCCCGCGCCCGCAGGGTGCTCGCCGCCGCCGACATCGATACCCGCGACCTGCTGGATGACGAGCTGCTGGCACTGGCCGAAGCGCTGTCGCCTTCAGGGCAGACCGGGGTGACTGCTGACGCCGAAGCCGACATCCGGGCCTTCGCGACGGAAACGGAAACGGGCGTAGCCGACGCCTTCGAAGCCCCGCACGACACCGCTGCGGCCACGTTCACTGCCGCCGCCGATGCCTTCGAAGCGCGCGCGGTCGCGGCGCTGCCCGCAGATCTCGGCGACATCTGGATCGCCGACGAAGAGCTCGAACTCACCCGCACCGCGATCGCCGAGCAGATCCTGCCGCTGGCGCTGGCGCTGGTGGCCGCCGACCCGGCGCACCGACTGCAGGCCGCCGAGGATCTCGGCTTCCAGCTGTCGCTGATCGGCAACGCCATGGAGCTGCTGGGCACGCCGCACCTGTGCGCCCTGCTGCAGGCGATGGCGACGCGCGCGACCAGTTCCGACCCGCAGCCGGAAACGCTGATGCAGGCCAGTGCCGCCCTGCTCTCGTTTCTCGAGTCTCCCGGCCCCGCCGCCGCGCCGCTGCTGTGCGAAGTCGCCGCCGACACAGGCCTCGCCGACGCCGCCTGGAGCGACGCCTTCGAGCGCGAATGCGCGCGCCTGCGGCTGGGCATGGACCCCGCCCGCGTGGCTGCGCGCAAGCACACGGTGGAGGCCGGCGACACAACTCTGGACAGCGCGGCCGACGTATTGCCCAACGTGCTCGCCAGCATGCTGCGCGAGCTCCCTGGACATGCGTTGCGGCTGGGCGAGTCCGTGCGACTGCTGGTCGCCACCGGCGACCCCGCGCCGATCGACGAGGCACGGCGCGCCGCCCACTCGCTGAAGGGCGACGCCAACACCGTCGGCATCCGCGGGCTGGCGAACCTCACCCATGCGCTGGAAGACATCCTGGTCGAACTGCTGAAAGCCCCCGAGCGGCTGCAGCCAGCGCTTGCGGGCCTGCTGCTGGAAGCCACCGACGCGGTCGAGGAATGCGCCGATCACGTGCTCGGGCAGGGGCCGGCGCCGAGCCAGCTGGCCGAGGTCTACCAGCAGACCCTGGACTGGTCGAACGCCCTGTTCGAAGGCAGCGACGCGGTGCAGTCGCGCATCCAGCGCAGCGCTGAGGATCCGGCGCCGACAGCTGGACTGGGCTTGCCCAGCGCCGCGACCGACAGCGCGCCGCCGGCGCAACACGAGGCCGAGCCCGAGCGGACGCTGGCGGTGGCGACCGGCCTGCTCGACGAACTGCAGCGCGTTGCCGGCGAGCTGCTGGTGCTGGGGCGCCAGCTCGAACGCCGCATCGAAGGCCTGGCCGGCAGCGAGCGCGAGCTGCGCGCCGAGGTCGACAACGAGCGCAAGCTCACCAGCCAGCTCGACGACCTGGTCGCCCTGCGCGGTGCGGCCCTGCAGTCAGCGGCGCTGAGCGGTGCCGACGGCGTCGATGCGCTCGAACTCGACCAGTACAACGAACTGCACACAGTTTCGCGGCGACTGCTGGAAAGCAACACCGACAACGTCGCCCGGGTCCGTCAGCTCGAACGCGCGCTGATCGACCTGGAGCCACTGACCGCCCTGCAGCTGCGGCTCAACGATGAGATCCAGCGCCTGATCGGGCGCACCCGCACGGTCGCCTTCAAGGACATCGTGCCGCGCCTGCAGCGCGTGGTGCGGCAGACGGCGCGCCAGCTCGACCGACCGACCCGGCTCAGCGTGGAAGGCGACTCGATCGGCATCGATGCCGAGATGCTGGAGCGGCTGGTCGAGCCGCTGTCGCACGTGCTGCGCAACGCCATCGATCACGGCATCGAGTCGCCCGCGGAGCGCGTCGCGGCAGGCAAGCCCGACGAGGGCGCGATCCACATCGTGGTGTCGGTGGTCGGCGACTCCGCGCTGGTTCAGGTCCGCGACGATGGCCGCGGACTCGATCTCGATGCGATCCGCGGCAAGGCGCTGCGCCTGGGCATGCTCGACGCGGACGCTGAGCCCGGCGACGACGCGCTCGCGCGCCTGATTCTGAGCCCGGGCTTCTCGACCCGCGAATCGATCAGCCAGGTGTCCGGTCGCGGCGTCGGCATGGACGTGGTCAATCAGCGCATCCGCGCGCTGCGCGGCAGCCTGTCCCTGCAGACGCACGTGGGCGCCGGCATGACGGTCAGCCTGCGGCTGCCGCTCAGCAGCACCCTCGCCGATGTCATCGTCGTCAGTGGTCACGGACTGACCCTGGCGGCCACCGCCGGTGCAGTGCGCGCGATCATCACCCTGAACGCCGAACAGATGGGACTCGATGGCGATGGCCGCCTGCAGATGGACATCGACGGCCGCCGGCTGCCTGCGCATACGGTGGAGAGCCTGTTCCAGCGCGAGGGTGTACAGAGCCTGCCCGGCGATACCAGCTGCATGGGCCTGGTCATCGAGTGCAACGACGGCCAGGCGCGTGTGCTCTGCGTGCGCGCGGTGGCCGAAGTGATCCGCACCGTGGTCAAACCGGTCTCGCCCCTGCTGCCGCCGATCCCCGCGGTACGCGGCATCACCCAGCTGGGCGATGGCCGTCTTGCCCCGGTGGTGGACGTTGCCAGCCTGCTGGAGCGCGACAACGAACGCGCCTTCGACTGGGTCGCCCACGGCGATGCGTCGAGGCCGGCGGCGCTGCCGCGCGTGGTGGTGGCGGATGACTCGCTGAGCGTGCGCCGCGCGCTGGAACAGTTGATGCAGGACGCAGGCTACGAAGTCGCCGCTGCCCGCGACGGCATGGAGGCCCTGCAGATGATCGCCGAGCGCACGCCGGTCGCGGTGCTGCTGGACCTGGAAATGCCGCGCATGAACGGACTCGAGGTCTGTCGCTTCCTGCGCAGCCAGGCCGCGACGCGCGACGTGCCGGTGCTGATGATCACCTCCCGTGCCAGCGACAAGTACCGGCTGATGGCCGAGGAATCCGGCGTCACCCGCCTGCTCGGCAAACCCTTCTCAGAAGACGCCCTGGTCTTGCTGGTCCGCGAACTCGTCGCGGATGCCAAGGCCCGGCACGACCACGAGGTGTTCCAGTGAACGAGCTCGCAGCAGGCGGACCCCGCCCCACGGTTCTGGTGGTGGACGATGACCCCGAGAGCGTTCTGCTGGTCACCACGATGGTGGAGTACTGCGGCTATGCGGCCCGCCAGGCGCTGGATTTCGGCGCGGCCGTCGAGGCCCTGGCTGAAGGTCCGGCGGCGGTGGTGCTCGACGTGGTGATGCCCAACGCCGAGAGCGAACGCCTGCTCGCGCTGATCGCCAATGGCGGTCGTGCCCTGCCGATCGTGCTCATGAGTGCACTGTCGGCGGAAGCCCTGGCGACGCGGGCCGAAGCCGCGCGTGCGGGCGGAGCCAACGTCGTCGCCTGGCTGGCCAAGCCTTTCTGGGTCGAACCCCTGATCACCGCGCTCGAGAAGGCCATCCCCGATCCGGCCGCCATTGGCGGCGCCGACGCCATCGGCTGACATCGAATGCCCGCGCTGCGGCTGGGCATCAGAGCTCATGCAGCGCGCCTGTGGCGTCGCCATCTCACGGGCCTGCACGGCGTGCTCGCACTGCGCCTTCGGCTTGATCCGCGGCTGGCGCGCTCCGGACTCACAGCCTGAGCGCTGCAGGCGGACCTGCCACCCGCGCCCGAGCCCAGGCCCGGCACCCGCTGCGTTTGCATAACGCGCAGGTCCAGCCGTGCCACCTCAGCGCATCGACTCGCGCATGTAGAAGGCCGACAGCGCCATCAGCCCGAAGCCCAGCGGCCAGCTGACATCGATGACTGAGCCACTGGTATAGGCGTCCTCGAAGATCAGGTAGGAGTACATCTGGTTGCCGAACAGCATGATCACCACGCCGGCGGTCACCAGCCACCAGGTCCGACTCATGGTGGTGCCGGACTTGAACGACGAAGCCACTTAGACGGTGACTGCCAACAGCACAGGGTCAGTCAGCGCGTAGCCGATCGAAGTCAGCGTCAGGGCGGTATCGCCGGTGAACATGCCGCCGACATTGGAGCTGTAGCACCCGTAGCCGCCGATGATGAACAGGGCGATCGCCAGCAGGCTGCCCCAGCGCGGCGCAGCGAGACCCGCCGAACGGTTGAACAGCACCAGGCCGAGTGCGATCAGCGGGCTGGTGAACAGAAAGGCGACATCGGAGAAATAGGGGAAAGGCGTTTCAGCGCCGTCGTTGAGCTAAGGGGTAGCTGAAGAAGACGAACTGTCCGATCGCCCAGCTGGCGATGCCGGCGCCGATGAGCATCCAGCCCGTGCGCAGCGGACTGCCCGAGGGCAGGACTCGCGCAGCGAGCGCGGAGATCAGCACGGCCAGCGCACTCGTCGACAGATGCACTGCGTTCGAGAAGTACAGCCGCGCCTGCCCATCAAGACCGATCAGCGCCAGGACGAGCTGTGCCATGACAGCCATCAGCCAGAGCCCGGCATTGGTCAGCAGCACCACGCGGCCGATGGGCGTCTGCATCAGCGCCTCGATGGCCTGGTCGAGACTGCGCCCCTCGAAGTTGATCAGGCAGCGACCTTCGGCGTGGACCGCCACGTGACCGTGGCGCATCCCGCCGGCGCTCGGCTCCGAATAGAAGAACACCTTGCCGCATGAACGCGACTGCCTGAGCGTCTACAGCGCACTCAGTATCGCTTCGAACTCTTCCACACCGACTCCAGCCCTCGGATTGCCCGCGACCAGCGCCGGCGAGGCGCGCCAAGCGTGCTGCTTCGCCATTGCCAGCAAGACTGGGGCTGCACCCATGCAGGGGCAGCCTGCAAAGGCCGGGGTTGACCTTCATTCACCGCGAAGCGTCAGCCGCTGAACTGGCCGCACGGAGAAGCGGGTCCGCCCGCCTTCAGCTCTCGAATCCGTCCTTGAACAGATCAGGAAACGCGCAATCCTCGAACCCGGCGGCATCGACGAAGACGAAGAACTCGGCGCCGACCGGCATCGGATCATCGCCCTGGATGCCCCACACGCCACGTCCGTCGATCGATCGCCACTCGAGGTCATAGGTGGTGTTGTTGGTCAGACCCGGCACCACCCGTGGGCTGGCCAGCGGACGTGCGCAGCGGTTCGGGTCGTCACCGAGCAGGGGATGGTCGGGCATCGCGCTGAAGCGCCCGGCCGTGCTCACCCGATGCACGAAGGCATTGGGGCTGGGGTCCTGCGCGTAGACGTTGAAACCGAGGCCGGTCGGCATGCTGGCGTCGAGCACCTGGTTGCCGATGAACCAGCAGTTCGCGCCGGTGCTGCCGCTCGCGCAGCTGTAGCCGACAGCGATGTTCTGTGGGTTCTGCGCGCCGCCCAGCCAGACCGGCGTGGCCAGCACGATGGCGGCCTCGCGGCCCTTGCCATTGAGGTAGCTGTTGCTGAGCGAGGTCGACTCGAAGGCGGTGTTGCCGCTCGCCGTTTCGTGGCGGTAACTGGCGCCGAAGCTGCCTTGTGGCCCCGGCGCGAATACGTGCAGGTTGGCGCCTGCCGGCAGATTCGCGCCGATCGCCTGTCCGAACCACTGGAGCGCGTGGAAGACCCCGACCGGGCGCGCATTGATGACGCCGAGCACGCCCGGCAGCGGATTGAAGCTCTTGCCCAACTGCACGTTGACCGCTTCGCTGGCCACTCCGAGGGCGACCGTACTGGCCGAACTCGCGCCGTTGCGCACCAGACTGACGCTGTCGCCGGACTCGTAGGCACCAATGTCGACCGCCGTGGTGCCGGTGCCGATGGTGCGACGGCGCCCGTCGACATCGACCTGCGGCGCACCGGCCGCACCGTACAGCAGCTGCGCGGACACTGCATTGCCGGCATTGATCGCAGCCGAGCCCTCGCCCAGCCGCGGAAAGCGCAGCGAGCGCAGGCGCGGATCGCCGGTCACGGTGAGCGTGGCGCTGGCGGGCATGGTGTTGAAGCTGTTGCCGAAGCTCAGGTTGCGCTCGATGGTGAAGCCGCTGATCACATTGCCCGAGACCACCAGGCTCTGCGTGTTGTGAGCGATCAGGTTGTTGAAGATGCTGCCGCTGAAGCTGGGCCCGATGATCGGGTAGTCGACCCAGATCGGCGTGTCGCAGCCGGTCACGGTGTTGTTGAACAGGCGCAGCTCGTTCTGGCCGGCTGCGGCGAACGAGGCCGCGTACAGGCCGTTCGGGAAGCTGCCCGCCACCGGCGTGCAGACCAGCGCATTGCTGAAGGCGCGCAGCACCGGCGTAGAGCTGCCGGCGCTGCCGAAGTTGGGCGCCCCCCCGATCACCATGCGCAGGGCGCCGGCGCCGAAGTTGCCTTCGACCCGGTTGCCGTAGACGTTCAACGCGTGCGCATGGCCAGGGCTCAGGCTGAGCAAAAGGCCTGCGCCGCTGCCGGCGCTGCTGCCGCCGCGCTGCAGCTGGTTGAAAGCCACGCCGCCCGTCGCACGGGCATTCAGGCTGAGGCTGAGCGCAGGCTGGTTGGAGTTGCCGGCATCCACGCGGTTGTTCTGCACGTCCACGGTCGCGGTGCCGTTGGCATTGGTCTTCTCCACCCGCAGCAGCACGCCGGCGCCACCGCTGCTGTCCAGCCGATTGTTCACCAGGCGCAGGGTCAGCGAGGCGGCGGCGGTGTGGCGCAGCTCGATGCGGCCGTCGCGCAGGCGCAATCCCTCGATATCCCAGCTCGCCGACCCGTTGTTGACCACCCCGGTCACGCTGCGGCCGGCGGCGAGGCGCGCCACACGGTTCGGCGCCGCGCGCAGGACCAGCGACTTGTCGAGGCTGATGGCCTCGTCGATCTCGGTACTGCTGGCGATCAACACCTCATCGCCCGCGGCGGAGGCATCGATGCAGGCCTGCAGGGTGCCTGCGCAGGGCGCGTTGCCTGGCCAGGTGCGGGACACCGCGCCTGCCGTACTGGCCGCCAGCAGACCGCTCAAAAAAATCGCAACCGGAAGACTCGGAACACCCATCGCGCTTCCTCCCATCCAAGGTATGTCTGTCGCCGTTCAGAACGGCGAAAGCGGCAGCGGGAGGACATCCACTCGGCGACGGTCAAGGCACCACGGATCAAGTCCCTCCTCGGCCTTGATCCGCGGTCGCGAGTCCCGCACATGTCCGGACTCGTTCGGCCGCTGCGCGGGGACGCTTTCGCTAGCGCGTTGAGCGCGACGGCGGATCGCCAAACGACCTGCGGTGAGAAAACCGTCGAATGCCCTGCGTCTGGACATCAGGGGACGCACGGCAAGGGCGACGATGATGTTCGGACAGCAGGCAGGTGGGGGCGAGGCGTCAGCGGAGCACCCCGAGGCGAGCGGACTGGCGAGAAAAGCCGGTGGACACATGGCGCGCCTGCGCACTGGCGGGCCAAACA
>JBIJCA010000100.1:0-14392 GCA_044344935.1 Aquimonas sp. | reverse complement strand
CGAAGCGAAGCGCATGGTGGGTCAAGACCCAACCTATGGGCTTGGGGGACCGGGGCGAGTGCGGAGCTTATGGTGGGTCAAGACCCACCCTATGGGCTCGGAACACCGAGGCCGAAGCGAAGCGCATGGTGGGTCAAGACCCACCCTATGGGTTCGGAACACCGAGGCCGAAGCGAAGCGCATGGTGGGTCGAGACCCACCCTATGGGTTCGGAACACCGAGGCCGAAGCGAAGCGCATGGTGGGTCAAGACCCACCCTATGGGCTCGGAATGGCGAGGTGAGCCCGGAGCTCACGGTGGGCCAGGGCCCACCCTATGCCAAGTCGCCTCGCAGTGCCTGCACCCTGTCCTGCAGCGCCGCTGCCGTTGCCTGTTCGGGCGGCAGTGCCGGATCGATCGCCAGCTCGATGTGGGCGCGGAAGCGTCGCGGCAGGCGCATGCGGCGCAGGGCCGAGTCGCGGCGGCTGAACAGGCTGCCCCACATGCCGCGCAGGGCCATCGGCACGACCGGCACCGGGCGCGCGGCGAGGATGCGTTCGACGCCGGAACGGAAGGGGTTGATGTCGCCGTCGCGGGTGATCTGGCCCTCGGGGAAAATGCCCACCAGCTCGCCGGCGGCGAGTGCCGCATCGATCTCGGCGAAGGCTTTCTCCATCAGCGCGGGGTCTTCCTTGGCACCGGCGATGGGGATGGCCTTGGCCGTGCGGAACACCCAGCTCATCACCGGGATGTTGAAGATCCTGTAGTACATGACGAAGCGGATCGGTCGGCGCACCGACGCCGAGATCAACAGCGCGTCGACGAAGCTGACGTGGTTGCAGACCACCAGCGCGGCCCCCTCGTCCGGCACCTGCCGCACGCCGCGCACGCGCAGCCGATACAGCAGGCTCATCAGCAGCCACACCAGGAAGCGCATCAGGAACTCCGGCACCAGCCGGAAGATGTGCCAGGCCACCAGCGCATTGAGTATCGCGGTGACCAGCAGGATCTGCGGGATGTTCAGCTCCAGCGCGGTCAGGCCGATGGCGAGGCCCGCGGCCAGCACCATGAACAGTGCGTTGAGAATGTTGTTGGCGGCGATCACCCGCGAGACTTCCTCGCGCGGTGTGCGCGACTGGATCAGGGCGAACAGGGGCACGATGAAGAAGCCTCCGAACAGGCCGATCAGGGCGAGGTCCATCAGCACGCGCCAGCGCCCGGGCTGTCCGAACACCTCGCTCACGGACTGGCCCAAGGCGCCGACATCGGTGGGCTGGGCGAAATAGAGGTCGATACCGAACACCGACAGCCCGATCGCACCCAGCGGCACCAGGCCGATCTCGATCTTGTGGCCCGAGAGCTTTTCGCACAGCAGCGAGCCCACGCCGATGCCGGCGGCGAACACCGCCAGCAGCACCGACATCACTGCCGCTTCGCCACCGAGCGTGTCGCGCGCATAGACCGGCAGCTGCGCCAGCACCAGCGAGCCGTAGAACCAGAACCAGCTGATGCCCAGCACCGAGTTCAGCACCGCGGTGCGGCCGCGCAAGGTGCCCAGCGTATGGCCGATCTCGCTGATCGCGTTCCAGTTGAACTTCAGGTCCGGCGCGGTCGGCGGCGCCGGCGGAATCGCCAGGCTCACGGCCCAGCCGACAACGGCCAGGCCGATCACGCACACCGACACCCAGAGGTCGGCGTTCTCCAGCTGCATCAGCGGCCCGCCGGCGAGAAAGCCCAGCAGGATCGCCATGAAGGTCGCGGCCTCCACCCAGGCGTTGCCGCCGACCAGCTCCCAGGGCTTCAGGTGCTGCGGCATCAGCGAGTACTTGAGCGGGCCGAAGAAGGCCGACTGCGTGCCCATCAGGAACAGCACGCCGAGCAGGAACTCGACCGAGCCCAGCGCGAATCCCACCGCCGCCGCGCCCATGATCAGGATCTCGGCGAACTTGATGATCCGGATCAGGCGCGCTTTCTCGAACTTCTCGGCGATCTGGCCGGCGCTGGCCGAGAACAGGAAGAAGGGCAGGATGAAAAGCGCCGCGGCGATGTTCGAGTACAACAGGCTCTGTTCCTGATCGGTGCCGACGCGGTAGATGACCAGGCCGATCAGGGCGTTGCGGAAGAGGTTGTCGTTGAAGGCGCCGAGCGCCTGGGTCAGGAAGAACGGCAGGAAGCGGCGCTGCGCGAGCAGGGCGAACTGCGAGGTCTGCGGTGCGTCGGACATCCGGTGCTTCCGTGCGGTGCGGTGGCGCGAGTGTGCGCGGTGGCCGACGCGCCCTGTCAAGCCGCGTCAGCTAGTGCCGCAGGGTGCGCGGCCTTGTCCTGCAACTGTGAGGAAGTGTTTCGGGACATCGCGCCATGCCGACCAGCGGACGGTTTTCGGGCGTGACCGGGAGGCGTCCGACCATGCATCGCCGCGGAGTGTGAAGGCACGCACGTTCCAGTGACTGGCATGGAAGCTGCTGGTCACAGGTGACCCTGGCGGCCATCGATGCTGCCGTCGCGTGGCCCGAGGAGCTCGCCATGTTCGCCCTGACCCTGCTGCACACGCTCGATCGCGTCCGCCACGAAGTGCTGGTGCCGACCTGGTACTGGGCCTTGGCGATTTGCGACGGCGCAGCCTACCTGCTGATTCGGCGCTGATCGTTCCGCGCGGGTCTCCCGCGCCTGCCGCTGCGCGAGCACAGTTCCGCGCCAAGCGCCTTCACCCCGCACCGCCGCCGAACAGGCTGCCTTGCCGCGGTGCGCTCTCCGCTTCAATCAGATTCGACAGCCCGACGCCCGCAAGCCGATAGCGCGTGCGCGGTGGCAATTCCACGCGTGCGCGAAGCGCGCTCGCGATGGCGAGCAGCTCCTGCCACGAAGCCGGCGGTGAGTCCGGGCTCAGGCTGCGGGTGAGGATGCGGAAATCGGTGGTCTTGAGCTTCAGCACCACGGTGCGGCCGATCCGCTGCGAACGCTGCGCCGCCGCCCAGACCTTGCGCGCCAGCGGCTCCAGCTCGGTGCCGATCGCGTCCAGATCCAGATCCACCGCGAAGGTGTCCTCGGCCGAGATCTGCAGACTCGGGCGCTCGGGTTCGACGGGATGTTCGTCGATGCCAAGCGACAGCTCGTGCAGGCGCCGACCCCAGCGGCCGAAGCGCGCGCCCAGAGCCTCGATGCCCAGCGCCCTCAGCTCGCCGACGCAGGTGATTCCAAGTTCGGCCAATTTGGCCTGCATGACCTTGCCGACGCCGGGCAGCTTGCCGACCGCCAGCGGCGTCAGGAAGTCCAGCGCCTGTTCGGGGCGGATCACGAACAGGCCGTCGGGCTTGCGCCAGTCCGAGGCGATCTTGGCGAGGAACTTGTTCGGCGCCACGCCCGCGCTGGCGGTGAGCTGAGTGCTCTCGCGGATCTCCGCGCGAATGGCCTTCGCCACCGCCGTCCCCGAGCCCAGGCCCTGCAGGTCGGCCGTGACGTCGAGATAGGCCTCGTCCAGCGACAGCGGCTCGATCAGCGCGGTATGCCTGGCGAAGATCGCCCGCACTTCGGTCGAGACTGCCTTGTAGCGGGCGAAGTCCGGCGGTACGAAAACCGCGTCCGGGCACAGGCGCTCGGCGCGGATCGCCGGCATCGCCGAGCGGATGCCGAACACGCGCGCCTCGTAGCTGGCCGCACAGACCACCGAGCGCGCGCCCTTCCAGGCCACCACCACCGGGCGTCCGCGCAGGCTCGGGTCGTCGCGCTGCTCGACCGAGGCGTAGAAGGCGTCCATGTCGACGTGGACGATGCGGCGCATGAGCGTTGGCGGAGATCCTGGAGACGCGTCAGTGTGCCCGTGCGGAGCGCGCGCGAGACCTGCCCTGTCAGCCGGGTTCGCGCCAGTGCAGACGCAGATTGCGTGGCGTCAGCTCGCTGCCGTCGGCGTCGAAAGCGCGCAGGGCGGTGAGCGGCGCGCCGGTGTCGGCATTACGCAGCTCCAGCGCGGTCTCCGCGCAGGGTGCCCACTGCGTCCCCCACTGCGCCATCGACACCAGCACCGGAAACAGGGCCTTGCCCATCGGCGTCAGCCGGTACTCGATCTGCCGCGCGTCTTCGCGCGAAGGCTCGCGCGAGAGCACGCCGCGCTCGACCAGATGCTTGAGCCGCGTCGAAAGGATGTTGCGGGCGATGCCGAGCTGGCGCTCGAAGTCGTTGAAGCGGCGCTGGCCCATGAAGGCCTCGCGCAGGATCAGCAGGGACCAGCGCTCACCCACGATTTCGAGTGCACGGGCGATCGGGCAGGGCGAGTGGGGATCGGCGGCGGGGCCGGCGCCGACGGCGGTGAGGAGGCTCATGCCGGAGAGCATGGCGAGTTGGGTTGCAAACTGCAACTGATCGCGCTAGCGTCTCCCGCGGTTGCACATTGCAACTGATCTGGACCTCGTCCAAGGAGCACCCCCATGTCTTCTGCCGCTCTGCGCCCGCTCGGCTCCACGCTCGGCCGACTGTTTCCGGAATTCACCGCGGAGCTGGTTGCCGGCTTCGCCACCCGTCCCCGCCTGATGCCGGCGCGCGCCCAGCCCGAGGACGCCGAGCCGGTGACGCTGCGTTTCGGTCTGACCGGCCTGCGCTGGGGCCGGAGCGGCCCGCGCGTGCTCGCCCTGCATGGCTGGCAGGGCAGCGCTGCGCAGTTCGCGCCGATTGCGCGCGCCCTGGTCGCCCGCGGCCTGCAGGTGCTGGCGCTCGACGCCCCCGCCCACGGCCGCAGCCCGGGCGACTTCGCCTCGCCGATCGTGTTCTCTGACGCCCTGCTGGAAAGCCGGCCGGAGATCGGCGCGGTGGAAGCGGTGATCGGCCACTCCATGGGCGGCGGCGCCGTGCTGTACGCGCTGGCCCACGGTCTGCGCGCCGAGCGCGCCGTCGTGGTGTCGGCGCCCGCGCACTACGCCGACGTGCTGCGGCGGACGAGCCGCCGTCTGGCGCTCCCGCGGCGCGCTGAAGCCGCGTTCGTGGCGCGGATGGAGCGCCTGACCGGCGTGCCCGCGGCGGCATTGGACATCGCTGGGCTCGCGCGGCGGTTCGGTGGTGAGCTGCTGGTCGTTCACGACCGCCGTGACCGGGTGATCCCACACGGTGACGGTGCGCGTATCGCCAAGGCCGCAGAGGTGCCCTTGCTCAGCACCGACGGGCTGGGGCATGCCCGACTGCTCGCCGACAGCCACGTCGCCGACAGCATCGCCGCCTTTGCTCAACGAGGCCACGCAAGCCTGCGCGCGGCTTCCGAAGCCCGCCTCAACTGAATGCTTCGGCCGCGCGTGCCACCGTCAAGGCGCGCGCGACCGAAACGTTCAGCGCTGCAGATGGGACAGCCGGGCCCGCAGAAAGTCGACCAGCGCCCCTGCGTCCGCGCCGCTGCGGGTGAAGCTGAAGGCGTGTTCTGTCTGAAGACCGCGATCCAGCCAGAGACCGCCGGCGGTCGCGATCGGTGGACGCGCGGCCGCCAGCCACAGGGCGGTGTCGGCGCCTTCCTCGGCGCTGCGCAGCCAGCGCCCGAGCACGCGGCGGAACTGCGGCAGCGCAGTGCGCACGCCGTCGGTGTCGACCCAGCCCGGGTGCATCGCGTACGCCTTCGGGGCCGCGCCGCCCAGCGTGTTCCACCAGCGGGTCAGCTCGACCTGGGCCCGCTTGTGCTGGGCGTAGGCGGCCAGTCCGTTGTGGGTCGAAGAATCGCCGGCCTCCAGAGCCTCAAGATCGAGCCGGGCGCCATAGAGCCCGCCGGAGCTCATCGAGATCACCGCGCTGCGGGCATCCAGCGCGCCCGCTTCGCGCAGTCCTTCCGTGAGCACGAAGTGGTTGAGCAGATTGGTGGCGAACCCGAGCTCGACGCCTTCGGCGCCGCGCTGGAAGTCGTGCAGCATCAGACCGACGTTGTTCACCAGCACATCGACCCGGCCCTGCCGCGCCAGCGCCAGCGCTGCCGCGCGGGTGGCGGCGACGCCGGCAAGATCGACGACGAACCCTTGCAAGCGACCGGCACCCGAGCCTTCCAGCGCGCCCAAACGGCGGCGATCGCGGCCCAGTGCAACCACTTCAGCGCCGGCCGCGGCGGCGCCGAGTGCGATCGCGCGCCCGATGCCACCGGTCGCACCGCTGACCACCCAGCGCTGGCCGCGGAAGTCGAAATCGATCGCTTCAAAGCGCCGCGCCCGCCGGCGATAGCCCAGGCGCGAGAAGGTCGGCAGGAAGCGCGCGTAGAAGAACAGGCTGGCGAGGGCGTTTAGCATGCGGTGAGTCTGACGGCGCGCTTCGAAAGCGGGCGTGAGGCGCGCGCGCAGACGGCGTGAGTGCGCGCGAGCGACTTCAGACCTTGCGGCGGATCTTCAGACCGGACGCCGGGAAGCTGGCGATCTCGCCGCCGCCCTCGCGTCGCCGCGGCTGGCCGGGCTCGGGGGCGAAGGCCTGCGCGTACAGCACCTCGTAGGTCGCCGGCAGCACCGCGCCCTCCCGGTGCAGCTCATAGGCCTCGAACACGCGCTGCATGCGGGCCTTGCCGGTGAGGCTGCGGCGACGGTCGGACCAGGCATTGCCGGCGCCGATGCCGCGCAGCTCGCGCATCAACGCGCGGGCATCCGGATAGGTCAGCGTGAAGCGGTCGGTGTCGAGCACGGGGTCGCGGAAGCCGGCGCCCATCAGGGCGTCGCCCACGGCCGCCATCGGCGCGAAGCTGGAGACGTGCGGGGCGCTGTCGGCGGCGGCGAAGGACTCGCGCAGTTCGAACAGGGTGTCCGGGCCGAAACTGGAGAACAGCAGCAGGCCACCGGGGCGCAGCAGGCCACGCAGGCCGTCGAGCAGGCCCGGCAGGTCTTCGATCCACTGCAGGCACAGGCTGGAGAACACGAGATCGAAACGCTGTTCGGCGAACGGCAGCGCGCGCGCATCGGCACAGACCCGGTGGAAGCGCTTCGACTTCGGCGTGTACCAGCGCCAACCGCGGCCGCACTCGCGCAGCATGGGCAGGGCGAGGTCGAGCGCCACCAGCTCGGCCTTCGGAAAACGCTGGCGCAGCTCGGCACTGGCACGCCCCGGGCCGCAGCCGAGATCGAGGATCCGCGTCGGTGGCTGTTTCGCATACACGAGCTGTTCGAGCAGGCGGCTTTCCACCTCGCGCTGCAGCACGGCGATGGCGGCGTAGTCGGAGGCGGCGCGGCCGAAGGCGCGACGCACCTGGCGCAGATCGAGGCGGGGGTCCATGAGGGCGCGCAGTGTACGCCAGCGCATCGTCGGCCGGGCCGCCGCGGCGTCCGCCGCTGTGCGTAGAATCGGGCATCCCGCCGCGCGGAACGCCCAATGAGCCACAGCCATAACGACTTCATCGAGGTCTATGACAATGCCCTCAGCCAAGAGCATTGCGCGGCCCTGATCGAGCGCTTCGAGCGTTCGAGGCATCTGCAGCCGGGCGCCGTCGGCGGCGGCGTCTACCCGGAGCTCAAGCACAGCAGCGACATCACGATTTCCTCGTTTCCCGAGTGGCGCGACGCCGAGATGGCCCTCAATGGCGCCATGTTCAGCTGCCTGCTCGCCTACCTGCGCCGCTATCCGCATACCTTGCTGGCGCCGCTGATGCTGCAGATGCAGGACGCCCGCAGCGGTCAGCTGCGCCGGGTCGACGCCAGTGACCTTGAGCGCATGGACCCTTCGCAGCTCGGTCCGGTCGTCGAGCAGGTGTTCCGCCCGGGCGCGATCAACCTGCAGCGCTATCGCGCGGGCGAGGGCGGCTACCCGTACTGGCACTGCGAGCTGTATCCGCGCGACCGCGACGCCGAATGCCTGCACCGCACCCTGCTGTGGACCGCCTATCTCAACGACGGCTTCGACGAAGGAGAGACCGAGTTCCTTTACCAGGACCGCAAGGTCAAGCCGAAGACCGGCAGCCTGCTGATCGCCCCGGCGGCCTTCACTCATACCCACCGGGGCAACCGCCCGCAGCGCGGCGACAAGTACATCGCCACGAGCTGGGTGCTGTTCCGTCGCGCCGAACACCTGTATCCGGATGTGGCCGCGGCCTGAGCGCCGACTGCGTCCCCCTGCGACACCCTGCGGCACCCTTCCTACTGGAGCCGATCCCATGCGCCTGACATTTCGAACCCTGAGCGGACTCGCCCTGTGCGCGGGCCTGGTTGCGTGCTCCGAACCGCCGCCGCCGCCCCCCGCCGGGCCGACAATCAACAGCGCGGCGGCCAACGAATCCGTACTGCTGTTCGACCAGGCCATGGCCGAAGGCCGCGGCCAGCTGGCGCGCGCCTACGCCGAAGACATCCTGGCAAAGTACCCGGGCACCGAGGCGGCGGCCAAGGTGCAGGCCGCGATGGCTGAAGTCGAAGTGATGGCGGCCGCCGACCGTGAGCGCACGCGGCTGGCAAACATGTGGGTCTACCACGCCGTCGGTGAGGTCAAGGGCACCACCTATACCGCCTTCATGTACGAGGCCGACAGCAAGGAGCTGGCGCGCGAGGAGCGGCCCCAGCTGGTCCTTCGCCGGCATCCGGAGTGGGGCCAGAATGTCTACATCCTGCTGCCCGGCGGGCGCATCGCCTGTGGTGCGCGCTGCAACATCAACCTCAAGATCGACGACGCCAACCCGGCGCGTTTCGAGGCCAGCCAGCCCGAGGGCGCACCCGTGCCCGCCATGTTCATCGAAGAGCACAGGCGCTTCTTCGAGGCGTTGAAGACCGCACAGTGGATCGAGATCGAGGTGCCGATCCGCGGTGGCAAGCGCCCCCTCCGCTTCGAGGTGGGCGGCATCGACCTCGCCCGCATGGAGCCGGCAGTCCAGAGCCCCGGATAGGGTCGTCAGTCCAACCGTCGCTGCCGGCTCCGCGGATCGGCGGCGCCTGCCGAAGGTCGCACTTCACGCTCACCCCCGGGCGGGCCACAATGGCGCGCTGCGCGTTCGCGGCGCCCAGGCCGCGCGCAAGACCGATTGGCTGCACGCAACCCCTTCATCCAAAGGCCCCGTCCTTCGCGACGGCGGCCGCAACCGGGAGGCTCCCCATGGCAGAACCCATCCTCACTCCGCCCGCCGGCGGCGCCAAGATCACCATCGAGAACGGCAAGCTGCAGGTGCCGAACAACCCGATCATCCCCTTCATCGAAGGCGACGGCACCGGCCCGGACATCTGGCGCGCTTCGGTGCGCGCGCTCGACGCGGCGGTCGAGAAAGCCTATGGCGGCCAGCGCAAGATCCACTGGCTGGAAATCTATGCCGGCGAGAAGGCCAACAACCAGTTCGGCACCTGGCTGCCGGAGTCCACGGTGCAGGCCTGTCGTGACTACCTCGTCTCGATCAAGGGCCCGCTGACCACCCCGATCGGCGGCGGCATCCGCTCGCTCAACGTCGCCCTGCGGCAGATGCTCGACCTCTACGTCTGCCTGCGCCCGGTGCGCTGGTTCAAGGGCGTGCCGAGCCCCGTCAAGCGTCCCGACGCGGTCGACATGGTGATCTTCCGCGAGAACTGCGAAGACATCTACGCCGGCATCGAGTTCGAGCAGGGCTCGGACGAGAACGCCAAGTTCATGGCCCTGCTGAAGGAGCACTTCCCGAAGTCCTACGGCAAGATCCGTTTCCCCGAGACCTCGGGCATCGGCATCAAGCCGGTCTCGAAGGACGGCTCCGAGCGCCTGATCCGCGCCGCCATCGAGTACGCCATCGCCAACGGCCGCACGTCGGTGACGATCGTGCACAAGGGCAACATCATGAAGTTCACCGAAGGCGCCTTCCGCAACTGGGGCTATGCCCTGGCGGAGCGCGAGTTCGGCGACAAGACCTACACCTGGGACCAGTGGGAACGCACCAAGGCCGCCAGCGGCGAGAAGGCCGCCAATGAGGAGCAGGCCGCCGCCGTCGCCGCCGGCAAGATCATCATCAAGGACGCCATCGCCGACATCACCCTGCAGCAGGTGCTGACGCGGCCGAACGAGTTCGACGTGATCGCCACCCTGAACTTGAATGGCGATTACCTGAGCGACGCGCTGGCCGCACAGGTCGGCGGCATCGGCATCGCCCCGGGCGGCAACGTCAACTACATGACCGGCCACGCCGTGTTCGAGGCCACCCACGGCACCGCGCCGAAGTACGCCAACCTCGACAAGGTCAACCCGGGCTCGGTGATCCTGTCCGGCGAGATGATGCTGCGCTACATGGGTTGGACCGAGGCCGCCGACGCCATCATCAAGGCCATGGACGCCGCCATCGCCGCCAAGACCGTCACCTACGACTTCGCCCGTCTCATGGACGGCGCGACCGAAGTGAAGTGCTCGGAGTTCGCGGACGCGCTGATCAAGGCGATGTAAGCGAACGCTGCTATGCGCTGAAAAGCACAAGGCCGCCTTCGGGCGGCCTTGTGCGTTGTGGTGTCTGGGTCCGAAATGCCGACTACTCGGCGATCGCCTTCAACAGCGCATCGCGCGCATCGGAATAGAACTGGATGTCGATCCGAGTCGCCATGTCGTCAGACAGATCAAACAGCTGGCGGCGACATCCAACCGGCATCAGCACCGCAGTCGCTCCTTTCTTGACGGCAAGCTCCACGAGGTTGATCGGGTCGTGGATCGGCTCGATCGAGCCGCCCAGGTTGATCTCGCCCACAACCACCAGCCCACCGCGCACGCTGCGCTTCAGCAAGGCCGTGCAGAGGGCAATGAGGTTTGCAACGCCGGTCTTTCCGCCCGACTTGGCGGCATCGAATGCCCTGAGCTGGGTTGAGAACTCATGCTGGCGAGCATCTTTGTCCCCGACCAGCTGCTGCATGCGCGCGTACAGGTTCTGCTCGGCAAAGCCCATGCTCTCGCGGAAGGCAGGCGGCACCGGCTTGTTCAAGATCCGCACGCCGGATCCGGGGCCCTCATTGACCTCGATTCGGAACAGTCCTGGGTGTTCATCGCCCGCGCCTGGGCTGATCGTCCACACCTGGCCGGGCTCCAGCGGATCGTCGCCGATGCCGGTCGTGCTTTGCAGCTCAGGCGTGGAGACGAAGCGCTCCACGCCGTCCTCGCCCATGACATAGCTGAAATGGGTGTTGCGGAACTCTGCTGCACCGATCCGCTTCTGCTGCTCCTTCACACGGCGTCGGGCTTCCATCGCGATGCGCACCGCCCACTCGATGTCGTCGGCCGAAGCTTCAGTGTTCATCGGATACACCAGCTTGAGTAGGCCGCTGACGGTCTTGTTCACTGCGGTCGTATCGCGCCCCGACAGGGCGCCGCCGTATTGCACTCGCCCCTGCAGCGAGGCAACGCGGCTCTCCGCGCGCAGCTGGCTCCAGCATTCAGAGAGGAAGTCGCTCACCAGGCCAAAATGGCTGGTCAGCAAATCCTTGCTGATCTTCGGCACGTCCCAACCGGGCAGGAAGGCGTGGATGCGATCCATGAAGGCGGTGTCGTCCTTCATCTCAGGAGGCATTGGCCCGAACAGGTGGCCGATCCGCTGCTGATGCTCAACATCAACTTCGAAATTTCCCACCAGCACGATGCTGCCGTCCGCGCGGATGCTCTCCTTGCCGCGGCTGAACTCGCCGGACTCCATGTAGCCCTTCATGATGTTGACGCCGTCCTTCTGGTCGAAGGAGATGCCGGACACTTCATCGAAGCAGACCACGTCGTACTGGCAGACCAAGCCGCGCTGGCCGGTTGAGTTGTTGACGAACATCTTGGCGACGGTCGCTTTTCCTCCCGAGATCAAGTGCGCATAGGGCGACACCTGCTGGAACAGATGGCTCTTGCCGGTCCCGCGCGGGCCAAGCTCGACCAGGTTGTAGTTGCGTTCGACGAACGGAACCATGCGCAGCAGCAGCGCATCCTTTTGCCGCTCCGAAAGACTGGCTGGCTCCATTCCGATCGAGCGCAGCAAGAAGCTCTTCCACTCAGCGGTGGTGAACTGCGCGCGCGCCGCGCCCAACTTCTGCAGCACATCGCGGCTGGAGAGCTGAATCTCGCGTATGGCTTGGATGCCAAACGGTCGGCCATTGCGCTCCTGCGCGATGCTGGCGTCGTACTCCAGCGTGATCTCCGCATAGAAGCCGCCAGTGAGCATTCTCTCGTGCTCCGCCAGCAGTTCCGGTGCGATGCGCGCATCTTTGATCTGCAGGCTTGGAAGTACAGCGAGGTAGCTGTCGGTCTTGGTGTCCAGCCGCGCAGTGATGATGTCGATCAGCTTGACTTGCCCCTGCTCGCGGGCCCGCGACTTGAACAGCTCCTCTTCTCCCGCTCGCACAGTGCGCGACTGCAGCTGCCGCTGCACGATCTCAAGCCCTTCCTCGATCTCGGTGGGATCGACACTGGCGCAATAGCGTCCGAGCAGGAATTCCACGACGTAGGTCGGCACTGGGAACTGGCGGCTGAAGGTGCGCACCAGGTCCTTGCGCACCAAATTGCCGTCCAGCGCGGCAACGGCTTTGCGATCGATTTCGTCAAGCTGCATAGCTATTCCTCACCGCCAATTCTGACTTCGCGCTGTGCGACCAATGCGCCGTCCGTGTCCAGGATGACCAGATACGCGGTCTGGCCAAGCAAATCTTCGTCTTCAACAACCAGTGAGCAGGTTCCGCTTGCGGATAGCGCTTTGCGAGCTATCGCCAGCTGGCTGCCCGGGTCGCCCGGCTGGCGTCTGAGATCGACCTGCAGCCCTTCATGCGCGCCGAGCACCGAGATGTTCAGCCGCAGGCCTTTCCATACACAGTCTTCGATCTTGAACGCGTGCGCAGCCACGTGAAGTCCAGTTACCGTCAGCTGCAGCGTCAGGCACTCCTGCAGGCTCAGGCCGCCGTGCGCGTAGTCCTCGCCGGCCTTATAGCAGGCAATGCCATCCGCCAAGGCGAAGCTCTGGCTGGGGTTCCAGTACCAGGGATAGCGGCGCTCTTCCGAGGCTGCACCGGTCTTGAGGGCGGCACAGCGGCTCCATTTCGTGTCCACAAGCGCCTTGGGCAGCTCGATTTTGGGCAGGCCACCGGGCATCAGCAGCCAGCCGTGGTCCGTCACCACCTGCACCTGCTTCCACCCGGCGGCCAGCAGCGCCTCGATGCGCCCTCGGATTTCCGTGAGCATGGATTCAAGGTGCTGCGCCAGCTTCCAGCCACGTGCGTGCCCTTCGCCGTCGATGTCACCAAACTCGCACCAAGCTTGACCTTGGCCGGTGCCCGGTTCATCGCCGGCCAGTACCTGCCAGCCCTGTTCGCCCAGCAGGCGTCGGAGCTGTTGCACGCTTAGGGCTGCACCCGTGTCCAAGGCAAGCGGCTCGAACTCGATCGCGTTCAACGCGCCGCCGATGCGATGCGCCACGGGTGACACAGCGGCCTTGCCGGTCGCTGTAACGCTGGGCAGGGCTACCCAGTGGGGTGCCTCCGCTACCTCAAGGCCTGCCGCTGTGAGCTGATGTGCGAGACGCTTGGCGACATCGAAGCGCAGGCCATCCACGAACAGGACGCATTGATCCTTGCGCACATAGCCCGGCGGCTTGCCCTCGCTTACGCCGCCAGGCGGGCGGCTGGCCTCAACGATCGCTTGTAGATGGCGGGCGCTTGCTTCAGCCCAGGGCAGGTAGACGCTGCGAATGGCAGCGCTGAGCGCCGCATGGTCCGCGCTCGTGTGCGCGTGCTCCAGGGCCCTCAGCACGGCGGCGTCTGCCTTCCAGCCAGAAGCTGCGTAGCCCGCCTGCAAATCGCGCAGATCGCCCGCAGCCAAGGACTGAGTGGTCACCTGAGCCAGCTCGGCCAGGTGTTCAAGCCCCAGTGCCAAGGGTGCTTGGCCGAGTTCAGCCCACACCAGGTTGCGACGCTGTCGATGCTCGCCTTCAAGCCTGAGAATTTGTTCGCGCGCGAGGTGAGGCGCTACCGAGTCCAGTGCTTTCAGGCTCGCGCGCAGGTCGGACTCCTTGCTCTCATTCCATTGCGGCCAGCCACCTGCTGTGCTGGCCTCGGTCAGCATGTCGAAGATCGGGGGCTGGCAGCGCCGAATCAGGGCCGGTAGGTTCGGATAGCGCTTGGGCGCTTCGGCGAAGCGGTCCCATGCCAAGGCCCAGGGGCCGCTGCGCGTTGCCAGCTTGGCTGCCGCGGCCAGCTCGCCCTCCCTAGGATGAAAGGCGAACTGCGCCTTGCACACACTTTCGAAGGCCGACCAAGCGTTGCCTTGTCGCACTTCGCGGAAACCCGCGGGGTTGTCGAGCCACTGCAGCAGATCGCGTACAGGGTCACCACCGCTGAGCATGGCGTTGAACCAAGCCGCGTCCAGGCGCCGCGCGCGCAGCACCTGCAGCGGCTCATCCATCAGCTTGCTCAAAGACAGCAGCATCGCGTCCTTGGTCTCGCGGTCCTGGCTGACATCCAGGCCCAGCCCGCCCTGGTCGGACTTCAGAAAGGCCAGCACCGTCCAATCCTTGGCGTTGAGCTGCGAGAAGATCTGG
>JBIJCA010000089.1:0-15192 GCA_044344935.1 Aquimonas sp. | reverse complement strand
GCGGTACTGCAGCTCGGCCAGTGGCTTGAGTGGCTCGGGGCAGTGCTCAATCGCACGCAGATCCTGCCGACCGACTTCCGGCAGATACAGGATGGGCGGGTTTGCGGGCGGCAAGGAGACCGCTTCGACCTGTCCGGCGATCGCGCAGCGCAGCCAAATGGCCGGCCCGCTGCGATGCGCCTCGTCCAGCGGCCCCAGCGCGAGCAGCTCCGGCAGCTCGGCCTGCAGCGCCTGGATGATCGGTCGCCACTGCGCGTGTTTGTCCGGCCACAGAATGCAGTGCGGCGCGCACTCTACTTCAGCGTTGTGGCGCGCTGCGCGGCGCAGTGCCTGGGCCAGCGCTTGCAATGGGGTATTGGCTTCGATGTGGCTCATGCGGCTGCTCCGTAGGCTGCGCGCAGGCGGGCCCACACGTCCTCAGGCGTGTCATTGATGCGCAGGTCGGCCAGCAGGGAGGCAGTGACCTCGCTGCCCGCCGCTTCGATGAATCGGGCCACATCGTCGCGGATGGCAGGTGCGATCTCCGTGCCCTGCTTTGCGGTGAGTAGCTGCGCGAGCGCCAGCACATCGTTCCGATGCTTCTTGATCTGCTTGCTGTCGACGCTGCCAATGCCGCCCGCCTTGCGCTCGCTTAGGTCCAGCCACGCCCGAGCCTTGAGTGGGATCAACGCGTACTCGGTGACTACCCGAACTCCCGCCAGCATTTGGGTGTGTGCTTGCAGAAAGCGGTAGTAGGCGTCATCCAGGAGAATCGCTGACAGGCTGCGCATGTCTTCATCGACCGGTACCGGCGTGCGATGGCTGCCCGGCTTCAGTGGGAACGCATCTGGCGCGCGCGCGAACAGCTCCAACTGTTCTGGAAAGTGCGCGGCCTCAGGTTTGGCGAAGCGATGAAAGCAGCGTGGCTCCGCGCCCTGCTGGTGCACCTGATACCCGCCAGCATCAACAAAGGCCCATAGCTTCTGGGCAAAGCCGGCATCGAGCACCTCCACGCACAGCACGATGTCGAGGTCGCGGGTGCGGCGCGCCGGCATATCGGCGCTTTCCAGCGCGAGCTGCGTGGCAACGCCGCCGATCAACACGTAGCAGGCCTCGTCGCCCGCGAAGTACTCGGCAAAGGTATCGAGCCCTCTCACCACGGGATGTGCTCCATCAATTCGTCCAGCGCGATTTGAACGCGCATGTCGTGTTCATCCCGCAGGCTGAGTTGCAGCGAGAGGGGATCGACCAGACCGCGTACTGCCATTGGTTCTGGCGCATAGCGCCAGAGCTGCACCCAGCAGCAGCCCTCATCGTGCAGCGGCACTTCGATAGCGTCGGGAAAGTCCCGCTGCCAGCGGCGGCTGCAGGCGGCGTACACCGCAGTGGAAGGGGCGGCAAGGTTGCTGAACTCGGCCAGTGCCGTCTCGCCGGCCAAGGCGAGCCCTCCCTTATGCAGACTCTCTTCGCGCACGCAGATCGTGCGTAGCACTGGGCTGCGCAACAGCGGCTGAGCGCGCTCCCAGGTGGCCTGGGCGGAGTCCTGCAGGGCGAAGCTGCGCGACTTGCCGTGGGTCCGGGTTTCGATCATCCGGGTGGCCTCCAACTCCTTGACCGCACGGCTCAGGCTCATTTCGGTATAGCCAAGGGCCTGCGCGGCTAGCCTGACCGTGTTTGCCTGCGGCAGCCGCCCAAGCAGAAGCGCTAGAAGCAGTTGCTGGGCCACTGGACTGAATTGCGCTACGGGCGCCGGCTTCAACCTGCGCGGTCGCTGCACGGTTTCAGCGCTGCCGAGGGAGGGCCAGAAGAGCTGGCGGCCGGGGATGACAAAGGTCTGGCCGAGCTCCACCAGCCGTCGGCGCAGATACGCGGGCAGCTGCTCTGCCACCAGACAGGTGCGTTCTGGTGTCGCACCCAAGCGCTCGGCCAGCTGCGCCAACTGCTTGCTCAAGACCAGAGGCGCTGGAGGTTCCGCGCCTTTCAACTGCACGGCGAGCCAGGCCTCGCCTTCCACATCCAGCCAGTGGCCGGAGTAGCCACGGTCCAGATAGGCCGGCAAGGCGGCGCGCGCGGGCTCACCCCACACGACTCTGCGGCCGGCGACGGCTTGGACATAGCTTGCAAAGCGGGCGGAAGGCGGCTCCATCAGCGCAGGCTAACACCCTGGGGCGACACTAACAATTAGAATGTTAGTGTCATCAAAAGTGGTTAAAATGTTGGTAAGAAAGCGCTTGCTTGACGCAGGTTTGGCTACAGCAACCCCTGGCGCAGCGTCTCGTGATACACGAAGGGTGAGAGATCGCGCAGGGTGTCTGCGTCTTTCTTCCTGAGGTACTGATGGAAGTGACGCGAGCGCATCGAGTTGAGGTCGGGGCTGTCCAGCTTCAGCCGACGGATCGTCTTCTCGGCCAGCTCCACGGCTGCTGGCCCGTGCCGGTCGGCCAAGGTTCGGTCTGGCTTGATCTCGCCGGACAGGAGATTGAGTTCAAAGGCGTCTGGCGGCATTTCAATCGGATCGAACAGATCATCGAACCTGTTCTTGTTGCGGTTAGCGCCCAGGCAGGACAGGCGGTAGTTGGTCCATTCGTAGGCCTGCCCCACCTCGCGTGACTTCGCGACGAAGTGATCCGTCGAGCTGGCGCCCGTTCCCCATTCGAAAAAGATGGCGAGGTAGGCACAGGTGCCTTGATAAGCGTCCCAAAGCGCCTTGTTGCTCGCTGACCAGAACGCGCGTAGCTGCGGCTTCTTGGGCGCAGGCCCAGTGCTTGGGATGCCCTGGGCGGCCAACCAGGCCAAGCCAGGCTGTCGCACCTTGCGATCGAAATCTGCGGGCTCGGGCTGCGCGCTCACCGGGATCACGCCAGCCATCCCTTGGTGCGGCCGATGTAGCGCCAGTTGAACAAGAAGTCGTCCGTCGGGGACAAGGCCTGCACCAACTTGTGGTTCATCTGCTTGACCCGATCAGGATCCGGCGATTCGGCCTCCAGCAGTGCAGCGGCCTCGTGCAAGAGCTTCTCAGTTTCGATCGACCTTGAGCTCTGCAGGTCAAAGGCTTCGCTGGTCAACCAGCGATCGGCGTCGCCGAGCAGCTCGAAAGGGCGCTGTCGCAGAACGACCTCGTGCTGCTCGCCGACCTGTTCAAAATCGAGATCGAACCAGGCGTCTTGAGCTGCATCGAAGATTGGTTCAACAGAGGCCATCACCAGCGGCGAATGCGTCGCCGCGATCACTTGCACGCTGGCCTCCTGCGCCAGCGACTGCATCACCTCAAGCAGCGCGGCAACAATGCGTCGTTGCCACTTGGGGTGCAGGTGGCATTCGATCTCGTCGATGAGAAAAGTAACCTGAGGGGTTGCATCCTCGCCTATGAGCGCGGCTGCCTTGAGGTGCTCTTCCCAAGTCCACACCAGCAGGTAAGCCAGGGCCAGGATGCGACGGATGCCGGCCGAGGCATGCAGCACGGGTACATCCTGTCCGTAAGGCATGCGAACGGTCGGGATGTCGCGGGCGTCGTCCAGGCTGATGCGCATCAAGTCGCCCGGCTTGATCGCTTCAGCTTCTGAAGGAGACAGCGCGGCCAGCACAGCACACAGACGCTTGTAGGCCACGCCGCGTTCCTTCTGCCACCCGGCCCAGTCTGAGATCAGGCCGTTGCAAAGCAGGCCACGTTCGCTGTCTCTCAGACCATCCCAGATTTCCTGGGTGGAGAACACGTAGGCCGGAGGGCGATCCGGAACGTCACCGGTGCCTTTGCTGCGCCAGTAATTGCGCGCAGGGTCCCAGGCTGCAAACCCGCCGTCCGCCTGGGCGTAGAGCACCAGACCAGGGTTCAAAGGTCGACCGACTGCCCCTGTCCACGACTGAAGCCTGCGGTCGAAGGTGCTCTCGTAGGCCTTCGGTTTGGACTTGCCCGTCACCGAGAACGAAATCGATCCCGATTTGCCGGGCTGAGGCTTGGCGGGTAGACCTGTGGGCAAGCGCCGATTCAACTCACCCGGCCAGCGCCGCGTCAGCGCCCACCAGGCGATGTCCAGCAGAAAGCTCTTGCCCAAGCCGTTGTCGCCAGTGAGCAGGTTCAGCCGCTTGGCGAAGCGCAGCTGCATCGCTGGGGCGGGGCCGACGTTGCGTAGGGAGAGCTCTTCGATCATGGCGCGATCCTACCCGTTCCGGGCCGCCTGCTTCTCAGCCAGGCTCAGGTGATGTTCGTTGATGCGGTCGCCTGGCTTGCCGCCGTACTCAAGGCCCAGGTCATACCAGGGGGCGGATTCGACGTCGGTGCCGCGGTCTTTCTTCCAGTGGATGTTGGGCTTGTCGCGCAGCACGCCGGCGCCCTTTTTGCGGATGTCGGGCACGCTCAGGAAGGGGCGGATGTTCAGGCGCACGCCGTCGTTCAAGTCCGGCGCCCAGCCGATGGGCTGTTCGGCCAGCGGCTTCCAGCGCACGAAGATGTCATAGGGCTGCTCGCCCTTCAGGATCAGCTCCAGGCGGGTCTTGAGGACTTCGGCGGCGGCGAGTTTTTCCGCAGCACCTTCCACGCCGGCGGCGATGTCCTGCTTCTGGCGGCTGATCCAGTCGCCCAGATACGTGTAGATCAGGGTTTCCAAGCGCTTGGTGTCGAGCTGGTGGTAGTTCAGCAGCACCGAGAAGCCATCGCGCAGGCCGTCCCAGACCTGCCAGATGAAGGGGCGGTGCTGGAACAGCACGCAGTGCTGGGCGAAAAAGCCCTCGCGCAGCCAGGCCTCCAGCGACTTGCCGGCGTAGTCGGCGCTGGCCAGCAGGCGGGCCTCGATGCTGCTGGACCACTCACTGCCGTAGGCAGCTGCCAGCAGATCGCGCAGGCGGCTGTCGGCGGAGGGTTCGCCGCGCACCGGCGGGATGCAGACGATGCCGTCTTCATCGGCCAGCGGCGCCAGCGCCGCGCAGCGCTTCACCCATTCGCTCTGCTCGGCGGCCAGCTCCATCTCGGGGTCGAGCTCGGCGGGCCAGCGGTAGCCGAGCAGGCGGGCGACGGCGATCTGCAGCACGTTCGCCTCGACACGCAGCGGGCCGTGGGCGGTCCACTTGGTGGACTCGTCCCAGATCACCGAGCCGCAGGGGTGGCCGTGGAAGATCCACTGGGTGGGGTCGTCGGTGTAGGGCTGGGGAAGGCCGTTGGGGTAGCGCTCGGCGGCGACTTGGGTCCAGTGGTCGAGGTCGAAGGGGACCTTCACCAGGGTCGCGTTGGTGACGTTGAGCTTTTGGTCGATTCGCCTGACTGCTTCGTTGTATTCGGGAGCGGAGCAGAAGCACCAGATCGCCGGGAGGTGGTCGAGATCACCTATCGGCAAAGCAGAGACATTGCTGTCGAACTTCCAGCCACTAAAGCGGGCGACTGGAAGGCGCCCCATTTGGCTCACCGCTACGCCCTGGCACTCCCATGCGGAGACGCCTTGAAGTCGAGCGATGTCGGCGCCTTCCTTGCGCCAGTCCACAACGGACTCAAGCCCACCGAAGTCTCTAGTACTTTCAACAGTGCTGAGCAAAGGCACCCAGCGAGAAGAGGCCGGGCGCTCCCAGAGTAACCTCCGCATCGCAGCATCATCGCCAGTCTTTACGCCCTGAAACGAGCCGGCGAACGTGCAGAGCAGATCACCCTGGATCTCGTCGAATGCAACCCGTGCATCCGGGTTGTTCAGCTGCAGAGATTGCTCGACGCTCTTGACTTCGGACTCCAGCAATGCAGCAGCCTTTTCATCTGCCGACTTCGACGCTGAGACATCCACGCCGCGGATCGAGTGCGCCTGAGCTTGACTGGCGAATAATCCCTCACTCACGGCGCTGGTGTTACCACGGGTCAGTGTGATCAGGATCGCCTTGACCACCTCGCCACTAATAGTCTCGAACGCGCCGGCGCCCATCCGTGCGATGACATTCCACGCTTCTTCCATCAGCAGTTTTTCGCGGAAGGACCGATAACTCGTCAAGAACAGCCAGTTCTGCGGGAGCACCACGCTGGTGCTGCCGGACTCATGGCAGAAGTCCAAGCAGCGATCCAAGAACACAGTAGCCAGATCGTTCTTGCCCGCTGGGTAGTAGCGCTCGCAGAAATCACGCAGCCGCTCGTCCTGATTGCCGCGCCCCAGGTACGGTACGTTGGTCACCACCCAGCAATAGCGCTGCGACAGCAAGGTCGCCGCCTTGGCCAAGCCCTGCGCTACCACCGCCACCTCGTGCTGCTCGGTGCTGGTCTCCGCCGCCAGCGCCCGCTGCAGCGCCGCCGACAGCTCATCCCAGGCCACGATCTTGGCTGCGTCTGACTTGCTCGGATCGATCAGGCTGCCCAGCACCGGCGCATCGCGGAAGGTTTCGTGCAGCCAGTCCATCGCGATCGCGAGATTCTTGCCGCCCAGGCCGCCTTCGCGGGCCAGGGCCTTCCACTCCTCCTTGGCCACGCTGACCGACAGGCCGGAACAGGCGACCTGGATTTCCGGCAGGCGGCGATAGCCGCCTGCCTCGGAATAGGTCCAAGCGGTGAGCGCTAGCGCAAACGCGGCGATCTCGACGCAGCGCGGGTCCAGCTCTAGGCCGTGCAGGTTGTCGCGCAGCACGGCGTCCACCCCCGCGCGGGCATCGAGCCCCTCCATTTCCATGCGCAGCGGTGTAAGCATCAGCAGCAGGCTGACCAGGAAGTGGCCGGAGCCGCAGCAGGGGTCCAGGCACTTCAGCTCAGACAGATGCTGCGGCCAACCGGGGAAGCTGCCGGCGGCGAGCGCCCAGCGCTCGATGCCGTCGGCGGCGGTTTCGCGTACGAAGCGCAGATAGGTCAGCGGCACGCCGGGCAGGCTGGCCTTGCGGCGCAGGGTGGCTTCATCGGGCGCGTGGCGCAGATCGTCTTCGCTCAGCCGCCGCGACGCCCACCAGGCGCCAAGCGCGTTGTCGAGCAGGAAGGCCACCATGTAGGGCTCGGTGAAAAGTTGAGTTTTCGGCCCGAGCTCGCGGGAACCCACTTTGAGTCCAACTTTGATCGCGTCGTCAATTTCCCTCTTTCGCGCTCCCTGCCAGAACTGGTAGACCCAGCCCAGGCTGTCGGAGGCGGTGAACACCTCCGCCGAGAGCTCGGCCAACAGACCCTCCAGCGGCAGCTGATGGTTGGCCGGCAGCTTGAGCGCGAACACCGGGGAGTCGATGCGGAAGATCTGCGGCAGCATCTGCGCGGCATAGCGCGCGGCCAGCTCCCAGCCGTTGGCCGCCCCTTCATCGGCGGCCAGCTCGCTGCATTCTTCCAGGCTCACCGGCACCGGGCCGGCGGGGTCCGGATACATCAGCAGCTGGTTCTCGGCCAGATAGCGCGCGAACAGCATGCGGTGCCAGTGCTCGTAGGCGAGCTCTTCGACCAAGCGCTCCATGGTCTGCACAGGCCCGCCGTTCAAGCTGTCGCCCAGCTGGCGGCCGTGTGCGCGCAGGCGCTTGCGCAGCTCACGGCGGGCGTCGGTGAGATGCGGTGGCGGACTGACTTCAGCCACGCCCAGCTCATCCAGAGCGGCGCGTGCGCCGGCTTCGGCCAGCGTACGGGCGCGTTTGACGGCGGATTCGAGCCGGCTGCGCAGGCTGCGTTCGAGTGCGTGCATGGGATGATCCTTCAGCGCGGGCGCACGGGGCCGCGGGCCAGGGCGGCCTTGAGTTTTTCGGCGGCCTCTGCCGCCCAGGCATCGACCTCGGCTGCGGTTTGCAGGGTGGGTTTGCCCAGCTCGACAAACTGCACCTTGGGTTCGCAGAGCAGGGCGGCGTCTTCCAAAATTTGCGCGAAGCGGCCGGGCATGGCGGCGACGCGGTCGGCCAGGCCGAGCAGGGGATAGGCCTGCAGGCTGTCGAGCACATCGTCGACCGACTGCAGCTTGATCTGCGGCGCATCGGCCAGGGTAAGTTTTTGCGCAGCGAGCAGATGGTTGCGCTGCTCGGGCTCCAGCGAGCCCCAGTGCGTATCGGCCTTCAGCAGGGCCAGGCCGGCGGCGTGCTGCGCGGCATAGGCGGTGTCGGCCTGTTTGAGCTGCTCGCGCAGGGCCTGCGCCAGCGCTTGGCTAAGCGTGGGAACGGGGTCGGGCTCGGCCAGCAGCTGGCGGCTGTCTTCAATGGCCTGCACCTGGGCGCGCAGGACGGCCGTGTGCTCAAGTGCGGCGGCGTGCTGGGCCAGCTGCTTCAGACGGGTCCAAGGCTTCCAGCGCGCTTGGATCTTCTCAGCGCGGGCCTGCCAGTCGCGGATGTCGGCTTCCAGGGTTTCGCGCTGGTTGTAGAGGGCCAGCAGCTGTTCGTTGCCCAGGCTGCGGCGCAGGTCATCCAGAAAGCCGGCGTCCGGGCGCGCGGGCTGCGGTGCTTCCCCACCGGCCTGCTCAATCAGCACACGTAGGCGCTCCAAAAACACCGGCACGCTGGCCAGCTCTTCATTGGGCTTGGCCGCGATGCTCAGCGCCTGCATCAGCTTGCGGATCTGGATGCGCTGCGGGGTGGTGATGGTGGTGGCCTCGACCCGGTAGTGAGTCTTGCCGATGGCCTTGCGATCCATGGTCTTGAAGTCGACCGGCTGGCCGCGCTCGTCCTGCGCGCGCACGGCGCCCGCGGCCAGCAGGGCGAACAGCGCGCCATCGACGGCGTCACCCGACCAGCCGTAGGGCGCACCCTCGAATCGCGCACGCAGCTCGGCACCGCTCTTGCCGCCGGCGATGAAGCTGAGCAGGGCTTTGCAGACCGGGTTCTTGTCGGCGTCGCCTTCCTCGCCGATGGCTTTCAGGGCATCGGGTGCGCCCTGCTTGGCGCGGTCATAGACCTTGCCCCAACCGGCGTGGTCGGCGGTGCCGAACTGCGGGTACAGCCGATGCAGCGCGTTCTCCACGGCCTCCAGCACCATCGCCTGCAGATCGCTCGCCAGCACTTCGGCGCCGCCGCCCTGGAACACGCGAACATCGTTGAAGCAGTCGCGCAGGATGGCCTGGATGCGCAGTTCCGCATTGCGCGCAGTCGTGTGCATGGCCTCGTAGGCTTCGCGCACGTCGGCCGGTGCGGTGGGCCCGGGCGTGCCGCGTTCGTCGATGGTGTTGCGTGCGGCCTTGTACTCCATCAGCTGCTGGCGCAGGTCATCGCCGTGGCGGTTGGGCAGGAACACGAACACGGTCGGGGAATCGCTGCCGGCCTGGCGTGCGTCTGCCTTGATGGTGTTGTCGTCGCTGCTCCAACCGTCGCGCACCCACAGGTAGATGCGCTGATTCGCATCCTTGGGCAGCTCGGCGTCGAACAGGGGCAGGGCCTCGCGCGAGACCTTGGAGTCGCCCTGTTCCAAACGCAGCTTGCGCACCGACTCGCCAAACAGCTTGCGGATGCGGGTGTCGCGCTCGTGCTCCAGGCTGTGCGCCTGATTGGCCAGCAGCCCGCGCTGGGCCATGAAGCTGTCGTTCCAGGCGGCGCTTTCGTCGGTCTGGATGCGGTACTCCTCGCCCACCTGGATCAGCAGCTCGCAGCCCTTGAGGAGCTGCGGCAGCTGGCTGCGCAGGGCGCTGGAGCCGGCCGGCAGGTCTTCCACCAGCAGGTCGGCCAGGGTGTCGATGTTGGCGCGCAGACCCAGCTCGGGGTTTGCTGCCGCGACCTTGTTGACCAGAAAGATCAGGCCACAGGCGCGGGCCAGCACGCGCTCATCCGCGCTGCCCTGCGCCCACAGACTGGTCTTCTCAAACAACTTGCGCGGCAGCAGGCGGGACTGCAGCAGGTTCTCGGCGCTGTCGAAGTAGATGTAGTCGGCCGGCACCACCGAGCCCAGCGGCTGATCGAGATTGGTCTGAATAACCTTGTGCACCACCGAGAGCTGGTTGCGCAGCTGCGCGGCCGTGCCGGTTTGGTCCAGCACCTTCAGCGCGGCCTCCCAGAAACGTCGACGCACCGGCAGCAGGGGATAGTCCTGCGCGAACACGGCGATATCGGTCTGCTTGTGCGCCAGGGTGCTGCCGGCAAGATGCCGCGAGATTTCGCCCAGGTTGTCCTGCAGGCGTGCGGCAATCGTCGGCATGGTCTCCGGCTTCTTGGCCAGGATGACCTTGCGGATCACTGCATCGACGTCGCTGTCCGACAGCTCGACGCGCACGGTGAAACGGCCCTGCAGGCGCGCCAGGTTGGCGGTGCCGGTCACGGCGGTTTGGCCGGTGCCGACGAACAGCAGTTTGCCGCCGATGCTCTTCGAGCAGGCTTCGACGGTTTCCTGGACGTCCATCGAGCGCTGCGAGTCGGTGCCGATGTATTGCTGCACTTCGTCGAGCACCACCAAGGTCAGCGGGAACTTGCCGTCGACTGTGAGCGCGTCGCGAATGGCCTTGATCATCTCGTCGCTGGAGACATCGCGCACGCTGGGGAACATATGCGTCAGAGTTTCTACGCAGGCCGCGCGCGAGCTGAAGCGTTGCGGCGAAACCTGGATCAGCGCATCGGCGATGCCGTCGGCCACGTAGAAGTTGTCCAGCTCTTCCTGCCAGTCGTAGCCGGCAGACTCGACCGCGCCGCGCACAGCGTCCAGCTGGCCTTCTTTCTTCAGCCACATAACGAAGCGTGCCACCGGGTACTGCTCCGGCAGGTCGGCCGACTTGAACAGGATCCGGAGCAGAGCGAGGCGCACGCTGCCGCTGGCGCCTGCGCCCAGCGTGCCCGAGGCCGCATGCAGACCGCCGTGAGCGCGCGCCTTGCGGCTGAGCTCAGTGAGCGGATCACTCACGCTGCTCGGCAGCTCCGCCAGGCCGCGGGGTGTGGCGCCATCCGGGAAGGGCGCGTCCTGCCACAGCGCGCGCATCATCTTGACCAGATGCGACTTGCCCGAACCGAAGAAGCCGCTGATCCACACGCCGGGCTGCTGCGGCTGGTCAACATTGCTCAGGAAGGTTTCGAGAATGTCGCGCAGGCCCTTCTCGTACTGGCCGTCGCAGACGAAGGTCTCAAGCTCGTAGCGCAACACCTCAAGCGCAGGCTGGGTGCGGTCGTCATTGACGGTGGCCACGCCCTGGTTGACCAGGCGACGGGTTGCGGGGTCTTTGAGATAGATATCGCGATTGAGCATGGTGAGTCCTGGTCAGATACGCGGAGTCAGAGCGTTTGTTCGGCGGTGATGGGCACAGCGAGATAGTTCCAGCCGTCGTAGCCATCGAGCAGGCGGTAGTTGTTGTTCTCGAAGCTGCCAGGGAAGAACACCAGCAGGCGGCCCTGGACCTGGGGCGCGAAGTGGTCGACCACGTCCTTGACCTTGACCTGCCCGAACAGGCTGCCGACGCCATGCACGGCCACTACGCTATTGCCATCTGCACTCGCCTGGGCGAGGAACTCGGCAAAGCGCTCGCCTAGATGCGCGAGGTACTTGGGCAGCAGGTTGGTGAGCAGCTCGGGGTTGGCGAAGTACTTCTGCGCGTAGCGTTGCGCTGCCAGCCATTGCGCAAAGGTGTCGGTGAGGTCGAACACGCACCAGCCGTGCGCCGCGCCGCGCGTGGCCAGCTCGAACTCTTCCACGCGTGCGCGCAGGGCACGTTCCTCGGTGGGGTCATAGACGCAGAACACGACCCGCTGGGCGGCGGCTACATCCGGCCGCCAGGGGGCCTGGATGAAGCGCTCGTAGGATTGCAGCAGGCGCTTAAGCTTGCTCATGGATAGCCCTCAATTCTTCCGGGCGGATGATCCGGGGAAACGCGACCTCGACCACGTCGGCGACGCGCTTGAGGTCCAGCCAGCCCTTGCGGGCGGCTTCTTCCGCCAGCTCGATGGCGCGCGGCAGGGGCACATCCTGCGCCGCCATGTAGCGCGTGCGGAACAGCTCCAGGCCGCGAGCGCCGCTGGCGTAGCCCAGCAGCAGGGCGAACGCGACCGAACCGGCGGTAGCATTGGCACTGACTCGGGTCTTGTTGGCGCGCCCCTGCAAATGCCCTGCCTGGGTCAGGCTGGAGTTGATGTTCTGAGCAACCGACTTGAGCGTGGCGACACTGAAGCGTCGAGGGTGCAGCTGTTCCAGCTTGGCTTCTACCGCTTCGCGGGTGACTTTGGTGCCCTGAGGAAAACCCAGCACAAAGGGCACGACATCGGCCAAGAGGCCATCGCGAGCCAGGGCAGCGCTCAAGGCCATCAGCGGATGGCCGCTCGGGTCCAGCTTCCAGAACCAGGTGAGCCCTCGGAACACCAGCAGATCTGGACTCATCCCATAGAGATCCAAGAGGTGGCTCCAGGTGAGTCGTCGGGTGCTAAGCGAGCGCTTGCCGAGCACGTTGTCTTCGATCACCGCGGCACGCCGCTGTTCGAGGCGATCGTCGGGCGCGGTCGCGGCCAGCAGCTCCGTAAGCTCCTGCAGCATCATGGTGCGAGCGGCATGCGCGCCGCCGGCGGTGATCTTGAAGCCGAGCTGGGTGGGGGGCATTGGGTTTCGCGATGCTAGGCAGGGCGGCGCAAGCAAACACGCCGGGCCGGGCCGTGGACTTTAGCGTTTTGCAGCCGTCGGGGGCGACGTGTGCGCCGCCTGCCGGGACGCTTTCGCTTGTTTGCGAGCCAAGACTTCCAGCCGTCTGCAGCCGAGTTTTGCTTGCCAGCGACTCAAGCTTCCGAAAGTTCAGGGAAAAGCTTCTTGTTCTCTGCGCCGGAGCAGGCGGTACTCTCGCGGACCTTGATCTAGGCAGCTGGTCACGTTTGCAAGGACGCGGACCCTGTCCACCTGCCGTGCCGCTCGGTGTCCCCATGATCCAACGCACATCGACCCTCACCCTCTGGCCCCTCCCACTCGCCGTGGCCCTGGTGCCCGTCGCCGCCGCACACCTCGCCTACGCGCTGTCGATCGAGGCCGGCCACGTGCCAGCCTGCGTGCCTTACCTCGAAGGCTGCACGTCGATCAGTCGGGCGGCGCGGAATGGGCTGGGCAATCACCTGTTCCGGCTGCTGATGCTGCCCTCTGCCCTGCTGCTGACGCTGCACTGGCTGGCGACGGTCGTCTGGCTGCGGCAGAGCACGGGCGATCCGCGCGCCGGGCGCAGTTTGTGGCTGCTCGCGCCCTTCGCGGGCTTGGCGCTGGCGGTGTACGTCACCTTTCTGGGGACCGACGGCGAGGCCTATCGCTTCCTGCGCCGCTACGGTGCGCAGCTCTACTTCGCCTCGGTCTATCTGGCCCAGCTGGTGGTGGTCCGCCACTGGCACCGGCGGCACCTGCGCTGGGATCGCGTTGGCGCCGCCTGGCTGGCGATCTCGCTGGTGATGCTGGCGCTGGGTCTCGGCTATACCGCAGTCGCCAACGGCTTCGACGACCCCGAGCTCAAGGACCGCATGGAGAACCTGCTTGAGTGGCACATCGGGGCGCTGATGACGGCCTGGTATCTGCTGCTGGCGTGGGTGTGGCGGCGTGACGGGTTCGCGCTGGGCTTCAGTCGCGGGCGATGAAAGCCTGCAGGCTCAGCCGATCGCCCGCGCCAGATTGACTCTCGCCTGCGCCTCCAGCCGCGCCCGCAGGACGGGCGTGCGGTACAGCGGTTCACGAACTGCGAATTCCCGCAGCAGCTGGCGACGCTTGTAGCGATACAGGAAGCCCGGCACCCAGGCGTACTCGGCGCGCACCTGGCGCTCGTACTGGGCGAAGCGTTCTGGCACGGCGCCGAGAATCGCGAGGTCGATGTCGACCAGCAGGCTGGGGTCGCCCGGCGCGGGTTCTGCCGCGTGTGCCGTGTCGAGAACAAGCGAGTGGATGCGCGCGATCGCCGCGGGGTCGGCGCGGGCCTCGGACAGTGCGCGCGTCGACCAGTCGGCGCTGCGCTGTTCGTTGTCCTTGCCGCGCGGGTCGTAGATCGCGTCGTGGAACCACAGCGCCAGCACCAGCTCATCCGGCCGCTGCGCGTGCACGCGATGCGCACGCAGCAGGTCGAGGCATTCCGACAGATGCTGCAGGCTGTGGTAGTGCCGCTGCGGCTCGCGCCAGCCCGCGCGCAGGGCCGCGAGGCAGGCGCTGCCGTCGTCCTGCGCGCCGACGCCTCGCCATGCTTCGAGGAATTCGAGGTCGATCGGGTGCGAGGTCATTGGATCCGGGGCCAGCAGGCTGGTAACGACGGCAGCCTCGCCAATCGCGGTCGCCACGGCAAGGGCTTCCGCACTCGACGCCGACGCCGTCGCCATCGATCATGCCGACCCGACCCTGGAGACCGCCGATGGACTTCAACCAGCTCGACCGCACGCTGCGCGACAGCCTCGCCGATCTGAAGCTCAGCGTTGACGAGCGCGACGAGCTGCGCGAGCTCGGCCAGTCACTCTCACCGGACGCGATCCGCTATCTGCGCAACCGTGCATTCGCCCTGGTGCGCGATCTGGTAGCGGATCCGGTGCAGGCGCAAGCCGCATTGAAGTGGCTGGAGCAGGTGGTCAGGACGCTCGACCTGCAGGCGCAGGCAGCGCGCGAACCGGCCAGTGCCCACTTCAGCCCGGGCGAGAGCTGTCGGCAGAAAATCCTCACCCTGTGTCGCGCTGCGCGCAGGCAGATCGATGTCTGCGTCTTCACCCTCTCCGACAACGTGCTGGCAGAGGCCCTGCTGGCCTGCCATCGCCGCGGCGTGACGGTGCGCCTCTTGACCGACAACGAAAAGGAGTTCGACGCCGGCAGCGATGTGCTCTGGCTGCGCGAACGGGGCCTGCCGGTGCGGGTCGACCGCAGTGAGTACCACATGCACCACAAGTTCGCGCTCTTCGACGAATGTCAGCTGCTGAACGGCAGCTTCAACTGGACGCGCAGTGCCACCACCTCCAATGAAGAAAACATTCTGGTGATCGAGCACCCGCAGCTGGTCTCGGAATTCCGCGCCGAGTTCGAACGCCTGTGGACGCGGCATGCGTGATCCGATCCCCCGCGTGGGACACCGGTGCGACGGAGCAAGGCGGCAACCCAGGATCCGCCGCACCGGTGTCGGTGCGGGCCGCGATCGCGGCACGCGAGGAATAACGGCGCGGGCGCGCAGGACTTTAGGCTTGTGGAGTATCTCGCGCGGGATTCCGGAGGCCGGAAACGAAACAGCCGGATCGCATCCTGCGATCCGGCTGTGTGCTTCGGGGAAGAGCATGGGACCGGGGCCGTGGGGGAGGTCGGAGAGCCGGTCCGGAGCGCCTCGCATGACAACGCGGGCACGAGTTCATTATCGACACCATTCATGACGAAATAAGGCCCACAGTTCACATCGGGCGTCGGGAGTTTCCCCACACGGG
>JBIJCA010000236.1:0-7314 GCA_044344935.1 Aquimonas sp. | reverse complement strand
CTCCCTCCCCCATTCCCTCAGCGGTGCTGGGCTTGCACGCGCAGGCTTCCATCACTCAGCCAGCGGGCGATGCTGATCCACGCAGCCACTGGACGCAGCGGGCGCCATGCGAGTGTCGCTTGCCATGCAGTTTCGCGGATAGCCAAAAGCGCAGCCGCAAGGAGCAGGCCTGGCCACCCTCACCTCTGCAGCCGGAACACGCCCATCATCAGCACCAGCACTGATGCGAGGGCCAAGCTCCACGTCGACGCAGCAGGGATCGCTATGGCGGACTCGCCCAGCCTGAACACCACGGAACGCGTCTGCGTCACCGACTGTTCCCCTCGCGACGCATGGAAGTTGAAGGTCTGAACAAACGGCCCGGCCGTCTGCGCTGAGACGCGCAGCGCGGCCACACAGCGGCGCGTTTCGCCCGGCTCGATGGGAGCGGGCGCGAACTCGATGGTCTTCTCCAGGAATGGGGGAACCGGCGACCACTTGCCCTGACTTTCCACTGCGCCCGGCACCTCGAACGGCCCAGGCAGCACCCGCAGTCAATAGACACACGGCGGGGTGGCGGATGTCTGAAACGGCAGCAAGGTGCTCAGCGGGCCTGAGCTGCGGTAAGGAAAACCGACCGTAGCGAGATCGATCGGCTCATCGCCGGTATTGGTGAGGGTGTAGGCAATCGTCTCCTCCTGCCCGCGCACCAGGTTCGAGGGATTTGGCTCGACCACCACCGTGCCGCTGATCGACAGGGCCGCGTTCGCTGGAGCGCCCCATGCAAGCAGAACTGACATCGCCAGTGATTGTAGATGCTTCACCGTTCCACACTCCCGAGCTGAAGCCGCCACAACGCGTCGCGAGCTGACCGGGTTTCGCCAGGCCGACATGCGAAGCCCGGATCGCGCCCAGTCAGCTGCGCACCAATCATCGTCGTGGGAAACGATACAGCCCAGCCAAGAGCACGGCCAACGATGCGAAGGCGAAGGCCCAGATCGTAAGCGCTGGAATCGCAAGCGGTGGCTCTCCAAGCGTAAAGACGACGTGCAGCTGCGACGACACGCTTCGCCCATCGCGCAAGCCGCTGAAGGCGAACCTCTGTACGAAAGGCCCCGCTGTCTCGGCCGAAATTCGAAGACCGGTAGTGCATTGCCGAGTCTCACCCGGCTGAATGGGTACCGGCGAAAAGTCGACGGTATTTGCGACGAAGCCCGGCAACCCAGGTGGCGTACTCAGATCCAAAAGGCGAAAGCCGCACGGCGGTGTCCCTTCGGTTGGAAATGGAAACAGCGTGCTCAGCGGACCGAACGTGCGGTAGGTGAAGCCCGCACCAGCGTAGTCTAGAGGCTCGTCACCGGTGTTGGTGATGGTGTAGGTGACGCTAGCCTGTTGACCGCGCTTCAGGGCGGAGGGATGTGGCTCGACCACCACCGTACCGCTGATCGACAGGGCCGCGATCGCCGGACCGCTCCATGCAAGCAGAGCTGACATCGCCAGTGCTTGTAGATGCTTCACCGTTCCACACTCCCGAGCTGAAGTCGCCTCGACACATGACCGGTCGATCTCCGCGCGCACCCATCACTGGAATGCGTGCCCTGACTTGGCGTGGAGCGAGGCGACAGCGGGACCGCAGACTGCGCTGCCGTCGTCACCGGCGGCTCAGCGCTCGCGCATCGTCCCACATCCTCGAACTCTCGCCGTGGCAATGACGCTAGCGACCCACGCCCAGCTGCAGATGCATTTTTCCGTTCTGGCCTGAGGCTCTAACGGCATCTTCGGCAAGCTGATCACGCTGACCGCCCTGCCGCTGGTGTGGTGGCGGATGCTGCTGTTCACGGCGTCGCTGGTGCAGGTGCCTGCGGCGTTGCGCAGCCTGCGCAAGATCAGCGCGCGGCAGAACAGAGTCCCATGTGGACACGCGCCGCCATCGGCTATTCCCGACGCATCGCTTCCATCGGCGTGATCGCGGCAGCGCGGAGGGCGGGAATCCAGCACGCCGACACGGTGACGCATGCGACCACCAGCAGCACTGGCAGCAAAGTCAGCGGATCAAGCGGGCTGACTTCAAAAAGCTGCGCGCGCAACTGCATGCCAAGCAGAACTGCGAGCAGGCTGCCGAACACACTGCCGACCAGCAGCAACCGACAGCCGTCGATGAGTACCCAGCGCATGATGGCCGCGCGACTGGCGCCGACCGCCATGCGCAGACCGATCTCGGCGCTGCGCTGTCCGACCGAGTGCGCGAGCACGGCGTAGATGCCAACCGCGCTCAGCAGAAGCGCCACTCCAGCAAACATCACCAGCAAGGTGACGGGCGTACGTCGGACGTCGAGAGAACGCTCGATGCGGTCTTGCATGCGCATCAACTCCCACAGCGGTTGCTCTGGATCGACGCTGGCAACCGCCTCGCGGACGCTTGCAGCTACGGCATCGAGCGACATCGGCGTGCGCATCACCAGCCGAAAAATGCGGGCCGGCTGCTGCGCCAGTGGGCTGTAGAAAGTCGGCGCGCCGTCGCGCTCCGACAGCTGTCGGGTCTTGACTGACTGCACAACCCCAACCACCGTTCGCCAATGCAGCGCGCCATCGACACCGGCGGTGCCGATTCGATGGCCAAGCGGGTCGCGACCGGCGAAGGAGCGTTCGACGAGCGCCTGGTCAATCACCACCACCGGCAGGCTGTCGTCGCGGTCGGTTGCCTCGAAAAGGCGCCCGCGCAGCAGCGGTATCTGCATGCTGCGGAAGTAGCCGCTGTCAGCCACCTGAAGCGTCCCGACCACACTTTCGGTCGATTCGTCACCCTCAACAAAGTACGGCGCCGAGCCATAGTCAGCGGAGAACGGCAGCTGCGCGATCGCCCCGACCGCGGCCACGCCCTCGATCGCGGCTACTGCGGTGACCAGCTGTTCGTTGAAAGCGCGGGTTTGCGCCAACTCGCGATAGCGCTCGCGCGAGAGATTGATGCTGACCGTGTACAGCTGGTTGGGGTTGAAGCCTGGATCGACCTGCTGCAGCCTCCAGATGCTGTGCCCGAGCAGGCCCGTACCGGCAAGCAGGCCGATCGCCAAACTCAGTTGCAGCACCACCAGCAAACTGCGCTGGCGGCGCGACGCACCACCGCCGATCCCGTTGCGACCGGCCAGACTCAGTGCGCCGTCGCGGCCCAACGCAAGCAGCGGCGGAAGCGCGCACAACAGCAGGCTGAGCAGCGCTGCAACCAGCGCGAAACCGAGGACGCGCGCATTGATGCCTATCGCCAAACCGTGTTCGTCGCCATTCAGACCAAGCACACGCAACACACCAACACCGGCAGACGTCACAGCGACGCCAACCACCGCGCCAGCCAGCGCCAGCAGCGCACTCTCGGTCAGAATCTGCCGCGCCAGCCGCCAGCGACTGGCTCCAAGCGCGACCCGCATCGCCAATTCGCCACGTCGTGCGCTGAAGCGCATCAGCAGAAGGTTCGCGACGTTGGCGCAGGCAATCAGCAGCAGCAACACCACCGCGCCCTGCAACAACCACAGCGTCGCGCCGAGATCTCCGACCAGGTGTGCATGCAGGCTCCGAGCACGACTGACGAACCCGCCGCGGCGGGCGCCCTCCACGAAGTTCGGCGCCAGCTGCGTGCCGGCGAAGCGCTCAAGGTTGTTGGCGACCAGCGCGTCGAGCTGCGCATTCAGCTCATCGAGGCTGGCGTTCGCGCGCAAGCGGCCAATCGACTGCGCAAACTCGAAGCCGCGCATCGCGTCGGACTGCTGACGTTCGGTCCACGCAAACGGCACCCACAGCGCCACCTCGCGCCGCGGAAAAGCAAAGCTCGCCGGCATCACCCCGACCACTCGATAGGGCTGCCCGCTGATCCGGATGTCGCGACCCACCAGCGCCCGATCGGCGCCAAAATGGCTGCGCCAGAGGCCATCACTCAGCAACACCACCCGTTCATTGCCAAGCACTGCCTCGTCGGCAGTGAAGGTGCGACCCAGTGCGGCCTCGACCCCCAGCGTGCTGAACAGCGAGGGCGTCGTACCGACACCCGCCACCCGCAGCGGCGCACCCGCAACGCTCAGGTCATAGCTGTAGTCGAAATACAGCGCGCTATCGGCCAGCGCATCGACATGCGCGCGTCGATCCAGATAGTCAGGCACCGTGTTCGCCGACTGCTCAACGCCACGCTTCGGGTAGCTGTTGTAGATCGTCACCAGCCGCGCGCTGTCGGCATACGGCAACGGCCGCAGCAACTGCCCTTCGATCACGCTGAACACCGCAGTTGTCGCACCGATCCCTAAGCCCAGCGTCAACACCACGATCAACACGAAAGCGGGCGCCGCTCGCAGCATCCGCACACTGGCGCGCAGGTCAAGCAGCATGGCGTCGAATGGGTGGATAGATGCGACCTGCGAGGGCTGGGGCGGGATGGCGGATGAGTAGGGGCTGAGAATAGATGAGTGGCAAATGGCTGGCGCTTGCTGTTCAGCAGGCCGAGCCCGAAATCGGCGGATGCATGAGCGCAGGGCAGACGGCAAACTCAAGGCCCCTACTGGAAAGTCTGGCGAGTGGGTGATGGACGCGCAAGCGCCTGACCGAGCGGGGATCTTGGACACCGGTTGAGGTCTGTGGTCCGCGAGGCTTCGTTCGCTCGATCACTCCACTTTCCCGTGCTGGCTTTTGGCGCGCAGCCGCATGACATCTGCCGCCCTTCGCCTTGAGGCCCATTGCGCGCCCTGCCCCGCGTGCTCAGCCCTTGCGGTTTCGCCGCGCCCGCGGCCTTCGATTGAATGCGCGCCCGGGCAATGACGCCTTCGATCAACGAGCGACCTCGACGCCATCGCCCTGCAGCGCAGCCAAGCGCTCCTGGGCACGCAGCACGCTGCGATGGCTGCCCTCGTACAGCGCCTGGTAGATGCGCAGCGCGTTGCTCTGCGTAGTGCGCGCCTCCTCGCGGCGCTGCAGCCCTGCCAAGGCCGCCGCACGCGCTTCCAGCGCCTGCGCGCGTTCGTCCAGGTCGCTGCCAAAGCGCTGGGCCAGGGTGCGCTCAACCGTATCGGCTTCGGCGAGCGCAGCCTCAAAGTTCCCCAGCCGGGCAGCGAGGTGAGCACGGTTGGCGCGCAGGGTCAGACACATCTGGTTGTCGAGGGTCGCAGCAGCGCGACAGCTGTCGATGGCGGCATCCAGAACCGCGGCGGCTTCGTCCAGCGCGTCGCGCCGGATGAGACTCAAGGCCAGCCGGCGCCGCGCGCTCTGCGCCGACATCGCGTCATCGCCCTGGCGATCGAAAGCCGCAATCGCCTCGCGGATGCGCGCCTCACCTTCTTCGGCGCGGCCCTCCAGCACCAGCTGCCAGCCGCTGTCGGCGAGCGCGGACGACTTCCACGGGTGGTCGCCGGAAAAGTGCAGTCGGGCGATCGCCAGCCGTCGCTCCGTCAGACGGGTCACACCGGCCGTATCGCCACGCTGTTCGAGCACGCTTTCGAGGGTGGTGAGCGCGATGGCGAGCGGTGCGGCATCGACCCCCTGCTGGCGCTCGAGCGCAGCGATCGCCTGCCGCGCAATGGGTTCGGCCTCGTCGATCCGATCGGCCTCCGCCAGCATGGTGGCCAGGTTGTACAGCGCCACCGGAACCAGCGGCTCCGCGCTCTGCGGGCCGCCGGCCAGCGCCAGGGCGCGCTGCGTGTGCAGGATCGCCGCGGGCATGTCGCCCTCATTCCGCAGCGCAACGGCCAGCGCATTGTGGGCGTTGGCCAAGGCGGCAGTGTCGGGCGGCTGGCCTGCCTGCAGGATGCGGATCGCGCGCTCGGCAAGCTGTCGGTTGGCTTCGACGCGACCTTCCCCCGAATTGGCGGCGGCGATGTTGAGCAGGGCTTCGGCGACGGCAGGATCGTTCTCGCCGTGCACGCGCTCGGCGATAGCAAGCGCGCGTTCGAACATGCCGCGGGCGCGCACGAAATCGCCGCGTCCGCTGACGATCTCGCCGAAGTCATCGAGCAGGTCGCTCTGCATTGCCGGGTCGTCCGCGAACTCGCTGTCGATGCGTTTGAGCGCATCCTCGAACGCTTCCGCCATGGTGAGCGCGCCGCGCGCATCGCGACGCAGCGGATTCTCCTGCAGGAAGACCGAGATCAGGAACTCCTTGACGCGCTCGTTGCGGGTCGCCATTTCGCGTGCGACGGCCGCTTCGCGTTCGGCACGTTGCGCCTGCGATTGCGCCACCGTCGCCTGCCACAGTGCGGTACCGAACCCCGCGATAAGCGCCAGCACCACCGCGCTCGCGCTGCCGACCGCAAGCCGATGGCGAGCGACGAACTTGCGCATCCGATAGCGCCGCGTATCCAGCTGTGCGGCAACCGGCCGACCCGACAGCCAGCGGCGCAGGTCGTCGGCGAAGGCGGCGGCTGTGGCGTAGCGGCGTTCGGGCTCGCGACGCAGCGCGGCCAGCACGATGGTGTCGAGCTCACCGGCAATCTCGCGGGCAAAGCGCGTCACTGTGCTGGCTGCTGCGCCGAGGGCGAGACCGGTGCGGGTGGTGTCACGCAAACGCAGGCTCGGGCGCTCCGCGGTTTCGTGACGCACGCGCTCGGCGAGGCTTTCCAGCGTGGTGCTGTCGCGCTGATGCGGCAGGCTGCCCGTCAGCAGTTCGTGCAGCACCACACCGAGGGCATACACGTCGGTGGCGGTGCTGATGGGCTCGTCCAGGATCTGCTCGGGTGCCGCGTACGCCGGCGACATCACGCGCAGGCCGGTGGCGGTCTCTTCGAGGCCGGAACCCGCCTGCATCAGCTTGGCAATGCCGAAGTCCAGCAGATGCACGCGGCCGTGCGCGTCCACCAGAATGTTCGAGGGCTTCAGGTCGCGGTGCACCACCAGCCGGTTCTGCGCATAGGCCACCGCTTCAGCGACGTCTGCCAGCAGCGCCACCCGCGCGCGCACGTCGAGACTGTTGCGGCGCGCGTACTCGGTCAGCGGCAAGCCATCGACCCGCTCCATCGCGTACCACGGCGTGCCGTCGTCCGCGAAGCCGCCGTCGATGAAGCGGGCGATGGCGGGATGCGACAGCTCTGCAAGAATGCGGCGCTCCTGCACGAACCGTCGCACCCGGTCTTCCCCATCGATGCCGCGCAAGAGCAGCTTGAGCGCCACCTCCTGCTGGAAGTCGCCATCGTGCCGCTTCGCCAGCCAGACCTCACCCATGCCGCCACGCCCCAACAGACGGTCGAGCTGAAATGGCCCGATGCGCTTGCCCGCCGCACCTGCGACCGACGCTCGCGCTTCCGAGACCCGATCGACCAGGGTCGCCGCGACCTCGCGAAAGCCGCGATCGATGACGCTGTCCGGCGT
>JBIJCA010000184.1:0-9310 GCA_044344935.1 Aquimonas sp. | reverse complement strand
GCCCTTCCGTTCTGGGCGGGTCTTGACCCACCGACTCCTCAGGCTCGCCGCACTGGTTGCTTTCGCGCTGACTGCACTGCTGTATCTGCCTTTTCCCGAACATTCCATGCGACGCATCAACTCGGCGATCTTCAAGGTCGGGGGGTGCGATGCTGGCATGTGCTGGCTCATGCTGACCGAGGCAAGCGTCCAGCTCCGGTGGGTCAAGACCCACCCTATGGGCCTTCGCTCCGGTGCGTCATGCCCTGTGCGGCCGTCGATCCCCCCAGCCCGTTGGCTTCAAGCGATTCCCTCCCGGCCCTCGCGCGCAGCGCTCGAGCGTTCATCAGCTTGCACGACAGTGCCGCACGAGCGCGCACCCTCCACACCACCGGCTCCTAACGAATCCCCAATCCCCAATCCCGAATCCCCGCTCTTCAAGCAAACCACCCCTGCACCATCCACCCGTTCAACGTGGGCACATCGCCGGCCGGCCGGAAGGCCCAGGCGCGTTGGCCGCTGCGGGTTTCGATCAGGTAGTAGTCGCGGCGCTGGTCGGCCTCGTCCCACCAGCCGGCTTCGATGCGTTCGGGCCCGGCCAGCACGGCGGCGACGGCGTCGCGCAGTGGGCGCGGTTCGGGCAGCAGCCAGGGCGGGCGCGGCACCGGGCGCTGGGCGGGGTCGCGTTGATTGCGCATGGGCACGCACTGCTGCGCGCGTTCGGGACGCGGGTCGCCGGTCAGCATCAGCTGCTGCAGGGCGTCTTCGCCGAGCCGGGCGCGCAGGCGTTCGCGCAGGCCCTCCCAGGGTTCGGTCTGGCCCGGCGCGGTGTCGAACAGATCGCTGCGCGCCGGAATGAACGGCGGCAGCTCGTTGGCCTCCAGCCGCAGAGCCAGCGCAGCCTTGGGCAGGGGCAGGCGCTCCAGCCGACCGCGGGCGAGTTCGAACAGGCGCGTGGCCTCGCGCTCGGGTGCGAGCAGGCCGATCTCCAGCGTGCTGGCCGGCTGGCCTTCGTGCTCCAGCGCCAGCACGAAGCGCTGCACGCCGCCGTCGCGGGCGGTGAGGAATTCGGCGAGGTCGCTGCACAGCCGGCGCAGTGGGAACAGCAGGGGCGTGAAGTGCTCGATCTCGTAGCTGAATTCGACGCGGGCAGCGAAGCGTTCGGGCGGGCGGTACAGGTCCTGCGGGTCGGGCGCGTGGCCGAGCAGGCGATCGATCTGCGCCAGCAGCTCGGGACCGAAGCGTCGCGCCAGCCCCGCGCGCGGCAGGGCGAACACCTGCCGCAGTGTGCGCAGGCCCATGCCGCGCAGGCTGTCGGCTTCGCGCTCGGACAGCGGCAGGGCTTCGACCGGCAGTGGATCCAGCGCGTGCTTGAGCGGGTCGGGCCGGTCCACGGCGAGGCCGTCGCGATGCGCGGCCAGCAGGCAGGCGCCGCTGATCGTGGGTGCGGCGGCGATGCGGTGCTGCACGCCGAGTGCGGCGAGATCGGCGCGCAGGCGACGTTCGAAGGATGGCCACTGGCCGAACAGGCCGAAGCTGCGACCGACCTCCAGCACCACGGTGTCGGTCTGCGGCAGGCAGACCATCGAGCTGTAGCGGTAGGCCCAGGCGGCCAGCAGTTCGAGCAGGCGTTGCGCGTCCTGCGGGCGGTGTTCGAGCGCGCGCAGTTCGGCGCAGAGCGCGCGTGCCGCCGCCAGCGCCTGGCACCGCTGCACGCCGCTGTTGCGTGCGGCGCGGTTGGCATCGAGCACGCGACGTCGCTGCGCCGGGCCTTCGATCAGGGCCAGCGGCGCCTCAGGCTCGGACTGCTGGCGGAGCACCGCGTCCAGCGCCAGCTGCGGCAGATGCACGGCGGCCCACAGCGGCGGTGGCGTGGAGGTCGACATCGCGCGTCGGCATCAGTGCAGGGGCAGAACGGACTGCAGACCGGGCTGCGGCGCGCCGGATTCATCGCGATTGCCAGCGGCATCGCTCAACCGCAGCGGACGCTGCAGCGCATTGGGGGCATTGGTCGGCCCGATCGCATCGCGCTGCAGTGTCCTCAGACCCGTCGATGCAGCCGCCACGTTCGCAGTCACCGGCGCGCGCTGCCGCCAGCGCAGGCTGCGCGTGGGCGGATGGGCGCCGCGTGCTTTCAGTACGCGCAGTTCGCCCTCGGCATCCAGCGTGAGACGCAGCGCGGCCGGTGAAGTCTGTGCGGCGGCGCGTAGTGGGCGCAGTGCGATGCCCAGGCTGTGCCCGGCTTCCGCCGCCAGCTGCAGCCGGCGCAGGCTGCGCTCGTCGGCATCGCGGCCTGCATCCGGCCAGCACAGCACGGCCGCGCAGCAGCCGGCGCGCAGGCACTGTTCGGCGGCCCACAGCGCGTGTTTCGGCGGCGCCTGCACGACCACCAGCGCGTCCAGCTCGATACCGCACTGGATCAAGGCCGGCGCGTAGGGTCGGTAGGGCGGCGCCACCAGCACCAGGCGGCCGCGCCCGCTGCTCAGGCGCGCGAGCAGCGGCAGCACCAGGCTGAGTTCGCCCTGGCCGTCGGCGGCGAACAGCACCTCGCTCAGGCTCGACTGCGGCCAGCCGGCGGTGGGCAGGAAGACGTCGAGCTCGGCCACGCCGGTGGACTCCGATGCGCGCTGGCTGCGCGCGCTGCCGGCACGCCACAGGCGCGGATCGGTCAGCAGCTGGCCCAGCGGCGTGGCAGTGTCGGCGTTCACGGCGTATTCCCCGTGCCCAGCCGCAGCACGCCGACGAACAGGCCCTCGATGGCGAAGCTGTCGCCGGAGCTGGCATCGACCTCGATCGGCGCATAGGCCGGGTTTTCCGACAGCAGCTGCAGGCGCTCGCCGCGATGGCGCAGGCGCTTGACGGTGATCTCGTCCTCGATGCGCGCGACCACGATCTGGCCGTCGCGGGCCTCGGGCGTGCGGTGCACGGCGATCAGGTCACCATCGAGAATCGCCGCATCGACCATCGAATCCCCCTGCACGCGCAGCAGGAAGTGCGCGCGCGGGCGGAACAGGCCGGGGTCGACCGCGACATGCCGCTCGATATGCGCATCGGCCAGGATCGGCCGCCCCGCCGCCACCCGCCCGACCAGCGGCAGCCCGGCTTCGGGCATGGGCATCAGCAGGCGGATACCGCGCGCCTTGCCGGGCTTGAGTTCAATCAAGCCCTTGGCCTCCAGCGCGCGCAGGTGGTCCTGCGCCGAGCGCGCCTGCCTGAAGCCGAAGGCCTCGGCGATTTCGGCCAGGCTTGGCGGCGAGCCGTCCTGGGCGAGGCGAGCGCTCAGGAAATCGAGGATGGCTTGCTGGCGGTCGGTGAGCGGCATGGGCACAAATTTATGTGGTAGTCGGGGCGGCGGCAAGCGCGGAGGTGTGAAGAGCGGGGATTAGGGATTGGGGATTGGGGATTCGCAGCTGGTGGGCGAGGCAGCAGTCTTGCGCGGCACCGCCGCGCGCGCTGCTGAATGCCGGAGCGCTGCGCGCGAGGGCCGGGATTCGTGCAGGTTCCATGAAGCTTGCCCTCTTCCACCCGGGCCCACGGCAGCCGCACCCGCGCAAGCACAGCGTGCTGCCGTCTCGCGGGGTGAGATTGAAAACAGGGGCTATCGGCGGAGGCAGGCCGGCGCGATCGGGCGTCGTGCGCTGGCAGTCGGTCCGAGCCTCAGGTGCCCCGCAGCGCAGCCAGGCGTTCGAGGCGATCGAAGATCAGGTCTTCGCGGTCTGGGCTGCCCATGGCCGCTGACTGGACTGCGTAACCGATATCGTTATGCAACAACAATTGCTGAAGATGTTCACCAACGTAAGTATGCAGTGCGGGGGAGGTCGCCAGCAGTTCGTCCAGGAGGCTCGCACGTCCGTCAACGATGTTCAGGAGGTCTTCGATATCGCGGCTTCCCAGCAGATCGTTATTGCCGCGCCCTTTGAACGCTTCCAGCTTGGTGCCTATGAAATGCGGTGGGTCGACTACGCGCACGGTCATACCGTTGGGTAGGGTGTGCTGCACGGCTGTACGCAGTGCGTCGCGATACCAACGATTGCTGAATCCGAGAATCGCAGGATCATCCGGCATGAAGTCGACGATCAGCTCGGGGCCTTGGTTGTCGCGCAGGCGCATTCGGCAGATGACTTCATCCTCGGGGGACACCCTGAAGCCGAGTTGCTGCAAGTGCCGCTCCAACTGATGCCATTGTCCGCGGCTCAACACATGCAGGATCACATCCACATCGTCAGTGAGGCGCACGGCCGCTCGAGTGACTGGATCCGTTACATGCAGCGCAGTCACGCAGCCGCCCACGAAAGCGATCTCCTGCTGTAGCTCTGCGTCCAGTGCGGCTGCTACGCGCTGGAGCATCTGCTCGTGGGGAAGGGGCGCGTTCACTGCCGGAGGCCCAGTTCGGCGCCCAAGATTCGAGCGGCGAGCTCAGCTTCGCGGCTACGTCCCATACGAATCGAATCCACCAAAGCCAGGCAGCCGTACAGCCAGGCATCACGCCGCACTGCGATCGGCACGCAGCGATGTAGCGGGGCGATGCCCTGCCCTTGACGCAGGCCTTGGGCATCGGGCCAGACGTAGATGTCTTCACCGGCTGCGATCAGCCGACCCGCCAACACCGGGGCGGCATGGGCGGTGGGAATGCCGCGCGTGAGTGGGCCGGGCTCAGCAGGAAAGAAGTACTTCAGTCCGTACTGGATCAACTCCAGCAGGCCCTGGGTGTTCACCTGGGGGCGACCGCTGCGTCGATCGGTGCGCAGCAAGCCGACGCTGCGGCTGCGACGCAGTCCGCCGCTGACCTCGGACTTGCTGATGCCGGTGCTGAATTCCAGGCTGCGTACGGCGTAGAGGTCGGCTTCGCTATCCAGATCACCCGCACCGGCTTCTTCGGAGGTTGGCGTCCAGCCCATCCACTCTGCGGGTGCCCTGAGTTCGGCCACGCGGGCCTGGCCAAGCTGTCGCTCCAGGCTCACCAGCTTGAGCAGCAGGATGATGTCTTGACTCTTGATTCCGGGCATGGGCGGAGTTTTTCATGTCCTAGGACGCAGGACAAGAGCGTTGCGCGGGCGCTGCGGCGGGCGCAGCGATGCCGATGCCCGCATTCCGATGACACCCGATGCGCACCCACCCCCGGCGCCCACGGTCATCGCCACTACGCCGCGTGACCCGTCGCGGCGCAAACCCCTTCACGTATTTGACACGAAAATCAACAAAAGTATGATGCGCGGCGCATTTTTGTGCGGGTCGTCTGTTCACAGCTCAGCTTGGCGGAAAAGGGAACGGTTCCGCAGGCCACATCTTTCTTGGGGTTTCCATGAATCGCAGTCGTTGGGGGTTGCAGGGCGTTGGCGCGCTTCTGCTGTTGGGTGTTTCTTTGTGCGCGTCCGCTGCAGCCCCCGCGGCTGCATCCAGCGAGAGACGGGAAATGCCTGCCTGGCTGAGCGCATTCGCAGGCTCGGCCAAAACCGACCTGCCCAGCGCCGTCAGTGAATGCCCGCTGCTGCCGATCGCCCTGCCCGCGTCCGCCCTGAATGGGGTGGCGCCCGGCGCCGCAGTGCCGCGACTCACCCGTGGAGTCGCCGCGAACCAGTTCAGCTGGCTCAGCTGGACCGGTAGCGAAGACCCTGAGCTGTTCGGCTACAGCCTGAAGCCGCCCGGCGACAGCCACACCTACCGCAATCCCGACAACGCGGCGGATCTCGCCGTCGATGCCGGCGACTGGGTGTGGACGCAGTCCACGGCCATGAACTCCTCGCTGGTGCAGACCAAGCTGGATGCCCTGCGCTATGTTGACGTGATCGTGCCGGTGTGGGCACAGGCACGCGATGCCAGCAGTCGCCGCCAGCTGCAGGTGCAGCGTTTCGTGTGGGTTCGCCTGAAGGATTTCCGCCTGTCGGCCACACCCTGGATCGAGCTGACCTATCTGCGTGATGCCAGCTGCAGCAACCGCCCCCCGCGCTTCATCACCGAGCCGCCGCGCTTCGCCCGTGTGGGGCGCCTGTACCGCTATGACTCTGCCGCACGCGATCCCGATCAGGATCCCGTCACCCTGAGTCAGACCCTCGGCCCCGCCGGCACCACCTACGACCCGGCCACCGGTCGCCTGCGCTGGACGCCGACCGAAGCCCAGCTCGGCCTGCACGCCATGGGCCTGCGCGCCGCCGATCCCAAGGGTGCCAGCAGCGACCAGAATTTCGACGTGCGGGTGGTGCAGGATTTCTGTCCGATCTACCCGATCACCCTGCCGTCCGAGCTGTTGAAGGGGCTTGCGGTGGGGGCAAGGATCAACCAGCTGCCACGCGGTACTGGCCCGGGCAATTTCAGCTGGCTGAGCTGGACCGGTGCTACCGACGCCCCGACGCTGGCCAACAGCCTGCAGCCGCCGGGCGACAGCTATACCTACCGCAACCCCGACAACAGCGCCGACCAGGTGCTGAACATCGCCGACTTCGCCCAGGGTGCGACCGGCGCGATGAATGCTGCCGCCGTGCGTGCGGCGCTGGATCGGCTGAAGCAGGAAGACATCCTGCTGCCGGCGTGGAGTGAACGCCGCGGCCAGGGCAGCCGTTTCGACTACCGCGTGCAGCGCTTCGTGCGCGTCCGCCTGCTCGATTACCAGCTCACCGGCCAGGGCTGGATGAGCTTCGAGTACAAGGGCGAAGGCCAGTGCTACAACACGCCGCCGGTGGCCCAGCCGCAGCGCCTCACGACCGCGGAAGATGTTGCTCTGCCTCTGCAGCTGCAGGGCAGCGATGCCGAGGGACAGGCACTCAGCTTCACCGTGCGCAGCGCGCCCGCGCAGGGTCGCCTTGAAGGCACGGCGCCGAATCTCACCTACGTCCCCAACGCCGAGTACAGCGGCGAAGATGTCTTCGAGTTCAGCGTGTTCGACGGCATCGACGAGTCCGAGCCGGCGCGCGTCACGATCGTGGTCACGCCGGTCAACGATGCGCCGACCGCGCTGCCGCAGGTTCTTGAAACCGCCGAGGACACTGCGCTTCCGCTGGTCCTTGCGGGCACTGACCCGGAAGGCTCGGCGCTCGGTTTCCGAATCGTCCGCGGCCCGCTGCACGGCAGCCTGCAGGGCGACGCGCCCAACCTGCGGTATCAGCCGGCGCCTGACTTCAACGGCCAGGACAGCTTCGAGTTCGTGGTCAATGACGGCGCGCTCGACTCGGCGCCGGCGACCGTGCGCATCACGGTGACGCCGCGCAACGATGCGCCGATCGCACAGCCGCAGCAGCTGAGCACGCCGACAGGCGTGGCCCTGCCCATCACCCTCACCGGCGTGGACCCTGATGGCGATGCACTCGGTTTCCGCGTCGTGCAGGCCCCGGCGAATGGCAGCCTGAGCGGCACCGGCGCTGCGCTGGTCTACACCCCGCGAGCCGGCTTCCGCGGTGAGGACGGCTTCGACTTCCTTGCCAACGATGGCCAGCTGGATTCCGCTCCCGCGCGCGTGCGCATCGAGGTGAGCGGCGGCAACGAGCCGCCGCGGATCGTCAGTGCGCCGGTGACCGCGGTGAACGAAGGCAGTGCCTATGCCTACGACGTGGATGCGATCGATCCGGATGGGGATGTGCTGCGGTACGGGCTGACGCGGGGCCTCTCCGGCCTGCAGATCGACTCTGGCTCGGGCTTGCTGAGCGGAACGCCGAGCGGACTCACGCCGCAATCCCTGCAGAGCGCACACACCGCCTGCTACATCGAGGCGGAGCAGGCGGTCAATCCGCAGCCGAACGAAGCCCTGAAGCGCCTGATCTGGCGCACACGTGCCGCCATCCAGAGCGGCAGTGGGTTTGTTGCGCCCGAGGCGGAGGCCTGGCATCGGCGCAACACCTGTCTGGGCTGTCACGTCCAGACCCAGGCCGTGCTGGGCCTGCAAGCCTCCCTCAGCAAGGCGCGCGTGGATGAGCGCGTGGCTGAGTATCTGCTCGCTGAAATTCTCAATAGCCAGCAGGCAAACGGTTCGATCCGCCGTTCGCACCCGGAGTTCTCGCGGGTTCAGACCGCCTTCGCCCTGTGGTCCTTGAGCTATGTGCCTGACCGCGCTCGCACGTTCCAGGTACGGGCGCGTGCGCTCGACTACATGTGGAGCGTTCGTCAGACCGGTACCGGCAGCCTGTATTGGACCTATGACCATTCCAGCGGCTGGTTGAACAACTGGGATTCGATGTCGGCACTGGTCGCGCTTTCGGCCAACCGCTTCCTGGCCGACGCGGTGCGAAGGGACCAGCTGAGCCCCGCCGAGCAGGATGTCGTGCAGCGTTTCGACGCTGCAATGCCGGCCATGGCGGAGTTCTTTCTACAGCGGAACATCGCCACGGAGAACGACAATCTTCTGTTGGCGTTCCGCATGCTTGGCCTCGCGGAAGTGTTGCCGCATATCGACGATGCGGCATTGCGAGTGCGCGTGCGCACAGCGATCGATGCGGTTGATGCCCGCTTGCGCAGCCGACAGGCGCCGGATGGTGGCTGGTTGCGTGCCGGAGTTGGCCAGCGCGGCGACTCGCTCGTGACCGCGTGGGTTGGCTTTGCCTTGGATGCCAAGCAGCCTTCGATTGATGATCCGGTGGTGCGGGCAACAATCGAGAATCTGCTGATCAACCAACGCGAAGACGGCACCTGGGTCACCACGACTGGCCTGTTCAGCACCCACTTCGCCACGACCAGCCTTGTGATGGCCTATCTGCCGATCGCACTCGACTTCCTGGGCGAAGGCATCCTGCTGCCACCCGAGCCGGCGCCCGATCTCAGTGTCGGGCACCTGCTGCTGGTCGAGTCCGGTGGCACCGCCCGGATCAGTGCCGACGTCCGCAATCGCGGACTGGCCGACTATCGCCAGCCCATCGAGGTGCGCTTCTACCAGACGGGCCAGGCATCTCCGTTCCGCAGCATTGCCGTGTCCTCCTTGGCGCAAGGCGCAAGCGAGCGCGTCACCGTGGAATTGGAGAGCGCGCTTCTGACTGCCGACGTCCGCGTCGAACTGCATCCGCAGTCGCCGCAGCCTGAATGCGTTGAGGACAACCAGTTCTCCGAAGCCCGCCTCGTCGTGGTCGACGCAGCTGATCCGCTGGGCCTGAGTGACCAGCAGCGCTACCTGCTGAATCTGGATAACGTCAACGCGCCCCCGACCATCACGTCCATCCCGCCGAACTGGCTGACGCTGGGCTTCCCCTACGACTACCAGGTGGTGGTGGACGATCCTGATCTGGGCGACGGCCATCGCTTTGAACTTGTCACGGCGCCGCCTGGACTGAGCCTCGACGCCTTCAGCGGTCGCTTCCGCTACAACGAAATCGAACTCGGCGTGGGCCAGCATCCCGTCGAACTGCGCGTAACC
>JBIJCA010000183.1:0-9322 GCA_044344935.1 Aquimonas sp. | reverse complement strand
CTTCGCGCCAGGTCAAGCTGCCCGATGAATTCGTCGGTCACGTGATGATTTTCCGCACCTTCGACAAGGTCAGCTACGGGCTGGTGATGGACGCGATCCGCCCGGTCGGTGTCGACAACATCGCCAAGACACCGGACCGATTGCCCTGACGAAGCCGCGGTCTTGAGACTGCGCGCCGACACTTGGCTTGCCGCCGTGCGCGCCCCGCTCCCGGGGCGCGTGCTGCGTCTGGCCCTGGAGGATGCGCAGGTTGCGCAGCGTCTGGAGAGCCGCTCGGCCTCGTCTTTGCGCTCCCTGGGTGTCGGCGAAGCCGCCGCCGCCGCCTTCCTTGAGCGGGATGATGAACGCGCGTCCGCCGACGCAGAATGGCTGGCCACGCCCGGCAACCGGCTGATCGAGTTTTCCGATCCGGACTACCCCTCCCTGCTGGCTGAATCACCCGCACCACCGCCCGTCCTGTTCGTCAGTGGCGACGCGGACCTTCTCTGGCATCCGCAGATCGCCATCGTCGGCAGCCGCAATCCGACAGCGGGCGGGCGCGACACCGCGGCCGACTTTGCCGCCACCTTTGCGCGCAGCGGTTTGATCGTGACCAGTGGACTTGCCGAAGGTATTGATGCTGCCGCCCACTCCGCTGCGCTGGACGCGGGCTGCGCGACTGTCGCTGTGGTCGGCACCGGGCCCGACCGGGTCTATCCGGCGCGCAATCGCGAACTCGCGCGACGTATCCGCGCCCACGGCTGCATTGTCAGCGAATTCGCGCCGGGGACTTCGGCGCGGCCCGACCATTTCCCGCGCCGCAACCGCATCATCGCCGCGCTTGCCCTCGGCACACTTGTGGTCGAGGCCGCGCAGCGCAGCGGCGCTCTCATCACCGCGCGCAATGCCAGCGAAGCGGGACGCGAGGTGTTCGCCATTCCAGGTTCGATCCACAACCCGCTGGCACGTGGCTGCCACCGATTGATTCGCGACGGTGCGGCTCTCGTCGAAACCGCTGCCGACGTGATCGATGCCTTGGGACCGTCGGCGCTGCGGCTCGCCAGCAGTTTGCGAGGTCGTTTGCTGCAGGCTGCCGCGTCGCCTGCCGCCGCCACGCGCACCGGGGCCGACGCCAGTGCGGCAGCGGATCCTGCGCGCCAGCGTCTGCTGGCCGCGCTCGGCCACGACCCGGTCGGACTCGACCTGCTGGCCGAGCGCACCGGGTTGACCGTCGGGGAGCTGTCCTCCATGCTGCTGCTGCTGGAACTGGAGGGAGTGGTCAGCGCACAGCACGGCCGCTACGCGAGGCGGCCTTCCTGAACGAAATGCGCACCGGCGCAGGTAGAGGCTGGATGAAAGAGACCCTGTTGGACGTACTGCTCTACCTGTTCGAAAACTACTTCTATGATGACCCGGACGCCGTGCGCGATCGGGAGTCCCTCCAAGCCAGCCTGATCCAGGCAGGTTTCAGCCCCGCCGAAGTGAGCAAGGCCTTCGACTGGCTCGACGGACTGGAGCAACTGCGCGCGTCGTCCGACAGCGCGCCTCCGATGGCCAGCCCTCTGCGGCTCTACGCGCCGCAGGAGCAAGAGCGGCTCGATCTCGATTGTCGTGGCTTTCTGCTGTTCCTGGAGCAGATCGGCATTCTCGACGGCGCCCTGCGCGAGCAGGTGATCGACCGCGCCATGGCGTTGGACCAGCCTGAGCTGGATCTCGACGATCTGAAGTGGGTGGTGCTGATGGTGCTGTTCAACCAGCCCGGGCGCGAGGCCGCGTTCGCCTGGATGGAAAGCCATCTGTTCGCCCTGGACGGCGAAGCGCTGCACTGAAGGTCTGCCGTCGCCGGCCCCGGTGACACCGGCCCGCGGACTTCCGAAGCACGATTGCAGGTCCCGACGGTGTCCTGCACGCGGGGTCATGCGGCCTGCATGCGACGGTCGCCTCCAGGTCGTCGCGGGCGCAGGGCCCGCCATTCCCACCGCCGGTGCGGAATCTTCTTGACGTTTGAATCACGTCGGTAAAGCATCCGGCGGTTCGCCCCCAAGGAAGCGCCTGTCATGAACACGCCCGCCAGCCCACGGACCTGGTACTTCGTCGACGCTCAGGGCCAGCAGCAGGGTCCGGTGAGTGTAGCGATCCTGGTCGGCCATGCGCGCCAGGGGCGCGTGCGGCCCGACAGTCTGGTCTGGCGCGAAGGCTGGACGGACTGGCAGCCGCTGGCCATCGCCGCCGAAGAGCTGGGTCTGAACCCGACACCGCCTGCCGGATCGGCCTCCGCGGCGGCGCCTGCAGCCGCCCCCGCGCGTACGGTTCCGGCCGCGGAGGTTGCAACGGCGGCCAGGGTTTCTCCGTATGCCCCGAGCGCCGCGCGCCTCGACGTTGAGGCCGCGTGGTCGGCGGGCGGCGACATCGTCTACGCGGGTTTCCTGCGGCGCTGGGCGGCGTTCTTCGTCGATTCAATGGTGGTCGTGGTTGCGTTCTACATCCTCCTGTTCGCACTGATGATGCTGTTCGCGGGCCTCAACCTCGCCGTGCCCTTCGACGAGGACGCCTTTGCCGAAGGCGGCTCTCTGGTCGCGCTTGCGGTCTACCCCGTCTGGTTTGGAATTGCGGGTCTCTATTACGCCCTGATGGAGAGCTCCGCATCGCAGGCGACGCTCGGCAAGATGGCGCTGGGGATCAAGGTCACCGATGGCGATGGTCGACGCCTGGGCTTCGCGCATGCCCTTGGTCGCTGGTTCGCAGCAGCGCTCTCCTACCTCACGTTCTACATCGGCTTCTTCATGGCCGGTTTCACCGAGCGCAAGCGCGCCCTGCATGACCTCGTGGCCAGCACCCTGGTGGTCGACAAATGGGCGTATACGCCGCACCCCGAGCGTCAGCAGCGCGGTCTGGGCGGATGCGTGATCGTGTTTCTGGTGTTCATCGTCTTGGGCGGTATCGCCATGATCGGCATCATGGCGGCGGTCGCGATCCCGGCTTACCAGGACTACGTGGAGCGCTCGCGCAGCCGTGGTGCGCAGCTTGCACCGACGATCCAGCAGCCTCCCGCCGCGGTCATGGCCAAGGCGGCGTGGCCCGGCGCTGGCCGGGTCTGGTTCGCCGAGCAGGCTTGACTTGACCTCGTCTGCTGTGGTGACACTGGAAAAGGACACGCCGGCCAGCGGGCTGCACTCCAGCGAGATGCGCCGAAACGGCCATCACCTGCTCACGGCTTCTTCAAGCCGCCCGCGTTAACTGCACTCACATGAATGACGGGCGCATCGACAGGACGCGGCGCCCGCGTCCTCTCACTCGCCCCTGACGGATGCAAATGGCCAAGAATCTTCTCATCGTCGAATCCCCTGCCAAGGCAAAGACGATCAACAAATACCTCGGCAAGGATTTCCAGGTTCTTGCTTCGTATGGCCACGTGCGCGACCTCGTGCCGAAGGAGGGTGCAGTCGACCCCGAGCGCGACTTCGCCATGCGCTACGAGCTGATCGAACGCAACGAGCGCCACGTCGAAGCGATCGCGAAAGCCGCCAAGTCCGCCGACGCCCTGTTCCTTGCCACGGACCCGGATCGCGAGGGCGAGGCGATCAGCTGGCACATCGTCGAGGTGCTGAGAGAGCGCGGTCTGCTCAAGGACAAGACCCTCCAGCGCGTGGTTTTCACCGAGATCACCCCACGCGCCATCAAGGAAGCAATGTCGAAGCCGCGCGCGGTTTCGGACAACCTGGTGAACGCCCAGCAGGCGCGCCGCGCGCTCGACTATCTGGTCGGCTTCAACCTGTCGCCGGTGCTGTGGCGCAAGGTCCAGCGCGGACTCTCGGCTGGTCGCGTGCAGAGTCCCGCGCTGCGCATGATCGTCGAGCGTGAGGAAGAAATTGAAGCCTTCGTCGCCCGCGAGTACTGGACCGCCGAAGCCCAGCTCGCGCATGCGGTCACCCCTTTCAACGCCAAGCTGGTCAAACTTGATGGCAAGAAGTTCGAGCAGTTCGACCTCACCAACGCTGCCGACGCGGAGGCTGCTCGCGGGCGCCTGGTCAAGGCCGCCGGTGATGCCCTGCATGTCAGCGACGTGCAGAGTCGCGAGCGCAAGCGCCGTCCGGCCCCGCCCTTCATCACCTCGACTCTGCAGCAGGAGGCCGCGCGCAAGCTCGGCTTCTCGACCAGCCGCACCATGCGCGTCGCGCAGAAGCTGTACGAAGGCGTGAGCCTGGGCGAGCAGGGCACGGTCGGTTTGATCAGCTACATGCGTACCGACTCGACCCATCTGTCGCAGGAAGCGGTCGCCGAGCTGCGCGAGGTGATCGCGCGCGACTTCGGCCCCGACGCGTTGCCGTCGGCGGCCAACGAGTACCGCACCAAATCGAAGAATGCGCAGGAAGCCCACGAAGCGATCCGCCCGACCTCGGCCAAGCTGACGCCGAAATCCGTGGCTGCCTATCTCAACCCGGACGAACAGAAGCTCTACGAACTGATCTGGAAGCGCGCGGTCGCCTGCCAGATGGTTCCGGCCACCATGAACACGGTCAGCGTCGAGTTGGCCGCCGGCCGCGAGAACGGTTTTCGGGCCACCGGCACCACCATCATCGATCCCGGCTTTCTCGCGGTGTACGAGGAAGGAACCGACCAGAAATCGGCCGACGCCGAAGACGAGGGCCGCAAGCTGCCGGCGATGAAGCCCGGCGATATCGTGCCGCTGTCGGCCATCGTCATCGACCAGCACTTCACCGAGCCGCCGCCGCGTTTCTCCGAAGCGAGCCTGGTCAAGACGCTGGAGGAATACGGCATCGGCCGGCCTTCGACCTATGCCAGCATCATCCAGACCCTGCTGGCGCGCGAGTACGTCATGCTGGACAACCGCCGCTTCCGTCCCAGCGACGTTGGCCGCGCGGTGGCCAAGTTTCTGTCCGGCCATTTCACCCGTTATGTGGACTACGACTTCACCGCCAAGCTCGAAGACGAACTGGACGCGGTCTCGCGCGGCGAAGAGGATTGGCTGCCCCTGCTGGAGCGCTTCTGGAAGCCCTTCAAGTCGCTGATCGACGACAAGATCGAATCGGTCGACCGCAGCGACGCCACCGGCGCGCGTCTGCTCGGTAGCGACCCGAAGACCGGCCTGCCCGTCAGCGTACGGCTCGGCCGTTACGGCCCCTTCGCCCAGATCGGCACCAAGGAGGACGCGGACAAGCCGCGCTTCGCCTCGCTGCGCGCTGGCCAGAGCATGCATACGATCACGCTGGATGATGCGTTGGAGCTGTTCAAGCTGCCTCGCACGCTGGGAGCGCATGAGGGCGAAGAGGTCACGGTCGGCGTAGGTCGGTTCGGGCCCTTCGTCAAGCTGGGCAGCATGTACGCCTCGCTGAAGACAGAGGACGACCCCTACACCATCGATCTGGCGCGCGCGGTGCAGCTCGTGGCCGAGAAACTCGAAGCCGCTGCCAATCGCCTGATCAAGAAGTTCGAAGGCAGCGCCATCGAAGTCGTCAATGGTCGCTACGGCCCCTACGTCACCGACGGCGAGAGAAACGGCAAGATTCCCAAGGATGTCGAGCCGACCTCCCTGACCCTTGCCGACTGCGAAGCCATCATGGCGACGGCGCCGGCGCGCGGGGCCAAGCGTGGCGGCCGCTTTGGCGCCAAGAAGACCACCGAAAAGGTGGCCGCGGCGAAATCACCGACTGCAGTGAAGAAGGCCGCGGCCAATAAGGCGCCCGCGAAGAAGGCCGCGGTCGGCAAGGCACCGGCCAAGAAGGCCGCGGCCAAGAAGGCGCCGGCCAAGAAATCCGCCGCGAAGAAGTCCATCCGCGCGGGCGCCGGCAGCGAGGCGCCTCCGTTCTGAGCCGGCGTGCGCCGGGCGCGCTCATCGCGCTCGGCGCAGTCGTTCGCACGCCGAGCGCGACGGCGTTGCGCCTCAGCGCAGGGTGATCGCGCGACGCGCCAGCACCTTGCCGTCGCCGCTGACCAGCCGGATCTCGTAGGCGCCGGCCGCGTCCGGTGCCTTCATCTGCAGGCTCAGCGGGCTGGACTCGAAGGCGGCGTACTCGCCTTCCCAGACGCTGTCTTCGGAACCGACGGGCGCGAAGCCCACCCAGGAACCGCCGCCGGCCGGTCCCGCGACCGTCATCGCGACCGGGCCGCCTGCCGGTGCTTCCGCCGGCGCATCGATCTGCACCTGGGCGGCGACCACGCGGATCGCCTGGCGTGCGGCCACGCTCTCGGATTCGTTCAGCACGAAGCGCAGTTCGTAGTCGCCCGGCTCCCCCGGCGCGCGCAGGCTGTAGCGGGTTTGTCCCGCGACCGGTCGCGCGTAGTCGCGGTAGCTGCCCGCATGCCCGTCCGCCGGTGCGAATCCGATCCAGTGGCGGTCGTCGATCGGGCCGTCCGCTTCGATCTCAACGACACTGCCGGCAGCAACCTCGGCCGGGCCGCGCACGTACACCGTGGCCGCCACCACCTTGAACGGACGGCTGACCAGCACACGCTCGCGCTCATTCAGCACGAAGCGCAGCTCGTAGTCTCCGGGCTCGGCAGGTGCGCGCAGTTCCAGCTCGTCTTCGGAGCCGCTGGGACGCTTGTAGTCCAGATAGCTGCCGGGGTCGCCGCCCTTGGGTGCGAAGCCGACCCAGTGGCGCGGCGAGAACGGCCCGCGCACCTTCACCCGGATCAGGCTGCTGGCCGCGGCCTCCGAGGGCGCCTCGATGGCAGCCTCGATCTCGCTGACCGCGATGGGGCGCTGGGCCAGCACCGCGCCAGCGCGCAGCGGGCTGACATAGCGCAGTTCGTAGGCGCCTGCCGTTGCGGGTGTTGGCAGCTGCACGCGTCCGCCCTCCGCCTGCTGCACCCAGGCGTACAGCAGTTCGTTCTCGTCGGCCGCGGCGCTGGCGCGATACACGCCGATGAAATCGCCGCGATCGCCCGGACCGGTGAAGCGGACTTCGATGCTGGACGCGGCAGAAGCGCTGTCTGCCGCTTCAAGCGTCGCGCTGGCCGGCGGCAGCACGGGCTCGGTGCTGACCGCCACCACCGCGCCCAGTGCGCCGGACAGTTCGTCGGCATTGCGCGCGTTGAAGTAGCGGCCGCCGGTGTTCTCGGCCAGGCAGCGCAGCTGCGCCTGGTGCTGCGGATTGCTGACGTCGAATCCGATCACATGCGCAGTGAAGTCGACTCCGGCGGCTTCCAGCTCGCGACCGACCTGGCAGGGGTCGAGGTTGCAGGTTTCCTCGCCGTCGGAGACCAGGATCACGGTCGCCTTCTGCTCGGTGTGACGCAGCGATTCGGCCGCCTGGATGACCGCTGCCGACAGCGGCGTCATGCCCGTGGGGTTCAGTGCGTTGACCGTGCGCAGGTAGGAGGCCGAGTCGAGCGTAGCGGAGGGGATCAGGGTCTCGATATCGGCACAATCACCCTTGCGGCGATGGCCGTAGGCGACCAGGCCGAGGCTGTTCTGTGGCTTCCAGTCGGCGACGAGGTCAGCGACCGTGTCGCGGGCGATTTCGATCTTGCTGCGGCCTTCGATCTGACCCCACATCGAGCCGGACGCGTCCAGCACCAGCACCACCTTCTCTTCGGCGGCAGCGGACAGTGCCAGGCCCAGGGCGGAAACGAGCAGAGCGGTGCGCAGCATGGCGATGCCTCGGCGGTCGGGTTGCGTTGGCGGAAGACACGGAGCCCGCAGCGGCTTTCGGACATCGGCCGCTCAGCCGCAGCGACCCCAGCCGCGCAGTTGCAGGTAGTGGCCGAGCGCGATCAACAGGGCGCCTCCGCTGACCGCCGGGACGCTCCACAGGCTGTGCGCCAGTGGGGCATACCACAGACCCACGCTCACGCAGCCTGCACCGACGAGCAGCAGACTGCGCGCCCAGGGTCGGCGCAAACGTCGAAACGCGAGCACCAGCGCCAGCCCGGCCAACAGGAGGCTAAGGGTTGCGATCGAGCGCTCGGCTTCGAACACCCACAGGTACTCGGGCGCCTGGTAGCGGAGTTTCAGCCACACCGCCGGAAAGCTCAGCAGTACCATCGCGGTGCCAAGGCAGTGCAGGGCGCATAGCAGTGCAAGGCCGAGGCCGAAGCGGTCGATCCAGGCGCGGCGGGAGCTGCCGTGGGCCGTGTGGGTCATGGGATGGCTTCGCGGGGAAGATGCAATAGATATAACATATCAGTACGACCGCCCCGGTGCGGTCAGTAGCGCAACCCCACCTCACGCCCGTCCCCTGAACCATCGCCGCGGAGATTGCCATGCGTCCACTGAGCCTCAGCCTTGCCCTGACTGCCCTCCTGAACCTGCCCGCGGCCAGTGTCGTGCACGCACATGGCGAGCACACCCACGAGGGCGAGCCGCACGAAGAGGCGTCGCGCGAACAGGGCGCCCATGAGCACGGTGCGGCGCGTCTGGATGTGGCGCTGACCGGCGACGTTCTTGAGCTGCAGATCGACGGCGCCACGTACAACTTCGTAGGTTTCGAGCGAGCTCCCGAAGGTGCCGATGAGATTGCCCGCGTCGAGCAGGCCCGATTGCTGCTGGACAACCCCAGCGCTCTGTTCGGCTGGGACGCTGGCGCCGGCTGCACGGCCCAGTCCTCCAAGGTGGAGACGCTTCTGCCCGAGCCCGCGAGTGACCACGCCCATGACGATGACCATGACCATGACCATGGGCAGGGCGCCCACGGCAACTGGCGCAGCTACCATCGCTTCTCCTGCAGCCGCCCTGAGGCGCTTGGCGCCATCGAGGTCCGGCTGTTCCAGCATTTCCCCGAGCTCAAGCGCCTCGACTTCCAGCTGGTCACCGACACGGCCCAGACCGGCGGTCGGCTTGAGCCCGGCCAGAGCGTGATCCGACTCCGCCCATGAATCCTGGCTCCCCTCCGGCAGCGGCGCTTGAACTGCACTCGCTGCGCTTTGCCTGGCCTGGCGCCACAGCGCCCACGGTGGCGATCCAGCGTTTCGTGCTGGCTGCCGGCGAGCGGCTGTTTCTCGCCGGTCCCAGCGGCAGCGGCAAGAGCACGCTGCTGGGCCTGATCGCCGGCACACTGGCGCCGCAGGCAGGTCGACTGGCGGTTGCCGGCACCGCCGCCGAAAGTCTCTCGCAGCGCGGGCGCGATCGCCTCCGCGCCGACCACATCGGCGTGATCTTCCAGCAGTTCAACCTGCTGCCCTTTCTGTCGGGCCTCGACAACGTGCTGCTGGCCGCACGTTTCTCGGCGCGCCGAAGCGCGCGTGCTGCCGCCCGCGACGGCAGCGCTCGCGCGCAGGCTGTGAGACTGCTGGCCGAGCTTGGTCTGCGCGATGCGCTGGTGCAGCGGCCTGCTGCCCAACTCAGTGTCGGCCAGCAGCAGCGGGTAGCGGCAGCGCGCGC
>JBIJCA010000182.1:0-9323 GCA_044344935.1 Aquimonas sp. | reverse complement strand
GGCCCCGACGCCGTGGACAGGTCGGGCGCGATTGCGCCAGGCCGGGCACCTCGCGAACCGGTGCCGCGCTACCAGAACACCGGATCGTTCAGCGCTGCAACGCACTGCGAGGGCCCTTGCAGCGGCATCAGCGGCTGCGCCGTGAGCGACTGGCCCAGCCAGCCCTGCGGCATCTGCAGCGGGAACGGGGCCTGGGCATCCACTTCGCGCAGCGGCGCGAAGCCTAGCTTCGCGTAGAAGCGCGGATCGCCATAGGTGAGCGCGACATCGACGCCCGCCGCACGCAGGGCATCCAGCCCGAATCGCAGCAACTGCTGGCCAATCCCCTGCCCTTGCCGCTCGGGGGCCACCGCCACCGGCGCCAGCACGAACACCCGACGCGGATCCTGCGGATAGCGCAGGCGCGAGAACACGATCGCGCCAATCAACGTGCCCGCGTCCTCGGCCACGCAGATGACGCGCTCCTCGACGGGCGTGTGCAGCATCAGGTCAAGCGCGAGTCGACCGATCAATCGCCCTTCCTGTTCGCCCTCCGAGGCACGGAAGCTGGCCTCGAACAGATCCGCCATCTCGCGCGCTCGGTCGACAGCCAGGTTGGATAGGCAGTGCATGTTGAAGTCTCCCTGCTGCTGGGTGGCACGGACGTCATGAGCGATCCGCACGGCCCAGGCAGCGCGTCGGCGGGGCAGCCGAGCCGGCCTGCCGATTCTGGACCTGAGATTCCGTATCCAGACCCAGAGCCACTTCGGACGACGCCCAGCATGCACCCTCGACTCGCGATTTCGATCCTGCTGCTGGCCACCGCAGCGCCTGCGGCCGCTGCGGACGGCCCTCGCTTCCAGGCCACCGCCAGCATCGAACCACGCCGCACCAGCGATGACGGCAGCTTTTCCGCCGTCGCCCACGCCCGGCGCGAACACGCCGCAGCCGCCCGTGACGGTCGCTTCGTGCTCAAGGCCAGCGCCGCGACCTGCGATCCGAACGACGACCGCCTGTTCCGCAACGGCTTCGAAACCCCCTGATTTCCTGTCCTTGGAGAACGCCATGCGCATCTCGATCCTGACCCTCGCGCTGGCTGGCGTGCTATCCGCACTGCCCGCAGCCGCCGACACCCTGAGCTTCCGCGGCCACCTGGAGGACCGCGAGGCACCGGCCAATGGGCGCTATGACCTGCGTCTGGCCGTGCACGCCGACGCCAAGCGCGCGGCGCCGCTCGGCTGGCCCATCGAGTTTCCCGCCGTCGCCGTGACCGACGGCGCCTTCGAGCTTGAGTTCGACCTGCCAGCGGGCGCAGACGAGGCCTGGGTGGAGCTGTCCGTGCGCGCGCCAGGCGAGGCGACGTGGAGTGCCATCCCCGGTCGCACCAAGGCCACCGCCGCTACCGCCGCGATCGGCCAGTGCTGGAGCAGCACCGGCGATGACGGCAGCAATCCCGCGCTCAACTTTCTCGGCACCACCGACGCGCAGCCGCTGGTGCTGCGCACGCGCAATGTGCAGAGCCTGCGGCTGGAGCCGAGCACGATCCTGTTCAACGGCGCACCCATCACGGCCAACGTGATCGGAGGATCGAGCGCGAACAGCGTTGCTGCAGGCGTGCGCGGGGCGACGATCTCAGGCGGCGGGGCGCCGAGCGGTGACAGCGACCCGGATTTCGTCAATGAGTCTCCAAACACCGTGTTTGGCCATTACGGCGCGATCGGCGGTGGCTATGGCAATGAGGCGGGCAGTTTCGGCACGCCTTCGGATCGGGTCTTTTCTACCGTGGGCGGAGGGTTCAACAACCTCGCGAGAGGCAGAGCCAGCACTGTGGGCGGAGGTGTCTCCAACACTGCATTCGGCTTGTACGGCACTGTGGGCGGGGGGGAATCCAACGCCGCAAGCGGTCAGCGAAGCACGGTGGGCGGGGGAACAGAGAACGATGCAATCGGCAGCTACAGCACGGTGGGCGGAGGCAACGGCAACAGCGCTAGCGGGTCAAACAGCACCGTCGGAGGCGGCGATCTCAACCTCGCGCCGGGGCAAGACAGCGTGGTAGGCGGCGGCCGCAATAACACCGCGAGCGGTTCGTGGAGCACAGCCGCTGCAGGTCGCGACAACATGGCGAGCGGCCCGAACAGCGTGGTCGTGGGCGGCTCCAACAACACAGCCAGCGGGGTGTTGAGCGCAGTCTCCGGCGGCATTGGCAACTGCGCGGGAGGCGACGCCTCCTGGGCGGGTGGACGCGAGGCGAAGGTGCGCCCCGGTACGGGCTCTGGTACTGGCGGTGATGGCTGCGCTGGCGTGCCGGAGTCTGGCGATACTGACGGTGACAACGGAACGTTTGTCTGGGCCGACGATCAGGGCTCAAACTTCGTCTCCACTGGCTCGCGCCAATTCCTCGTCCGAGCCCAGGGCGGCATGGCGATCAACACCAACACGCCCACCGCGGGCGCTGCGCTGACGGTCAACGGCAACGTGGACGTGGCGACCACCGGCACACTCAGCTTTGGCTCGCAGACCCGGCAGATGCTCAACCTCTGGGGCCCGGCCGGCTATGGCATCGGCGTGCAGAGCGACCGCCTCTACTTCCGCAGCTTCAGCGGCTTCAGCTGGTTTCAGGGCGGCGTGCACAACGACGCGGCCGACAACGCCGGCACCGGCGGCACGCTGCGCATGCGCCTGTCCAACACTGGCCAGCTGCAAACCACCACCGGCACGATCAGCACGCTGTCCGATGCGCGTTTGAAGGATCAGGTTGCCGACTACGCCGGCGCACTCGATCGCATCAACGCGCTGCGGCCAGTCACCTATCACTACCGCGACGCCGGCAAGGCCGCCTTCCAGCCCGAGGGTACGCACCTCGGATTCGTCGCACAGGAAATGCAGCAGGTGTTTCCGCAGTGGGTCAGCGAGGGCGACGACGGCCATCTGATGCTGTCGATGCGCGGTTTCGAAGCGGTTGCCGTCGGCGCGCTGCAGGAGTTGAGCGTAGAAAATGAGCTGCAGTCGCAGCAGGACGCCACGCACAGCCAGCGCCTGAGTGAACTGGAAGCGGAGAACGCCGAGCTGCGTGCGCGACTGCAGCGCCTCGAAGCCCTTCTGCTCGGCTCAAGGTAGGGCGGCCAGAGCATTCACAGTCAATCCGGTCGAATCGTGTTGTCGCGATGGCCTCTCGGCGCCGTTGTTGGTGTATCAACGAACTCAGGAGCAATCACATGCGGTTTCGAAAGGCCTCAACACCTGCCGGAAAGACCGGGCCCGGCGTTGTCCGTCCAGACACGCAGGCGGCGCCTGTCTGCAAGACGCGCCGCCTGTCGCGCTACTCGCTGGCGGCGGCGTTGGCCCTCTTCCAACCAGCGCTCACGCACGCGCAGGACCACATCCTCGACCCCGGGTTCGGCAGTGGCGGCCAGCGGGTGGTGCCCTTCGACCTCGGCAGCGGCAACTCCGACCGCGCGGTCAAGGTGCTGCGGCGCACTGACGGGCGCTACGTCGTCGTCGGCACGGCCTCTTCGCCGACCGGGCCCAGGGTGGCGATCACGCGCCTGACCGCCGACGGCGCTCTCGACACAAGCTTCAACGGCACAGGGCGCGCCAACTACGAAGCGTGTATGGAAGAGGTCACCGATGCCGCGCTGGATGCCGAGAACCGCATCCTGGTGCTGGGAAACACGACGACCTGCGGCACCAGCGGAAGTCCGGATGGTCGGCTGATGCGGCTCACCGCCGGCGGCCAGCTCGACGTGAACTTTTCCGGCGGCGGCCTTCGCAACGTCCAGTTCACGACCGTTACCGATGCCCATGAGCGCGCATTCGCTCTGGTCGTACGGGCCAACGGCGAAGTTCTGGTGGGTGGCGGCGTGGACCTCGATGGAACCGGTTCTGCCTTTGTCGAGCAGCAGTCGGTCACACGCTTCAATCCGGATGGCGCGTTCATCCAGACGCTGCCCGGAGTCTCCGGCGCCGTGTCGGCCCGCGTCATTGCAGGTGCGCGCCTGCTCGACGGCGGCGTGGTCTGGGCCGTCAGCGTGGTGTCTCCGCTGTCCGCGGGGAGCGGGCGCATCTGGCGGATGAACTCGACGCTCGCGAATGACACCAGCTTCTCCACCTTCGGCAACAAGTGGATCCAGAGTGGCGGGCCGGAGACCGGCTGTGGAACGGGCGTACAGCATGTGCCCACGACCATCGTGCCGATGCTGTCGACCAACGCAGCACCGGTGACCTTCAAGGTCTTCGGTTTTGCCAACGTCAACGGCACTCTTCGCAGCTGGTACGCCAGCGTCAATGACGCGGTGGGCGGCACCGGTCTGCGGATTCGCTGCCTGACCGACACGATCCCGGGCGACGTGTCGGCGCTCGCGGCGGCCTACCATTCAACGCCGGGACTCGATGACATCACGCTTGCAGGCGTCTGTGGCTTCTTCCAGCAGTGCGTGTTCCGCGTCCGACTGCAGGATCCAGCAACCCGCGATCTGCTCGAACTCGACCCCGGGTTCAATGGCGGGCTGCCGCTGGTGCTCTCGTACCAGGCTCAGGCGGGCAACGAACCCGCTGGCGGTGGGCGCTCGATTCTGAGGCAGCCGGATGGCGCAACGGTCGTCGCCGGCTGGAGACGCTGGAACACCAGCGGCGACGATGACTTCGCCATCAGCCGCCTCGGGGTCGCGTCGCTGCTGTCTGACGGCTTCGAGTCGAGCCCGTAAGTCGGCAGCTCGATCAGAGCGATTCAAACGTTGAGCAGGAACGCGCGGGCCGTGCGCCATTGACGCTGCACGGTCCGCAGCGACACGCCCTGCAGCGCGGCGACCTCGCCCAGATCCAGGCCCGTGAACACGCGCAGCGAAACCAGTTCGGCGAGTTCCGGATCATCGCGTTCGAGGGTGCGCATGGCCGCGTCCCAGTCAACCAGTTCAGACCAGTCTTCGGACGCTACGGGCTCGCCGCCGACCCTGGGCATATCCTCGACGTACAGGCGGATGCGCTCGATGTCGGCCGAACGCGAGCGCTGGCGATCCATCCAGATCTGCTTCATCGCCGTCGCCGCGATGCGGAAGAAATGTGTCCGGTCTTCGGCGCGAACGACACTGCCGGCAAGCTTCAGCCAGGTTTCGTTCACCAGCATGGTCGGCGACAAGGTCGCGCGCGAGTCAGCACGGAGGCGACGCGCGGCAAGCGACCGCAGTTCGCGCTGGATCGCCTCGAACGCGGCATCGAAAGCCGCCCGGTCGCCATCGGCAGCACGGTGGACCAGCTTAGTGATCATCGTCATCGGTCGACGGCTTCCCTTATTCCTGCCGATCAGATTCATGCATCGCCAGATCGCCTTTCACTATAGACCGGCCCCCACCCGTCAGGCCCCGCTGACGCCCCACACCGCGCTCGCGCAGGCGCTGACTTCTGCCTTTACGCAGCGGGCGAGTCAAGGCCCGGCGGCAGCCCGGCAAAGCGGCGGCATGCGGCGCCTGCGGCGGGTCTTGACCCGCCAGCTGCAGAGGGTGCGCTGCGGGCGCTGGGCGGGGAGAGCGCGCTGCCGCTTCGGAACGAAGCCATGCACAGCCAGCGCCTGAACACTCTGGAAGCCGGAAACGCCGCGCTGCGCAACCGACTGGAGCATCTGCAAGCGCGGATTTCCGGGCGCAGAAGATGCTGCTCAAGCCGCCTTGCCGCGCACAGGGCATGCAGTTAGCGTGTGCCCATGCACCCTGCCCTGCGCGAACGCTGGTCTGAAGTAAAGGCGCTGTTTGAAGCCGCGTCAGAGCAGCCGCGCGCGGAGCGCGGGGCCTGGTTGCATGCCCAGGACGTCGATGCGGCGCTTCGCGCTGCCGTTCTCGCGATGTTGACCGATGCCGACGAGGACACGCTCGGCGACGCGGTCGTCGACGGCGCCGGCGATGCGCCCGAGGGCCAGCGTATCGGTCGCTATCGGATCGTGCGCACGCTGGGCCGCGGCGGCATGGGCGTGGTGTATCTGGCCCTGCAGGCGAACCCGGAGCGCCTCGTCGCGCTGAAGCTCCTGAGCGGCGCTGCCAGCGATGCGGCGCTGGCGCGCTTCCGGCGCGAAGCCGAGCTGCTGGCGCGACTGTCGCACCCCGGGATCGCGCGGATCATCGAGGTGGATGTCGAAGACGGTCGACCCTTCCTGGTCATGGAGTACGTCGATGGGCGCGACCTCGCCCTGCACTGCGCGAGTCTGTCGCGCAAGGAGCGAATCGTTCTGCTCGCTCGCGTGGCAGACGCCGTTGAACACGCCCATTCGCGCGGCATCGTGCACCGCGACCTCAAGCCATCGAACATCCTGGTCGATGCCGAGGGCGACCCGCGCGTGCTCGACTTCGGCATCGGGCAGCTGCTGGGCGAGGGCCATACGCTGACGCAGACCGGGGTGGCCTTGGGCACGCCGGCCTACATGAGCCCGGAGCAGGCCAGCGGCAGCACGCGCACTGATGCGCGCAGCGACGTCTATGCACTCGGCGTGATGGCCTACGAATTGATCGCCGACCGTTTGCCCTTGCCGGTCGCGGGCCTGACGCCTCTGGAAGCGCTTCGGCAAGTCAGCGAAGCCACTCCGCCGCCGCTGTCGCGACTGGATCGCACACTGCGCGGCGATCTGGAGCTGATCGTCGAGACAGCGCTCGCGAAGAGCCCGCAACAGCGTTATGCCAGTGCTGGCGCCTTTGCCGATGACCTGCGGCGCTATCTGGCCGCAGAGCCGACCCGCGCCCGGCGGCCGAGCGTCTGGAAACGGGGGCTCCTGTACGCGCGGCGCAAGCCCGCCCAGGTCGCGGCAGTGGCTGTCGCGACGGGCGGTCTAGTGATGGGCAGCGCTCTGGCTCTTGCCTTCGCGTTCGCCGCCGCGCGCGATCGCGATCTTGCCGAAGCGGCGCTGGCAGATGCCCGAGGCACCCAGCAGGCGCTCGGACAGGTGTTTGCGGCAGGCAATCCGATGATCGCCGGCAAGCCCGAGGTCGCCTTCCGCGAAGTGCTGAGCGCCGCCCACGAACAGCTGGTCGACCTGCCCCCGCGGATCCGGCTGTCAACGCAGTACACGGTGGCCCTGGCACAGGCCCAGATTGGCGACGATCTGGCCGCGATCCGTGGCTTCGCCGCGGCGGCGGACATTGCTTCCGAACTCAGGCTCGGGCGGGCGCGGGCGCAGGCGGAGCTACGGCGCATCCGCATCGCACTGGACTACGTGAACATCGCGGAGTCAGCCCGCGCGATCGAGACGCTGCTGGTGGATCCGCATGTGCTCGGCGATCCGCTGTTGCATGCCGGAACACTGATCAGCGCATCGCTGATCGCGACCTACCAGTTCCGCGACCAGGTAGCAGCCGCGCGGCTCGCCACTGCACGCGCGCGGTGGCCGCAGGCGACCGCGCTCGCACCGGCCATCGATGACGCCACCCTGGACGCGGAAATCGAGATCGATCGGCTGCTGTTGGAACTCACTGTGCTGGCGACCGGCAGCGCCTCCAGGGACGCTCCCAGTCGTCTTGCAGCCGAGGCAAACGAAGCGTACGCGCGGCTTGCCCTGCGCCTGCCCGCCGATCATCCGCGCCTTGCCGCGCTGCGCGTGATCGCCCAGAACCTGCCCGATGCCCTTGCCGGTCGCACCGAGTGGCGCGCCAGGCTGCATGCGACGCTCGACGCGCAGATCCCACGCCTTGGCTACACGCATCCCACCATCGCCTCGCAGCTCACCACGGGCCTGCTGTTGCCGGTCTTTGTCGATCCGCAACTGCAGCTGCAGTTGGTCGAGGTGGCGCGAGCGATGCCGCCGGGCAGTCGGCGCGGCCTCCGCTTGATGCTCCACGCTGCAACGCTTGGCATGAACCTGATGCCGGTTGGCGTCACTGCCGACGAACTTGCCGCCGCGCGGGCGCCCATTTGCGAGGCAGGTGGCGGCGTCGATCAGGACTGCGTGTGGGCGGAAGTCAGCATCGCGCAGCTTGAGCTCATCGAGGGACGCGCCATCGAGGCCCTCGCGCGCACCGACGCTCTGTACCAACGCCGAGCCGAACTTCCTGCGCCGCTGGCGCTGCGGGTTTACTCGACGGTGGCCTACCTGAATCGAGAGGCCGGCCGCTACGCGCAGGCGGTTGATTTCGCAGAGGCTGCAGTGGCTGCTGCGGTGGCGGACACCGAGCTCGTTGCCGAAGGCCGCGACCACATCCTGTTCGGACTGAGCTGGAGTTTCCGGCCGCATCGCTGCGATCGCGTGCTCGACGTGCTTGGGCCGATCGAGTCGCGGCTGGCGAGCAATCCGGCGGTGGCGGGAGACGCGCTGGCGCGCCTGCTCGCAACCTGCGAGGTGCGGGCCGGGCGCGATGTCGATGCCGCATTGGCGCGTCTTGCGCCCTGGTGGCAACGCGTACAGGACCTGGCCCTCGACCCGGCGATCCGCCTGGAGGTGATCAACGCCCACCTGGAGATCTTCGACCTGCTCGGGCGCGACGCCGAATTCGAGCGCTGGGCGCTGGAGCTCGCGGCGCTGGAACCGGGCGGAATCGACCTGGACAAGCTGGCCGCGCGAATGCCGTGGATAGCGCGGGCGCGAGCGCTGCATCCGGAGTCTGTCGCGTCACCCTGATGCCCTGGAGCCCGCGCTGTCGTCTATCGGGCTCGGCGTCGTAAGTACCAGTGTCGGTCTGCCACCGGGCGCCTGTGGGCGCGAACCGGTCAGGCCAGCGTCGCCATTGCCCAGGAGATCCCATGCCTTCGATTCGCTTTGCCCTGTCGCTGCTGACCCTCGCGGTGAGCGCGACCTGCCTGCCCGTGGCGGCGTCGGCCGATGCGGCTCTACCGCCACCGGGGACTCTGATCGACGAACCCTGCGATATCGACATCGCCGATGACGCCATCGCCGCGCGCCTGCGCTGCGCGCGACTGCACGTGCTGCGCGATGCGGAGAACCCCGCCGAGGGTCGCTTCGAGATCGCCGTTGTCATTCGCCGCAGCGCCAAGCCGAAGCCCGGTGCGGCTCCGGTGCTTGTCCTGCACGGCGGCCCGGGAGGCATGGTCACCAAGTACATGGGGCTGAGTGCGAACGACCCGGCACCGGGCCACGATCAGGTCGCATTCGACATGCGCGGCGGCGGGCGCAGCACGCCGCGCGTGTGCGACGACGCGTTCAATCGCTTGAGCGCGTCCTTCGTGCAGGCGGACGGTCCCGCCGCCGCGAGGCGCACGCGGGAGGGCATCGTGGCCGAATGCTTGGCGACGTGGCGAGCCGCAGGCTTCAAGGGCACGCACTTTGGCACCGAGCGCAATGTCGCCGACGCGGAAGCCTTGCGCGCCGCACTCGGCGTCGAGCGCTGGCTGCTGCGCGGCGAATCCTACGGAAC
>JBIJCA010000056.1:0-19048 GCA_044344935.1 Aquimonas sp. | reverse complement strand
CGCGTCCACGCCTGGGCTAGTGCGCGACCGTTCGGGTGCTGGCGGTATACGGGAACCGCCAGTCCTTTCCGATGCACGCTGGCACGGGGTTTCGGGCGCGCTCGGGCCTCGATCGGGCGCAGCCGTCGGTGAGGGCGCTGTCTGCGCGGCAGGTTTCCGCGCCAGCCCGGCGCCGTGCGCCTGAGTCTGCAACACAGGGATCAAGCCTGCGGGTGGTAGGCGGAGCAGATGTCGTGAAGACACGCGGTTTCGGGAGCGCGTGAGGGGCTCCGGATCGTCGAAGCTGACGGCGCCGGTCACGCGTACTGAAGGGCGGGGGGCATGTCGGCCGATATCCACACCGCCTGTGGATAAGTGTGTGCATGGCATTGGGGCGGGGCTGCGCAAATGCACCTGCATCAAGGGCTTGCAGATGACTGGTCAAGAACTGCCCATTCTCTGTTTATTCAATTAAATCAGATAGATGGAATGCTCAATTGAAGTGCTCTCTGCGATTCGACGCTTGACACTGTCGCTTGACAGAGCATCGTTTTTGGCTGTGCACAACCTTCAGCGGACTGGATCGGGCCTCTCTCGGGGAGGAGCGCCGAACCAGGGTGCTGTCAAGCGCCGCGTGCTGACACCCGGCGTGAACCAGGTCTGTGCGCGCTCCGCTAGGAACGTGCGAGCGACTGCCGACGGTGGAAGACCAGGCACAGGTAGGCGATCAGCAGCAGCGGCGAGGCCATGAACGAGAAGAGGGAGAGCAAAACCACCACGCCGTAGGCGGCGTCATTGGCGCTTTGGTCCTCGGCGCGGATGCCGCTCATCAGGTTGAACACCACGTGCTCCAGGTTCAGCAGGGCAAGCGACACGATAATCAGAGCCAGCGGCAGCAGGCAGGCAACGACCGCCTCCCAGACCCGCAGGCCGGCATCGCGCTTGAGGAACACGAGCAACAGGGCCACCCGCCAGCTGGCGACCAGGGCGAGGAACCAGGCATTGGTCGCCAACGCCGCTTCGCCGCTCATGAAGCGCTCCACCGGAATGGCATAGAGCAGGGCAGGTGGCGAAGTCAGGCAGACGAACAGAAGTACGTTGCGATAGGTCCAGTGGCGCGCACGCAGCGGCAGAATCAAAAGCCACAGCAGGAGGGCCAGCGAGTACACGTAAGCCAGTGAGCCCAGGCCGGCCAGTTGCCAGAGCTCGGCCCGCGGGTTGTCCCAGTACCTGCCGATACCTGCCAGCCAGGTCATCATCAGACCGAATGCGAGATACGCGTCCGCGTGGTTGCGCACTCCTGGGCCCATGCGTCGGAAGCTCAGCAGGCGTCCGACGTCGCGAACCAGCTCGCCCCACATGCTCAGCTGTGGAACCACACGCAGCGGATCAGCCCGTCGGTAATGCGATAAACCGCGATCACCTCGAAGGGCTGATCGCGGAGGCCGGTCACGCGCTCATGGTCGACCACGGTGTCGCCAACGGCGATGCGATTCACCAGCTCAGCGTGCAGCGCCGGCAAGTGGAAGCGCTCGTTGGCGTAGAACTCGCCCAGTGCCGCACGGCCGCGCAGGCTGGGCTCCGTCGCAGGCATGCGCCAGACCTCGACGTCCTCGGCATAGACCTCCAGAAAGCGCTGCAGGTCGCGGGCGTTGTAGGCATCGAGCTGGTGCTGGGCGACTTCAATCGGATTCACGCAGGGACTTCTCGCGGCGGGTATCGGAACGCGAAGACTGCCACAGCGCGGCCTGCGTCGAGGTGTGCCGTTCAGTTCAGGCCAGAGCCGGGGAATTCCGGCGCATCGCGAGTGCGGCAGCAGCGAAACCGGCCAGCGGCAGCGTCAGCACCGCGAGCGCCATGAACCACACGGGATGCGGAATCATCGCGAAGTTGGCAATGGCGCCGAGCAGAATCACGGCGGCGATCACGCCCGAGTACAGCCGCGGTCGACGCCCGGCGATCGTGGCCGAGAGCCATGCTCCGGCGAAGACGCCGAGCAGCCAGGCCAGCAGCACCAAGAAAAATGCCCCGACGGGCATCTGCGCCACGTGTGCGGCGAGCGCATCGAAGTCGTCTGACTTCAAGCCTGCAGGCGGCGGATACAGCCGATGACCGAGCCACTCGATTCCGGCGATGACGAGTCCCGCGCAGACGATGCCTGCCACGGTGGCGGCGACGCCGCGCACCAACCCTCTGAAGTTCTCGCGAAGCGTGCGTGCCATTGGGATCCCCTTCGCTGTCTTGTGCTGCCAGTGGTGGAATGTTACGCCGCCGCTTCGCCTTCGCCGGCCCGGCGCAGCACCGCGACTGGCTGCGCCCAGGGGCTGCCGGGGCGACGCTTGCTGGTGACCAGCGTCAGCTCGGAGGGCTGGAAGACGTTGATGTTGTGGGTCACCGGCGTGGTCAGCACGTACTGCGCGCGGGTCGCTTTCAGGAAGGCGCTGACCTTGTCGATGTTGAAGATGTCCAGATGCGCGAACGGCTCGTCGATGAAGACGAAGCCGCCGGGGCGGTGCTCGTCGCGCATCAGCGCCACCAGCAGCAGCAGGGACTTCATCACCTGTTGGCCGCCTGAGGCCTCGCCGTCGTCCATGCCGATCCAGCCCTTCTTGTCGAACTCGAAGCGCACGATCAAGCCTGACTGGGCGAGCGCCAGATCGTCGCGCCCGAATTCGGGTAGATCGACCTCGACGCCGATGCCGGCCAGCTCGGCCAGATGGCGCAGGTTGCGCGCGTACTGGCGCAGAGTGGCGCGCAGCACGCTCAGATAGGCCCCGCGGGCTTCGTCGGTGCTGCGGCGCGCGCGTTCGGCGTGGGCCGCACGGCGCTCCAGATCGGTCTTCAGGGCGTGATGGTCATCGGCCAGCTTGTCGCGCAGACCGAGCACGTTGTCGTCGGTTTCCCAGTGGCCTTCGCGCAGGCGCGCCTCCAGTCGATCGACCTCGCGGCGCACTGCCTGCGGTGTCTCGTAGGCTTCGCGCAGTTCGGAGAGTGCCGGAATCGTGCGCTTCTCGTAGGGAATCGCAGCGCGCTTCCTGCGGAACGCCAGCAGGCGCTGCAGCTGCTCTTGACGCGTGCCCAGCAGGTTGCGCTCGGCCTCGCTGCGTTGCCGTTCTTCCTGCTTCAGCTCCCCATCAAGGCGATCGCGCTCGCGCGAGTTCTGCTGGCGGCGCTGTTGGGCTTCGGTGTAGGCCGATTCGGCAGCCGCAAAGGTCTCGGCGGCACGCAGCACGGCCGCTTCGAGCAGCTCTCGCTGGCTTTCGGCTTCGGCGAATTCTTCAGCGCGCGCAGCCAGCTGGGCGCCTGCTTGGCTGCCCTTCAACTGTGCCTCGATCTCGTTGATGCGCTGGCTGAAGCGACGCCGCTCATCGACCAGCTCCAGCAGTCGCGTTTCGAGTTCGGCCAGACGCATTTCGCCCTCTCGAAGCTGGCGCTCGCGCGCGGCTGTGCCGAAGTAGCTGTCGTCGACACCCAAATGGCGGCCGCCGCGCCGCTCCTTGTAGTAACCGGCGGGGGTGATCCACTCCTGTTCGCGCGGCAGATGCGCACCCTGCTTGACTTCGTCCACGCGCTGGATGCGCTCCAGCTGGCGGGGCAGCCATTCCGGGGGCAGGGCGGTGAACTCGACCACGTCCAGCAGGCTGCCGGCCGTGGCCTTGCCGACCGGTGCACGATCGGCCACGACGAAGTGCTTGAAGCGCAGTCGCTCGCCGATCGCCCACGCAGCCTCGCGATCTTTCGGATTTTCCAGCAGCACCACGTGCCGATAGCCCGCCAGCACGCCTTCGACAGCGGCTTGCCAGGTGGCGTCGGTGATCTCGACGATCTCGCTGAGCATGCGGTGGGCGATGCCGGCGCGATCGAGTTCGGCGCGGAACTGGCTTTCGAACTCGGGGACGTAGCGGCGGCCGCTGCGCCAGGCCTGAAGACGACTCTTCAGCGATTCGAGCTCGCGATGGGTAGCCTGCTCCTCGCTGCCCAGCGCGCCGGCATTGACGCGAAGACTCTGCGCCTCTTCGCCGAGCGCGCGCGCGTCGACTTGGTCCTGCGTTTCCAGCTGTGCGTTCAACCGATCGCGCTGTTGCAGCACTACCGAGTTGGCGGTGTGCGCGGCGCGGGTGCGCTCGAGCGCCTTCATCGCTGCCTGCCGAGCTTCCTCGGTCAGACCCTGCTCGGCGCGCAGGCGCAGCTCACCCGCATCGCATTCGGCAATCAGATGGACCAGCTCGCTGCGTTCGGCCAGCAGCTCGCGCGCCTTGCGACGCTGCACGCCCAGCTGCGGCCGCGCATTGCGGATCACCGCCAGCTGTTCGGCAAGCTCGACCCGCGGCAGCACGTCGATCATCAGATCCTGACGCTCGCGCTTCAGCGCCTGCCATTCGGCGTACGCCCGCGCGCGGCCTTCCGCGGCCTGCAGGCTGACGCCCAGCAGATTGAGCTGATGATTCAGAGAGGCGCCCTCGCGCTCGGCCTCTTCCTGTTCATTGCGGGCGCGCTGGTAGTCGTCCAGGGTGGCCTTGTCGCCAAACACATCGAAGACAAGATCCAGCAGTGCGCGCGGCGACAGCTGGCAGAGTTTGTCGGTCGCGCCCTGCTCAAGGGTGAGTACACGGCGGATCGCGCCTGAGAGTCCCGCGGCCTCCAGCCGGATGCGGTAGTCGCGCAGGCCGAGCCATTCGCCGCGCTGCTCCGCGTCCTCGATGCCGGCTGCACCGGCGAGGATGGCGAATTGCCGCGTCCATTCGCCGCCCTTCTTCTGAATGCGGCAGAACAAGGTCGCCTGACCGTCCATGATCGGGAAGAACGGCCGCGCACCGGTCGGCCCCGGCGTGTTGCCGACCACCGCGCGCAGCCACGCGAAGGGCTTGCCGTTGTGGCGCAGATAGCTCTTGAAGTCGCGGTTGCCGGCGCAGTCGATGGTGAGCAGGGTGCGCAGCGCATCCAGCAGAGTCGTCTTGCCCGAGCCGTTGGGGCCGACCACGGTGATGATGTGGGCGTCCATGGGCAGGCTGAAGCGCTCCCAGTAGTCCCAGTGGACGACTTCGAGTTCGCGGAATTCGAACATGGCCTCAGGCTCCCTGCGGGCTGCTGTCGGTGCCGGCGTCCATCGCCAGCGGGGCGTCCCAGGTGGTGTCGTCGGACTCCGCCCCGCGCAGCGCGATGTCTTCGTCTTGCGTCGACGGCATCGGCGATTCGGCCAGACGGATCGCGCGATCCGCGCGCGCGGTCGGGCTGAGTATGTCCGCCAGAGCGCCATCGAGAATGCGGCGACTGGTGCGCTCGTAGTCGAAGGCGAGATCCAGCAGCGGCCCTTCGCTGATCTCGCCCGCACGACGCAGGATGAAGCCGTGCCGCGCCAGCACGCCGAGGTTGACGTTCACCGCCATCTTGCCGCCGAGCCTGTCGGCAAAGTCGGCGACCAGAGTGCGCTCGCTCAGGATGGGCGCCACGCCCGCATGCACGGGGATCGGCTTTTCTTCTGCAAACATCTGCGTCTGTTGGGCACCGGCGGAGTCGGCATCCTGGCGTTCGATCTGTCGCTGCCGCTTGGGCAGGATAACCAGTGCCCACAGCACCACCAGCAGGGCCATCGCATTGCGGTCGAGCTGCAGCTGGTTCGACAGCCAGCCCTGGTCCTGCGCGAAGATCGCTTTCTCCTGCGCGCGGGCCAGCGCGACGCCGATGTGCGCGCTGTAGGGGTGCTCGCGCAGCGCGAGGCCAGCTGCGTCTAGACGGGCATCCAGATCGGTCCGGAACGGTTCGTCCAGCAGTGCGCGCCTTGCGAGCTCGTCTTCGCGCGGCAGCCAACGCTGCGCCAGAAGACGCGCAATGAGTGTTGCGACAGGGTCTTGCATCATTCCTCCGCGGGGGCCACGAGCGGCCGCACGTCGCCTGCGCTCATCAGCGCGATACCGCCGCGCCCGCGCAGGTCGACCTTGTCGTTGCTGAATGTGACGCGCAGCGCCAGCCGCGCGATGTCCGCCGCCGGACCGTCGAGCGCCGCTGACTCGGGATCGCCAAGCAGGCCGAGCAGAGACAGGCGGTAGGCGCTGGCAGCGTAGTCCTCGCTGGGCACCAGGTTCGAAAGCGCGGTCTCGCGCCGCACATCGCCAAGCTCATCGCGCCAGCGCTGCAGTCGGCTGGTGTCTTCGGTTTCGATCGGCAGGCTGTCCGTGTGTGGCGCCTCGGCGCTTGCCGGCAGCGCGGCGGCCAGCTGGGCTGTGCGCTCGCGGTCAACCAGCTCGAACTCGGCGACGTCAAGCGCGATCTGGTCCTGAATGAAGACAGGGCGCGGTGGCGCGATCCACAACTCGTTCGCGAAGCCCGCAAGATGCTCCGCGTCCTGGTCGCGCAACCAGCCCACGAGGTCGGAAGACGACAGTCCGGAGTGACCGAGGTGGATGCGGTCGCGGTCGATCTGGTTAAGCGCGCGGGCAAACACGCTGGCCTGACGCAGCAGCGCCGACTGAGAGCGGCCCACGGCCTGGGCAAGGCGATGCGTGCTTGGATCGAGATCGAGGTCAGGATCGGCAGTGATCCGCCGCACGACTTCGGTGCCGCGCTCGACCCACTGCCAGACCTGGTCCAGCCGTCCCGAAGCCACGCGGATCCGGTGCTCCGAGCCTGACAGCACCGCCCGGTCGAAGTCGTCGCGGAGTTCGGTCAGACGCGACAGCAGGTGCGACAGCTCATCCGCGGGTACGACGCCGACCGCCTGGCTGGCCGCGATCTGCGCCGTGAGGTAGCCAACGCCGTCGTGGTCGAACGCTTCGAATTCGAGCAGTGTCGAAAGGGCCGCAAGCGTCTTGCGGCCTAGCGCACTGACCCGGTAGCGCTGGATCTCGGCCTCCCAGACGACAAGCTCATGGTCCTTGAGGCGGCCGATGATGGTGTCGAGCTTCACCGGCTCGACGTAGGCGAGCTGCTCGCGCAGCTCGGCCGGGCTGACGTCAGGCGGGTCGATCCGTGCGCCGAGCGTGCGCAGCACCAGCAGTCGCGCCAGCACGCCGCCCTCGCCGCCATGGAACAGGGCGCTGAACGCGCGCAGCAGCTCGCGCCCACGCAACAGCAAAGCCAGCGCCGGCAGATCCTCTGGGGCGAAGCCGGGCGCGAGGAAGTCGTGGAAGCGGTCGTCGGGGGTATCGGTCACGGCATCAGGACGGCACCGCCGGTCGGCGGGCGCGGTAGGGTGGTGCAAAGTCCGGTGCGCTGCAAGCCGCGTCCGGGGCGCGGAAGGCAGGAATGGACTTGCTATGCTGTGGGCCTCGTGTTCCTGCCCTGTGGCCCGCCCGTTGTGATCGAGATCCCCGGCTACCGCATCGATCGCCCCATCGGGCGTGGCGGCATGTCGACGGTGTATCTGGCGCTGCAGGAATCCGTGCAGCGCGAAGTCGCGCTGAAGATCATGGCTGGCACCCTTCTGGGTGACGACGAGTTCGGCGAGCGCTTCCTGCGCGAAGCCCGGATAGCAGCCAGCCTGCGCCACCCGAACGTGGTCCACGTGTACGACGTCGCCCAGCATGGCGAGCATCACTACATGGCGATGGAGCACCTGTCCGGCGGGCCGGTCATCAATCGTCGCGGTCCCCGTCGCGATTACCGGTTCTCTTTGCGGGTGATCCGCGAGATTGCCAGCGCCCTGGACTACGCCCACCGGCGCGGGGTAGTGCATCGGGACATCAAGCCCGACAACATCCTTCTGCGCGATGACGGCAGCGCCGTACTCACCGATTTCGGCATCGCGCGGGCCAGCGACTCGATGCGCATGACCCGCACCGGCGCGATCATCGGCACGCCGCACTACATGAGTCCCGAGCAGGCGCGCGGTCAGCCGCTCGACGGCCGCGCGGACCTCTACAGCCTCGGAGTGGTGCTATACCAGTTGCTCCTCGGCGAAGTGCCCTATCAGGCCGATGATTCCGTCGCCGTCGGCATCATGCACATCACCGCACCGCTGCCTCGGCTGCCGTCACCTCTGGCGGAACTGCAGCCGCTCTTTGACCGCCTGCTGGCCAAGGACCCGGAGCAACGCTTCGAGTCCGGAGCCGCAATCATCGCCGCGCTTGACGCTGTGTCGACTCTGGATCCGGCCTTGCCGGAACCGCCTGCGGCTCGCGGTCGCCCGCAGGCGCCGCGAGTGGCAGACACCACGCCAACCGTGGTGACGCCTCCCCAGGTGCGGTCGTCGCGAGGAAAGCCGGGAACGGATGGCCCGTCTCTCGGTTCCATGGACGCGCTCGATCAGCGCGCGCCGAAAGCGCGTACGGGGTCCATCGCGCCCTCACCACGGCGGTTCACTCCGTGGTGGTTGCTGCTGTTTCTGCTGCTGCTTGCCGCGGCGGCTGGATTCGCATTCGAAGACCGGCTGCGCGGACTCTGGAGCGGCTCTGATCGCGGCGAGCAGCTCCAGCGTGCTGAGGCAGCCCTGCAGGCGGGGCGTCTCGACGATGATGCTGCCGGCCCCGGCGCGGGCAGTCTGTTCAGCGCCGTGCTCGCCGCCGAGCCTGACCACGAAGCCGCGCGCGAAGGTCTGCGGCGAGTGGCCCGCGCCCATTTGCAGGCCGCAGTGCGTTTCATCGAGGCCGGCGACACGGCTGCTGCGAGGCGCGCGTGGGAGACCGCCAGACTGCTGGGGCTAGGGCAGGACGAGCTGGCCAGCATCGAGTCAATGCTCGCCTCGGCCCCTGGTCGCAACTCGCAGCTGGAAGCGCTCTCGCAGCGGATTGAAGCCGCCGCTGCGGCCTTGGCGTCAGGCTTGGTTGAGGAACCGGACATTGGCGCGATAGCGCTCTATCAGCAGGCACTGGCGATGGACCCGGGCAATCCAGTCGCCCAGGCGGGGCTGCGGGAGGCCCTTCGCCCCGTGCTGGATGCGGCCCGCGCCGACGTCGACTCCGCCCGATACTCCGAAGCCGAGCGTCGACTGGCGGTGGTGGCGCAAGTGGATCCAGCCAATCTGGAACTGCCCGAGCTCAGGGCCGGGCTGGCAGCCGCGCGGAAAGGGCGCGAGGACCAGATCCAGTCACTTCTGCAGGAAGCGGGACGACGCGCCGCCAGCGGGCGCGCGTCGACGCCTGTCGGTCGGAGCGCTCAGGATGCATACCGCGCGGTGCTGGCGCTCGATCCTGACAACCTCGAAGCCCAGCAGGGTTTGCGGCAGCTCGGGCAGGATCTGCTGAAGCGTGCCGACGTGGCCAGCGCCGATTTCGACTTCGAAGCCGCGGAAGCAGCGCTGGACTCCGCCGCGCTTCTGTCGCCTCCACCAAGCGGTCTGGAGCGCGCCAGGGTTCGGTTGGAGGAGGCGAGGCGGAGCTACGCACGCATCGCCGGCGACCCCGGTGCTGATCCTGCGCGTATCGACGCATTGATCGCCGAGGCGGAAGCGTCGATCGCGGCGGGCCGACTGTTGCAGCCTCCCGGCGAGAGCGCGTATGACCGATTGCGCGCAGCGCTCGCGCTTTCGCCTTCCGACACACGCGCCCGTCGCCTGATGGAGGGGCTGCCAGCGCAGGCCCGGCAGCGTTTCGATGCGGCACTGGCCGCGAGCCGGCCTGATGCCGCCTGGCGCTATCTGGAAGGCCTGCAGGTGGTGGCGCCGGGGTCAGTCGAGCTTCCCGCGATGCGGCAGCGCCTGGCCGGCGCTTATCTGGGGCTAGCCAACGAACGCTTGGGGCGCGGCGAGCTGGAGACGGCACGACAGGCCTTGGAGCGCGCTGCCGAGCTCGACCCGAGAAACGTCGAGGTACCCGCGCTGCGCGCGCGGATGGACCAGGCTGGCGGCCTCTAGAGCGAGGTCACAGCCACGGTCGCGATCGACCCGGCGCATGGCCTGCAGCGGCGCTGCGGGGCATGCCCGAAGCGGCTGCAGCTTCGAGTCCGGGTGCTCCGACGTCAGCGATGCGCAGCGCAGCAGCGCTGCTCAAGTGGAGGGTAGGAGGAACAAGCCGGCCACGCGTCGGCCCTCGAGCGCCAAAAGGTTGTAGGTGCGAGCGGCGGCGCCGTTATACATGGCCTCGATCCCGATCCCCCGCGAGAGGAAGGCGCCCATCACCGCTGGCGAAGGAAACACCTGGCGGCTGCCGGTGCCGAGAATCAGCACTTGCGGAGCCAGGGCAAGGATCTCGCCGATCAGGGCTTCGTCCAGATCCTTCGTCGAGCGCGCCGGCACGTTCTGGCGGACCTGATCGGGCAACACCAGGAGACTGGATCGGAAGTCCGTGTCGTCAATGCGGATCGCGTCGTCCGAGACCCAGCGGATGGTGTAGAGACCTTCGGGGCGTTCCTGGGCAAGCGGCATGGGGTGATCGACTTTCGGGGCTACGACCCGCCGGCACGCACGGCCGCCGCGCCGGCGGGGCGTGTGTGCGGAGGCAGCGCAGCCGATGGGTCAGCGCGGCAGACTGATCTGGGGGCGTTCTTTCGAGCGTCGGAACAGGGTAGCGACGTTGCCGATGCGCTGGACAAGATTCGAGCGCGATTTCACGACCAGTTCCGCCACGATTTCGTCGCGCGCCTCACGGCTGTCGGCGGCTATCTTCACCTTGAGCAGCTCGTGGTGCTCGAGCGCGAGGTCGAGTTCGGCCTGCACGGCCTCCGTCAATCCCTTGCCCCCGATCAGGACTACGGGCTTCAGTCCATGGGACAGCCCGCGGAGGTAGCGTTGCTGGGAGTTGCTGAGCTGCTGGAACATGCGGGGGCTTTGTGAGAGTGCGTAGTAGGGACGCGCTGCGCGGACTGTGCGTGTTGATCGCCAGCCCTCGCTCCGCGCCTTGCATCGAGGCCGCCCCGGGTTTTGGTGCGGACCGCGTTCGGGCGTCTTGATGACCGCGGGCAGCGGTTCATGTCGCTGGGGCGTCGGGAAGCGCTCGGTCGCGCAGGGTATCATGCGGACCGTCTGGCGACTTCTGGATGCCTGTGAAACCGCCCCCCAGCAAACCGAATGCGACCGCGATGAATCGCAGCAAGAGCAGTCGTCGCTGGCTGGCTGAGCACTTCGCTGACCCCTTCGTCAAGCGCGCCCAGAGCGAAGGCATGCGTTCGCGAGCCGTGTACAAGCTCGAAGAGCTGATCGAGCGCGATCAGCTGCTGAAGCCTGGCATGGTGGTCGTCGATCTCGGTGCCGCTCCGGGAGGCTGGTCGCAGCTGGTGCGCCGGGAGCTGGGCGAGCGCGGTCGAGTGGTCGCGCTCGATATCCTCGACATGCCGCCCCTGGCGGGCGTCGAGTTCATTCACGGCGATTTCAGAGAGCCGGAGCCACTGTCCCGGCTGGAAGCGGTTCTGGGCGGCCAGCTCGCGGATCTTGTGCTCTCGGACATGGCCCCCAATATGAGTGGCGTGGCGGGGGTCGACCAGCCCCGCAGCATGCATCTGTGCGAACTGGCCCGCGACTTCGCCGAGCAGCACCTGCGTCAAGGCGGTACCCTGCTGATGAAGGTTTTTCAGGGGCAGGGCTCGGACGCTTTCCTGAAGGATCTCCGCCAACGCTATGCCAAGGTGCAGGTTCGCAAGCCGAAAGCTTCACGCAACCGTTCCCCCGAGATTTACGCGCTTGCCACCGGAAAACGGGGCGGCGCCCACGAGGCCCGAGAATGAATGACCTTGCCAAGAATCTGCTGCTCTGGGTGGTGATCGCCGTCGTCCTGATGGCGGTTTTTCAGAGTTTCACGCCGCGTGCCGGCGGAAACGACCAGATCAGCTACGACCGCTTTATTCAGCAGGTCGAGAGCGGCGAGATAGCCAAGGCGATCGTCGACGAGGACCGTGTGACGATTCGCGTCGAGCGCAAGGACGGCACCCGCTTCGTCACCTTCAACCCGGGTGATGCGCAGTTCGTCAACGACATGATCAACAACGGCGTGGAAACCCGCGGTACGCCCCCCTCTGGCCCGGGTCTCGCCACAGTGTTGCTGTCGATCCTGCCGTACATCATCTTCATCGGCATCTTCATTTTCTTCATGCGCCAGCTCCAGGCGGGCTCCGGTGGTCGCGGCGCGATGAGCTTCGGCCGTTCCCGCGCCAAACTGCAGGGCGAAGATCAGGTCAAGATCACCTTCGCCGACGTCGCCGGTTGCGACGAGGCGAAAGAAGAAGTCTCGGAGCTCGTCGAGTTCCTGCGCGATCCCGGCAAGTTCCAGAAGCTCGGCGGGCACATTCCGCGCGGCGTGCTGATGGTCGGCTCCCCCGGCACTGGCAAGACGCTCCTGGCCAAGGCGATCGCCGGTGAGGCCAAGGTGCCGTTCTTCTCGATTTCGGGCTCCGATTTCGTCGAGATGTTCGTGGGTGTTGGCGCGTCGCGCGTGCGCGATATGTTCGAGCAGGCCAAGAAGCATGCGCCCTGCATCATCTTCATCGACGAGATCGATGCAGTGGGACGGCATCGCGGCGCCGGCTTGGGCGGCGGCCATGACGAGCGCGAGCAGACCCTGAACCAGCTCCTGGTCGAGATGGACGGCTTCGAGGGCAGCGAAGGCATCATCGTCATCGCCGCCACCAACCGACCCGATGTACTCGACCCCGCGCTGTTGCGCCCGGGTCGCTTCGATCGCCAGGTGGTGGTGCCGCTGCCCGACGTGCGGGGCCGTGAGCAGATCCTCAAGGTGCACATGCGCAAAGTGCCCGCCGCCGCCGATGTGGATCCCACAGTTGTTGCGCGTGGTACCCCCGGCTTCTCGGGCGCGGATCTGGCGAACCTGGTCAACGAGGCTGCTCTGTTTGCGGCGCGCGAGAACGCGCGCGAAGTGCGCATGAACCATTTCGACAAGGCGCGCGACAAGATCATGATGGGCGCCGAGCGGCGCTCGATGGCGATGAGCGAAGACGAGAAGAAGCTCACCGCTTACCACGAGGCGGGTCATGCCATCGTGGGTCGTGTCGTGCCCGAGCATGATCCCGTCTACAAGGTCACGATTATTCCCCGCGGTCGCGCGCTGGGCCTGACCATGTATCTGCCCGAAGGCGACAAGTACAGCTACAACCGGATTTCGATCGAGTCGAGGCTGGCCACGCTGTATGGCGGCCGGGTCGCCGAGGAGCTCATCTTCGGCAATGACAAGGTCACCACCGGCGCATCCAACGACATCGAGCGCGCCACCAAGATGGCCCGCAACATGGTTACGAAGTGGGGTCTGTCGGATGAACTGGGCCCGGTGGCCTACGGAGAAGAAGAGGACGAGGTTTTCCTCGGCCGCTCAGTCACCCAGCACAAGAACGTGTCCGATGACACCGCACGCAAGATCGACGAGGTCGTCCGCGGCATTCTGGATCGCGCTTATTCCCGCACCCGCGACATTCTCACCGAGAATCTCGACAAGCTGCACGTTATGGCTGATGCGCTGCTGACCTACGAGACCATCGACGCGAAGCAGATCGACGCGATCATGGAAGGCCGCGTGCCGCCGCCGCCCGCGGACTGGACCAAGCAGGACTCGCCCAATCCGCCACGCGACAGTTCGGGTGCCGCTCCCGGAGCCGTGGGCGGGCCGGCGGCGCAAACCTGAGCGATTCCAATCCGACTTCTGCGAGCGCCCGCCCTGGAGCGGGCGCTCGCATTTCAAGCGCCCTCCCGCTTCGGGGATCCGCCGATGTTCAACGACGCTGATCTGGTGCTCCGCCTTGATTGCCACGGACGTCCGCTGCCGCTGGATCGGCCGCGCATCATGGGGGTTCTCAACCTCACCCCCGATTCGTTTTCCGACGGCGGCCGAATCAAGGATGGTGATGCCGCGCTCAGCCGCGCACTGCAGATGGTGGAGGAGGGCGCGGACATCATCGACGTGGGGGGCGAGTCCACGCGCCCGGGCGCTGCGCCTGTCAGCGCGCAGGAGGAAATCGATCGCGTGTTGCCCCTGATCGAGCGCCTGGCGGCGGCGAGCCCGGTGCCAATCTCGATCGACACCTCAAGGCCCGAAGTGATGCGCGCAGCCGTGGCTGCGGGGGCAGGGCTGATCAACGACGTCCGCGCCCTGCGTGTCGAAGGCGCCCTCGAAGCAGCTGCCTCACTGGGCGTGCCCATCTGCCTCATGCACATGCAGGGCGAGCCGCGGAGCATGCAGGAAGCGCCGCACTACGATGACGTCGTTGCCGAGGTTCAGCGCTTTCTCGCCGACCGGGTGTTCACCTGCGAACTGGCCGGAGTTCCGCGCGCTCGTCTGCTGGTGGACCCGGGTTTCGGGTTCGGCAAGACCCTCGAGCACAATGCTGCGCTCATGGGCGCCTTGCCCGGCTTGTCGAAGGACCTGCCTCCCCTGGTCGTCGGGGTGTCGCGCAAGTCCATGATCGGAGCGATCACTGGACGTGACCTGTCCGAGCGAACGGTAGGCTCCGTGGTTGCGGCCGTGTTGGCGGCGCAGCGAGGCGCGCGGATCCTGCGCGTCCATGACGTCGCGGCGACGCGCGACGGTCTGGCTGTACTCGCCGGTCTTCCGCTGCGAACTTCCGCCCCGACGGCACGGTCTCAGCGTCCCGGATGGGGCGAAGACGAGTGAGCCCCGGCGGATCTCACCCCGTTGGCAGGCTGAATCGACCAGTCGCCCCGCATGGCGGTCCCGAACACACACGGGTATGCTTGTGTGCTTTACGCCGACGCCAAGTGGCGGTGGCTCACCCAGGAGGTTGTGCATGAAGTTGCGCTGGTTGGTTGTGTCCGTCGCGGTGCTGGGCATGGGGGCCGTGCAGGCTCAGGACACCTCCTCGGAAAAAGGCAAGCTGAGTTACGCCGTCGGCTATCAGCTGGGTCGCGAAATGGCCGAGCGCGGCGTTGATCTTGACGTCGCCACCGTCGTCCGCGGCGTGCAGGAAGGGTTCGCGAAGCGCGATCCGAGCGTACCGCCCGAGGACATGCGTGCGGCTGTCGAGAAGATGCAGTCGCAGATGCTGGAGCAGGCCAAGGCCGAGTTCGAGCGCGTCGCCGCCGAGAACAAGGCGAAGAGCGACCAGTTCCTGGCCCAGAATCGCGGCAAGCAGGGCATCCAGAACCTTGCCTCGGGTATCCAGTACCGGGTCATCGAGCAGGGTACCGGTTCTCAGCCCAGCGCCGAGAGTACGGTGCAGATCCACTTCCGCGGTTCGCTGTCGACCGGTCAGGAGTTCGCCAGCACCTACACGGGCAATGAGCCGGTGTCGATGAAAGTGTCTGAAGCCCCACTTCCCGGTCTGCGTGAAGTGCTGCCGATGATGAAGGCGGGCTCCCGTTGGGAGGTTTTCCTGCCGCCTGATCAGGGCTACGGCGACAGTCCGCGCTCACCGGTCGGCCCTGGCCAGGCGGTCGTATTCGACGTCAAGGTCGTCAGCGTCAACTGATCCCGACCCTCGTCCCGCTCCGCGTTTTCTGCATGGCGGGCCGAGACCGGCAGGGACTGTAGTTCCAGGGGGCGCTGCGCCAGCAGTCGCCCCCTTTTTCTGGCCGTGAAGGCGTTGACCGCCCGGCCTGTTCCCGGAGTGTATGCCGCGTGGATGCCAGCTCGCCCCCGCTTCTCAGTCCGTGCATCGGCCTTTGCGAACTTGGCTCGGATGGGCTGTGCCTGGGCTGTTTCCGTACCACCAGCGAGATCGCAGGCTGGATCGGTTTCAGTCCGGCGCAAAGGCAGTACCTCATGGAGTTCGCATTGCCTCAACGCGCCGAACAGCTGCCTCGTGTCTGAGTGGAGACAGCCCGCGGCGACGGTTGACGCGCGCATAGCCACCGCGCTTTATCCCCTCGATGCGCCGCCTACCCGAGTGCCCGGAATCCCTCCGGACCTTGCGGACCTGATCCCGCCGCTGGATCAGCTTCGACCGGCAGCGGTGCTGGTGGGGCTGGTCGAGCGCGAGGGTGAGACCCGGGTGATCCTGACCCGTCGAACCGAGTCCCTGGCTCACCATCCGGGTCAGGTCGCTTTTCCTGGAGGTCGGCAGGATGCCCGTGATGCCGGACTGCTGCAGACCGCGTTGCGGGAGGCACATGAGGAGATCAGCCTGCGCGGAGAGCACGTGCGACCGCTTGGCTTCATCGATCCGCTGCCGACCTTCACTGGTTTCGTGGTTCTGCCGGTAATCGCACGCGTCTCGACAGATCATGTCTCTCGCCCGGAGCCGGGTGAGGTCGCGGAAGTGTTCGAAGTGCCGCTTGAGTTCCTGATGGACCCGCGAAGCCTCCAGATTGAGCACGCCCAACTCGCCGGGCGCAGCCGCCAGACCTGGCGATTCGAATTCGCCGGACAGCGCATCTGGGGGGCGACCGCCGCGATGCTCATCAATCTTCGCGATCGTCTGGCCGCAGAAACCCGCTGAGCCTCCAGAGGACAGGCTTTCGCTGGAGCCCGCAGGCGCCCGAGTCGCCGCTGGGGGCGAACTTGGCCCGGTTTGGGCCCGTGCGCCCGTGATGTCTGCCGTGCTTCCACAGCCCGCATCGCGCTATGGTGCAAAGATCGAAGTCAGCGCCTGCTGTCGCGGACGAATGGAGCCAATCATGGAGTGGACAACCCTTGTCAGCGCCGAGCGCTTGCTGGCCCACTTTGAGGTTCCGCAGCTTGCACTGGTGGACTGTCGCTTTGACCTGCGCGAACCCACAGGGGGCGAACGTGCGTTCGCGCTGGGCCACATCGCCGGTGCCGTCTATGCACACATGGAGCGCGATCTGTCCGATCCCGGCAAGGAAGGTCGTGGCCGCCATCCTGTGCCGGAAGCCGATCAGTTCTGCGCCGCTTTGGCGCGCTGGGGCATCACGCCCCAGCATCAAGTCGTGGCATACGACAGTCGGGACGGCGCGATGGCCTCCCGACTGTGGTGGTTGATGCGTTTGCTGGGGCATCGTCGTGTCGCAGTTCTGGACGGCGGCCTTGACGCCTGGATGCAACTGGGAGGACGGATGGAGTCCGGCAGCGCGCGGGCGCGCACCGGCGTCTACCGTGCGCGATTCGATGTGCGTCAGATCGTCAGTACCGCAGTGCTGGCAGCGCGAATGGCTCACGCGGACACCGTGCTGATCGATGCCCGAGCCCGCGAACGCTTCCGCGGCGAGGTCGAGCCCCTGGATCCTGTGGCGGGCCACATTCCCGGTGCAGTCAACCGCCCGTACATCCAGAATCTGGATTCAACAGCGCAGTTCAAATCGGCTTCACAACTCGCGACCGAGTTCAGGACGCTGCTGGGGGACGTGAGCCCGAAGGATGTCGTGCTCATGTGCGGCTCCGGCGTTACCGCATGCCACAACCTGTTGGCAATGGAGCATGCGGGACTGGCCGGCGCCTCTGTCTATGCCGGCTCCTGGAGTGAATGGTGTGCGGACCCGCATAGACCGGTTGCGCGGGGCGAAGAGTAAAGCACTTGTGGTCGCTTCCCGATCAGTCTCACCTGACTTGCCCGGATCCAATGCCCGCCTCACCGCCGGGGAGCGCGCTCCTCCGGAAATGGCGCAGGTTCATCCGCATCCGTTCGCTCAATGCGCCCGCGCCACGGAGCCTGCGGGTACGCCGCCCGACAGGCCACGTCCGCATTGCGAAGTCTTGTAGCAGCCTGAACCCCGGCTGGCCGCAGACGCCCGGTTCGGGCTATTCTTCGCGGCCTTGCATCCGTGTGGAGGGAGTCCGGCTCGCCGGCGCCACGATGCAGGTCCATTCCCGGAGACCCTGAATGACCCGTCTGATCGAATTCGTGATCGCCCTGTTGCTGGTCGCACTGCTGTTCGTGCTGGTTGGCGTGTTCCTGCCCAGCCATCGCTACGTCCGCCACAGCGTCGAGACCAACCGTCCGGCGCGCTTGGTCTACGACTTGCTGAACGGCTTCCAGCGTTACGACGAGTGGCACCCCAAGCGCCAGCACGATCCGGCGATCCGCTACACGCTTGAGGGCGAGCCCCGCGGCGTCGGCGCCATCCTGCGCTATGAGAGCCATATTCCCAAAATCGGCAACGGCAGCTTCACCGTTACCGAGTCCGTCCAGGACGAGCGCATCGAGTGGGCCGCCGAGACCATCGCCTACGGCACCAACAAGACCTACGTGTTCACCCTGGATGACCGCGGCAAGACCGTGGACATCAACTGGGAATACGACGTCGACTATGGCTGGAACCTGTTCGGCCGCTACGCCGGCCTCTACATCGACCGCACGGTCGGTGACGACATGCGAAGCGGCCTGACCAACCTGACGGGTTTGCTGGCCACTGTGCCGAACTTCAACTACGACAACCCGATGGTTGACGTAAAGGAAGCGGAGGTGGCGTCTCAGCCTGCGCTGGTCATCTCCACCACGGCGGATCGCAACATCTCCGCCGTTGAAGAGGAGCTCGACAACGCGATCGGCAAGATCCGGGCTGCGATGGCGAGCAACGGTCTGCAGGCGGCGGGTCCGCCGCGCCTGATCACCACCGAGTTTGCCGACAAGAAGTACTCCTTCGATGTCGCGATTCCGGTGCAGCAGCCGGGTGCCGCGCCCGCCGAGGCCGTGGCCGAAGCTGCGCCGCCCGAAGCGACCGCCGCCGATGCAAGTCCCGCGACCGCCGCCCCGGCGGTCGCCGCGGCCGCGGCCACGCCCATCGAGGGGCTGAATCTTCCCGAAGGGATTGTCTCCGGCGTCACCTACGGTGGCCGTGTCCTGATGACCGACTATGCCGGACATCCGGCATCGCTTCCGCTGATCCGCGACATGCTGCGCGCCTATGCGGCGACCCACGGCCTGTCGGTTCACGACCGCGGCTACGAGGAATACCTGACCGAGATCAGCGAAACCGCTGCCGACGAATCCACGTTCAAGGTCTATTGGCCGATCCGCTGATCACTCACGGCCGCGCCGACGGCCGTAACTCGTCAGCCTCACATGCACGGGCGCGGAGAGTTCTCCGCGCCCGTTTTGTTTGTGGGGGCGGCCGCGTCGGCGCTCGGGAACTTTTCGGTGCGCCCGCGGTATTCGCGGGGCCGGTCGCGCAACAAGACACCAAGGCCACCGGCAGGCGGATTCGCCCCACAGAACCAGAACAGGACGACATCCATGATCGAAACGCGAGAGTTGTGTAAACGCTACGGTGATTTCACCGCGGTCGACGGCGTGAGTTTCCGCGTCGAGCCCGGACAGGTGCTTGGCTTCCTGGGTCCCAACG
>JBIJCA010000148.1:0-10781 GCA_044344935.1 Aquimonas sp. | reverse complement strand
CCTTGCTCCGACGGGTGGCAGCGCCAGTGTCTGTGGCTTCGACGTGGCGAACGACCCGGTCGCCGCCAAGCGCGCCCTCGGCTATCTCCCAGAGGGTGCGCCCAGCTATGGCGAAATGAGCCCGCTGGGCTTTCTCAGGTTCGTCGCCGAAGTGCGCGGAATGTCGACCGCCGACACGCGTCGGCGAATCGACGAGACGGTCGGCAAACTGCAGCTCGGCAGAGTACTGAATCAGCCCATCGAGACCCTCTCCAAGGGCTTCAGGCGTCGCGTAGGGCTGGCCCAGGCCATCCTGCATGACCCGAAAGCACTGATCCTGGACGAGCCCACCGACGGCCTCGACCCCAACCAGAAGCACGAGGTCCGCGCGCTGATCCAGTCCATGTCGCGTGATCGCACCATCATCATCTCGACCCACATCCTGGAAGAGGTGCATGCGGTGTGCTCACGGGCGATCGTTATTGCCCGCGGGCGTGTGCTGGCCGATGCCTCCCCCGATGAGCTGGAAGCCCGTTCGCGCTACCACCAGGCGGTGTCGCTGACGGCCGCGAATCCGGTCGCACTGAAGGAGGGACTGGCGCGCATCGAGGGCGTGGCGACAGTCGAGATCGACCCGCAGGACGGCCGCATCACCGCGTTTCCAAGGCGCGGCGAGCGCATCCTCGATCGCATCCATGACTTCCTGCGCGCGCAGACCGTCAACGTGAGCGAGATGGCGCTGGAGCGCGGTCGCCTCGATGAAGTGTTCCGCCAGATCACCACGCAGACCTCGCAACCGCAGGAGGCCCGCACATGAGTCGCCCTACCTTTGCCATTGCCCGCCGCGAACTCGCGGGCTACTTCGCCACGCCGGTGGCCTATGTGTTCATCGTGATTTTCCTGGCCCTGGCGGGCGCCCTCACCTTCTATCTGGGCGGACTGTATGAACGCGGTCAGGCGGACCTGCAGCCGTTCTTCAGCTTCCACCCGTGGCTTTACCTGTTCCTGGTGCCGGCAGTGTCGATGCGGCTGTGGAGCGAAGAGCGCAAGACCGGCAGCATCGAACTGCTGCTGACCCTGCCGGTGACCATGTGGCAGGCGGTGCTGGGTAAGTTCCTCGCGGCCTGGGCCTTCGTTGGAATCGCCCTCGTGCTGACCTTTCCGATGTGGATCACCGTGAACTATCTGGGGGAACCGGACAACGGCGTCATCTTTGCCAGCTATATCGGCAGCCTGCTCATGGCCGGCGGCTTTCTGGCCATTGGCGCCTGCCTGTCAGCGGCCACGCGCAACCAGGTGATCGCCTTCATCCTGACCGTGGTGGTGTGCTTCCTGCTCCTGCTCGCAGGGTTTCCACTGGTGCTCGACTTCTTCCGCGCCCTGTTGCCGGCGGTGCTGGTGGATGCGGTGGCGGGCCTGAGCTTCCTGACCCACTTCAACGCGATCTCGCGCGGTGTCATCGACCTGCGTGACCTGTTGTTCTTCGTGTTGACGATCGTGTTCTGGCTCGCCGCCAGCGCCGTGGTCATCGATCTCAAGAAAGCCGACTGACCAAGGAGTCCACCCATGTCTGTGCTTAACCGACGCGCACTGACCGGCTCCACGCTGGTGGTGCTGGCCGTGCTGTTTGTCGCCCTGGTGATGCTCTCCAGCGTGTTGTTCCGGGGCGCTCGCGTGGACCTCACGCAAGACCGTCTTTACACCCTTTCCGACGGCACCCGCGCGCTGATCGGCAAGATCGAGGAGCCGGTGAATCTGCAGCTCTACTTCTCCGACAGCGCCGCAGCCAACTACCCGGCGCTGCGCACCTATGCCGAACGGGTGCGGGAGTTGCTTGAGGAAATGGTCGCGGTCGCCCCCGGCAAACTGCGTCTCGAAGTGATCGACCCGCAACCCTTCAGCGAAGATGAGGACCGCGCCACGGCGGCGGGTCTGCAAGCGGTGCCGCTGGGCGGCGGCGGTGACACCCTGTTCTTCGGTCTGGCGGGCAGCAACGCGCTGGAAGGGCAGATGGCCATCCCCTTCTTCCAGCCCGACAAGGAGGCCTTCCTCGAATACGACGTCGCCAAGCTGATCAGCGGCCTGTCCGGGCCGGCCAAGCCCAAGGTCGGAGTACTCAGCAGCCTGAACCTCGCGGGCGGCTTCGACCCCGCAGGCGGTGGCATGACCCCCGGCTGGGTCATCAACGACGAGCTGGGCGGACTGTTCGATCTGCGTACGCTCGACGCCACGGTCTCGGCCATCCCGGACGACATCGAGCTGCTGATGCTGGTGCATCCGAAGAGCCTGTCGGACGACACGCTCTATGCCATCGATCAGTTCGTACTGCGCGGTGGCCGACTGCTGGCATTCGTCGATCCGCACGCCGAGGCCGAGGTAGCGGGCGACGCGGCCGACCCGATGGCGAACATGATGACCGAGAAGTCCTCCGATCTGCCCAAGCTGTTCGAAGCCTGGGGCATCCGCTACGACCCGCAGCGGGTGGTGCTGGATGCCGAGACCGCACTGCAGCTGCAGACTCGCCCCGACCAGCCGCCGCAGAGGCACCTTGCGGTACTGGGTATCGGTCGCGAGCAGATGAACCAGCAGGACATCGTCACCGCCCAACTCGATGCAGTGAACCTCTCGACTGCGGGGCATTTCGTGTTGAGCGACGACAGCACGCTCAAGCTTGAATCGCTGATCCAGAGCTCCGTGTCCTCGTCCACTGTCGGCGCTGAGCGCGTGCGTTTCCTGCCTGAGCCGCGAGAGCTGTTCAACGGTTTCACGCCAAATGCCACCGAAGCCTTCGTCATCGCCGGTCGCCTTTCGGGCCCGCTGAAGACCGCGTTCCCCGAGCGCAGCGGCGACAGCCATCGCAGCGAGACCGAACAAGCCAGCATCCTGCTCTTCGCCGATACCGACCTGTTGACGGATCGGCTTTGGGTGCAGGTGCAGCAGTTCTTCGGGCAGCGGGTGATGAACGCGTTTGCCAAGAATGGCGATCTGGTGGTCAATGCGGTCGACAACCTGGTCGGCAGCAGCGATCTCATCGGTGTGCGTGCGCGCAGCACCTCGGCGCGCCCCTTCACCCGCGTCGAGGCTCTGAAGCGTCAGGCCGACGATCGCTTCCGCGCCAAGGAGCAGGAACTCCAGGCCCAGCTGACCGAGACCGAGCGCCAGCTCACCGAACTGCAGTCCCAGCGCGAAGGCAGCGACGGCGGCATGCTGCTGTCGGTCGAGCAGCAGGCGGCGATCAAGCGCTTCCAGGACGAGAAGCTGGAGATCCGGAAAGACTTGCGGCAGGTCCGTCGTGAACTTGATCAGGACATCTCGCGCCTCGGCACACAACTCAAGATCATCAACATCGCCGGCGTGCCGCTGCTGTTGACCGTGCTCGCCGTGGCATTCGCCCTGAGCCGTGCGCGCCGCCGTCGCGAGGAGGCAAAGGTATGAAACAGAAGCAGATCCTGGGACTCGGCATCGCTGCCGTCGTCCTCATGGGCTTGGCGGTGTATCTGTCGGACGCGCGCAAGCCGGCTGTCGAGGCGCCGCTGGCAGGGCCGCTGGCGCCTGGCCTGGAAGCACGCATCAACGACATCTCGGAGGTGCGCGTGCAGGTGGCCGGCGGCGAAGTCATCACGCTCAAGCGCGAAGACTCAGCCTGGGTGGTGGTCGAGAAGCAGGGCTTTCGAGCCGATGTCGTCAAGCTGCGCGAGCTGCTGCTGAACATTGCCCAGGCACGGCGCATCGAGCCCAAGACAGCGTTGGAGTCCTCCTATCCCGTTCTGGGCGTCGAGGATGTCGACAAAGAAGGCGCGAGCAATGTGCTGATCAGCATCGTCGGCGCAGAGGCGCCGCTTGCGGTGATTCTCGGCCAGAACAACAGTCGAGGCGCAGGCACCTTCGTGCGTCTGCAGGGCGACCGGCAAAGCTGGCTGGTGGATCGCAACCTGGCGGCGGAGAAGACCGCCAGTGGCTGGCTTCTGCGCGACCTGATCGATATCGCGCCCAATCGCATCACCGCCGTCGAAGTGCAGCCGTCGGAGGGCGGGGCGGTGCAGATCGAGGCCAACAGCGAGGGCGACGGCGAGTTCCGGGTTGCCAACCTGCCGGCCGGCCGGGAGGCCGCCAGCGCCTTCGTGAGTGATGCCACGGCGGGCTTCCTGTCCGGGCTGCGCCTCGACGATGTGCGCAGCGCCGAGACCTACACTCCCGCCGAAGACGCGCAGCGCACCAGCGCCCGCTTCCGCACCCGCGAGGGCATTCTGATAGCGGTCGAAGCGGACACCGCGAACGGCGACACCTGGGCACGCTTCTCGGTCAGTCTTGACGAGGCCGCGGCGCGCGAGCGAATCCAGGGCGAGCAGGCCCGCGAGGCCATGGCCCACGAGCAGGCCGTGAAGCTTGCTCAGGAGGCCGTTGCGGATGGATCAGGCGCGACCGCTGATGCAGTGGCGGAAGGCGAGGGGAGCACCGCCTCGGCGAGCACCGAAGCCGCAGCGACGGTGCTCCCCGAGCCCCCGCTGGCAGTCACGGATCCTTCGGCCGATTTCGCCGAACGCATGCAGGCACTGCAGGCCGAGACGGAATCTCTGACGCGGGCGACCGAGGGCTGGCTGTTCCAGATCCCCAGCTTCAAGGCGGACAATCTGCGCCGTGCGATGGACGCCTATCTGAAGCCCAGGGGCTGAGGTGGCCATGGCGCCCTCAGGAGTGCTTCAACGCCTGCTGGGCGCCCTTGGCGGCTTCGCCTGCGCCGGGGCGGTCGCCCTTGGCGCCTATGCCAGCCATGGTGTCAGCGGACAGCCGCAGGCCTGGCTGCAAACCGCGTCGCTCTATTTGTTCCTGCATGGACTCGCGCTGCTGTGCCTGAGCCCAAGCGCCCACAGCCGGCTCGATCGGGCCGGCTTGGGCATCATGACTTTCGGCCTCGCGTTGTTCTGCGGCAGTCTGATCGGCGCGGCACTGTTCGGCGCGTCGACCCGGCTGGCGCCGATGGGCGGAAGTGCGCTGATTCTGTCGTGGCTGGCGATCGGAGTGGCGCGTCTGCGGACCTGACGCGGCCATCACGCCGCGGTTTTCCCTGACCGTCGCGCAGTTGGGGCAGGAGCCAACGCGTTCGGGCAGGCTGCTGCCCTGATCCGCAGCATCCGGCGACTGCGTGCGCGCTTTCGCGGCAATGGGTGCGCGCTTGCCGGCCCGGCAGGCGGCCTTCCGGCGGCCTGCAGGGAATCCGGGTTCAGAGCGCCTTGACCACGGCGCCGCCCTTCATGACGAAGCGCACGTCGCGCATCAGCCCGATGTTGTCGATCGGATTACCTGCCACTGCAACCACATCCGCCAACTTTCCGGCCTCAAGACTGCCCAGGGTTTCCCATTCACCCAGCAGTTCAGCCGCGTTGCGGGTGGCGCTCTGCAGCGCGAAAGCGGCAGGCATGCCGGCTTCCACCATCAGTTCGAACTCGCGCGCGTTGTCACCGTGCGGGAACACGCCTGCGTCCGTGCCGAATGCGATCCTGACGCCCGCTGCGTGCGCGCGGCCGGCCGTGCCCTGGATGAGCGCGCCAATGCGCTGTGCCTTCGGTCGCACGATCTCCGGGTAATAGCCAACTTCACGCGCCTTCTCGCTGACGAAGACGCCGGCACAGATCGTCGGCACGTACCACGTGCCTTTCTCGCGCATCAGTTTGAACACGTCTTCATCCATGTAGGTGCCGTGCTCGATCGAATCCACGCCAGCGGCCACTGCGCGGCGCATGCCTTCCTTGCCATGCGCGTGTGCTGCGACGCGGAATCCGTAGTCACGGGCGGTCTCGACGATCGCGCGGATCTCGTCCTCCATGAACTGCGGGTTGTCGGCGCTCTTGGCGAAGCTCAGCACGCCACCCGTGGCGGTCAGCTTGATGACATCCGAGCCTTCCTTGTAGCGCTGGCGTACCGCGCGACGCGCCTCATACGGGCCTGCGACGACGCCTTCTTCCGGCCCCGGCCAGCCGAGTGATTCCGCCAGCTCGCGATTGATGCCGTTGCGCGGATCGGCGTGGCCGCCGGTGGTCGCCAGCGACTTGCCGGCCGCAAAGATGCGCGGTCCGGGGATGCGCCCTTCGTTGATGGCGTTGCGCAGCGCGATGGTCTGCAAGCCTCCCAGATCGCGCACCGTGGTGAAGCCGGCCTTGAGCGTGGTCTCGGCGTAACCCACCGAGCGCAAGGCGTAGTCCTCGGGGTTCAAGCGGAAACCTTCGGAGTAGGCCGCCGGACTGGTCTGCGAGCCCAGGTGCACATGCATATCGATCAGGCCAGGCAGGCAGGTGTGGCCGGTCAGGTCGATGATGGAAGCCTGTTCGCCCACGCTTGTTGCGTCCACCGCGCCGGCACGGACCTCCTTGATGCGGCCGTCTTCGATGATCAGGCTGTGCGGGCCGAGCAGCCGCGCACTGCCGGCATCGAAGACCTGCCCGCAGTGGAGCACCTGCGGCGCGCCCTGAGCGGCAAATGCAGCGAAAAGCGCACTGGCAAGCAGACCGGACTGGATGCAGCGATGGCGACCTGACATTGAGTTCCCCTTGAGTTTGGTACTGCGCGCGCGCCGCGATGGGGCGCGCTCCCCGCAGCCGATGGTAGGCCAGAGTTCGCGTCCGCGGCCCTGTCGGAAGTCCGGGGTTCCCCCCCTCAAGGCGCGCAAGTGCAGGCAGCGAAGGCACAAAGGCGTTCCGGAACCGCTTTCAGCAGCGTGCACATCGTCACCCGGTTGAGCAGAGCCGCGCAGCGTCGAGCTGTGCGTGCGGTTCCACGCCGTAGCGCGACTTCGCGGCCGCTGTGAAAAGCCCCGGGTGTGTCCTGCAGGGGCTCGCGTGCGAGCCGCTGCGCGCGGGGGCGCTCGTCGTGTGCGTCAGAAACTGAACTGAGCGCGCAGGTTGTTGAAGCGGCCTCTGTATTCGCCCGGTCGAGACACCAGCAGCGCCCGGTTGGCGCGGAATTCGCTGTGCTCGAAGGTGAACTGCCAGCGTGGGCCAAGGTGGAGGGTGGCGCCCAGACCTAGCTGCGACTGAGCGCCGAGAGGCGCGCGTCCAAGATCGAAATCGACTCGTGCGAGGCGTGCGGCGATTTCCCAGGCGTGCTGGCCGGGCTCGATCCCTGGCGCGCGAATCGCCCCCTCGCGAAGGCTGCGCGCATGGCCGCCGCTCAACCAGCTGGTCTGCAGGTAGCCACCTTTTCCCGAAGGATCAGCGCCGAACTTGGCCTGGCCCTGCAGCGCAAAGGCCTCGGCCTGCAGTGCCCAGCTGCCCCGCAGCAGCGCGGCCTCCATGCCGATTCGCAGATTGCTGCCGACCTCGTTGAAGTTGCCCAGGTCGAGGGGCGTGATCGGCAGCAGCCGGGATTCCGGCCGCGCGCGCAGACGCAAGCGATCGTCGTCGGTCTGCTGATAGGCGAAGGCGATGCCCAGATGGCGATCGGTGCGTTGACGCTGGGCAAAGCGCATGGCCAGGCCTGAGCTGCCGGACAGCTGTTCGGCCGTGCCCGCGAAAGCGCTGAGCTGCAGCCGCATGTTTCCCAAAGGCTGGCTCCACATCAGCCCCGCGCGCCTCCCCAGGCTGGAGGCATCGTGTGCCAGCGAGCGCTCGGGCAGCACGAGATGCCGCGATGAGCCCTGCTCCTCCAGAGAGAAGGGCTGCTTGTATTGGCCGAGGCGCAGACGACCCGATCCCAGCGGCAGCTCAGCGAACAAATCGGTTGCCGTGCCGCTGGCGAGATCCCACTCGCCACGCAGCTCAAGACCCGTAGCGTGGCGCGCGCGAAGGCCGAAGCGGCTGCGACGTGCGCCGTTCACTTGACCGCTCAGCCCTCCTCCAGGTTGAAGCTCTTGTAGTCATGCTGGAGGACGCCAGCCGGTGTGAACTGCCACGTGGAGGCCGTCGAGCCCGCCGCTGCAGGATGAAAGGCGCTGGCAACGAGCAGCGCCACCAATTTTGAGAGCATCGGATTCAGCACGAAGGCACGCGATAAATTCACAAGTGTTGCACTCAAATGTATTCGATGTGACATCGCGCTTCGATGCCTGGGTGTCATGGGCAGAGTTCCCCGCGAATGCAGCGCCGGTACCGCGCGGACGGTAGCGGCCGCGACGCCCAGTAGGGGGCGCATGCGCGGCGAAGGAGCGCTCACTCGAAGCGGCTTCCAAAAGGCGACGCCGCGGAGTCTGAGCAGCGCGATCCGCTGGAAGATGAGCCCACCTGTCATGCAAGGTTCATGGACGGCAGGCGGGATGCGCGCGGCACCACGCGGTGAAGCGGCCAGCGTGCGCCGGCAAGCGACGGCTGAGGCTTCCGAGCAGGCTTGGGCACAACGCCCCACTCGGGGGCGAGACCAGCTCGAACCCCATCACAGAACGAACGCAAACGCTTGAGTACTGGCCTGAATCCTGCTTGGCTGAGCTCATGCGTGCCTTTCCCCTTCGTTTGCTGTGGCTCCTGCTCCCGTTACTGCTGGTGCCGCCCATCGTTGAGTCAGCAGAGGGCCTGCGCCTCACGGTGGACGTGCTGACGCAGAACGCCAGCGGCGAGCAGAGCGTTGAGACACTTGCCAACCCGGAGTGGCGCAACCGGGTGCTCACGCCCGCCAAACCGCGCGCACGACTGCGCATCGAACCCGTCCTCGGGACCTGGCCCGAGGGCGCATGGGTGCTGCAACTCAGGATGTCGCCCCTGCACGAGGCGCGGCTTGAAGTGGACGGCCAGCGTGGGCCGGCGCTGCATATGCTCAGTCCGCAAGCGGGCTTGCACGCGGGCCACGGCGACCTCGCGTTCCGCCTTCAGTCGCTGCCGGCAGCGGGGGCCCCCCTCTACGTCGATCTGGATTCTCGCGGTGCCATGGCCTCTACGCTGGCGCTGCGCCTGCTGCCCGCCGCTTACTACGACGAGGCCGATGCGGCCTGGCTTGCGTATGCCGGCGCCAGCCTCGCTGTCATGGTGGCGATGGCCGTGATGGCACTGCTGTTTGCCGCCTATCTGCGCGATTCCAGTTTTGTCTGGTATGCGAGCTACCTGCTGGCCTACGTCTGGATTCTCGGCCTGCAGAGCGGATTCCTCGCAGCACCAATGGGGATCGAATTTCCGAGTCAGGGCGCGCCGATTTCCGGACGCTTCGCCACCGCGGCGGCGGTCGCCTGTGCTGCGATGTTTCTCGATCGCTTCGCTCACCTCCGGCTGTATGCCCCACGGTTGCGCTGGGCGCTGCATGTGCTTGCTGGCGGCATCGTGGTTTCCAGCCTGCTGTCGCTTTTGCCCGAGCCGACCCTGCGGCAACTCGGTCGCAGCCTCATCAACCCGCTGATCATTGCCGGTGGCCCGGTGCTGCTGATCGCTGCGTTTTGGGCGGCCGCGCGCGGCTCGCGATATGCGCTGATCTTCGCGATCGGCTGGGCCCCGCTGCTCGCTGTCACGGTCATGGGCAGCCTGCAGCTGTACGGGTTCTTCCGAGACTGGCGTTGGCTCGATCACGCCGGCATGGCGGCCGGAGCCTTTGAAGCCCTGGTGCTGTCAGCCGGCCTGGCCTACCGCAGCATGGAGCTGCGCCGCGACCGCGACTCCGCCCGCCGGCTGGCCGAGGTCGATCCGCTGACCGGGCTGCTCAACCGCCGCGCCTGGAGCGAACGCGTGCGAGCGCTGCTGCTGCGCAGGGAATCGCCGGTGTCCGTGCTGTTCCTTGATCTCGACCACTTCAAGGCGCTCAATGATCGCCACGGGCATGACCTCGGCGACCGCGCCCTGGCCGAAGTGGCTGCCAGCGTTCAGGGCAGCCTGCGCGCCAACGACTTGCTGGCCCGCCACGGCGGAGAGGAACTGGTGGTCGCCCTGCCAGGCTGCGGAATTGACGCAGCGGCGCGCATTGCCGAGCAGCTTCGTCAAAAAACCGGCGACCTGCGTATCGCAGGCGTCCGACCGGAAGACCCACCGATCCGTGGGCTGAGCCTCAGCATCGGTGTCGCCCAGCACCAGCATCCGGAAACTCTCGACTCACTGGTGCGACGCGCCGACGCCGCGATGTACGCAGCCAAGCGGGCAGGGCGCAACCGCGTCGAGGTCGATACAGGCAACCTGTAGCCCCCGTCCGCAGGCTGCGGCTGAGCACGCGCGCTGCGCGACGAACTCATCCTGTGCGCAAACGGTGCACGACACGCGCACTCGATGACCGGCAGCGCGGTGCGCGAGACGCGCAACTTGCGAACGCGAGACATGGGCTCCGCATAGACCTAGTGCGCAGGCGGCGACCGATGCATCGCTCGATCCGTGACACGAACGACGGCGCCTAGGGTGCGCCTGCGGCGCACCGCTTCCAAACGTGGCGCACGGGGCAAATCGAAACCTGCACCCCGCGCAGGCGCTTGAATACGTATGTAGTCCAACCCCCGCAGGTGCTTTTGCGCTTACGTTCGCAGCCACCCCCCGCCGCCCGGAACCGGCCCATGCGCGCAATCGTTCATCCGCTCCGCCACCGCCTGCCGACCCTGCTGATCGCTGCCCTGGTTGCTGTGGCCGTGGCGAGCTCATCATCGGCGGCCGCCGAAACCGCATCCAACACGGCCGAGGCCGAGCAGACCGTCGATATCCGCTCGCCCGACACACGCACGCGCTTCGTAGTGAGCACCGACGAAGGCAAGCTGCGCTACAGCGTGCATCGCGGTGCGACCGCGGTGATCGAGCCCTCCGCACTGGGCTTCGTGTTCCGCGAGACCGCCGACTTCGGCGCGGGCTTCCGAATCCTCGGCAGCGAAATCACCGAGCACGACAGCAACTGGGAGCAGCCGTGGGGCGAGCGCCGCG
>JBIJCA010000254.1:0-6869 GCA_044344935.1 Aquimonas sp. | reverse complement strand
TGGACCGAGCCGAACGGCGCCGCGGTCGCCGGCGCGCCGGCGCCCACCCGTCTGCGCGCGGTGCGGCTCAGCGCGGGTGAAGACTGAGCAAAGGGCGGATCACGCGCGTGCTCGATCCGGGTGCGCGATCGGCTGCGCGCCACAGCGTTGAGCACATCAGCCTTGCCTGAGCTCGCGCCAGAAGCCGTGACCCGAAAGCAAGGCCAGCACGAGGCCCAGCGCCATCAGGCCCACGCCCAGCGTCGGAAACAGCATGGCGATCGGCAGGCCCAGGCCGAACCCGGCCAGTGCCCAGGCGACGCGATCCGCACGGGCAGTGCCCGCTGCCGGCAGCCAGCGCGCGATCAGGGCGTCCAGGCTCAAGCGCCCGCCGCCCCCCAGTACCAGCGGCAGCAGCATCAGCGTGAACAGCAGGGGCAGTTTGAAGTTGCCGGCGCCGGTGTTGCGGATCGCATAGCCCTCCCACAGCTGGGCAAGCGAGCTCCACTCGGCCGGCCAGTGCACCGCGGCGGTCGCGACGAATGTCAGCACCAGCAGGCTGTAGGCGGCGAAGCGGGTGAACAGGCCGGCGACCAGGAGCGCGGCCGCGCCCAGCTCCGCCCAGGTGGCCAGCCACCAGCTCAGCTCGGCGGGGGCGTGGTCGAAGGGAAAGGGGAACTTCGACTGGACACCGGCAAACCAGTTTTCGCCGCGCAGCTTTTCCAGCCCTGCCTCGCCGAACTCGTAGGCGAGGATCAGGCGCAGGCCGAGCGGCGCCAGCCAGGGCGCCAAGCCGTCGAGACGTGCGCGGAGGGCGCCGGGAAACGTGTGCAGTAGCTTCATGCGTGATGTCTCGGGTGGGTGAGGGTGAACGGCCCGCAGAGGACCTTGCGTCGCGCTTGATTGCCGTCGCCCCCGACATCAAGTGCATTCGAGGCCAGCGCTGGCGATCGCTGCCCGCAGCGCTGCGCGGGTGCAATCAAGCGCCGCGCTGGCGCATCCTTGGCCTTCGAACGCGGACGGCCGCGGGAGAACACATCCATGCAGACCCTCGCGCACGCTCGCTCAGGCACCCGGAAGCCGCGGCCATGAACCGGCTCGGCGACGAGGATTTCCAGCGCGCCTACCGCTACGCCATCGCCCTGACCGGCGACCGCGAACAGGCCTACGACGTGGTGCACACCGCAGTCACGCACTGGCTGGGCGCGCCGACGGCGGCGGTCGAGAACCCGCTGGCCTACTTTCTGCGGATTGTCCGCAACACCTTTCTTGCCGACGTCCGGCGCGCCGCGCAGATGCGCTGGAGCCCGATCGAGGATGCGGAAGCGGTGATTCCCGCCGATCTGCGCGCGCTCGAGGATGTACAGCTCGAACGCGCCTGGCTGGAGCGCATCTGGGGTGTCTTCACCGCGGCCGAACGCGAGGTGCTGTTCCTGTGGGCGGTCGAGGGCTACACGGTGGACGAAATCAGTGCGCAGACCGGCGCCCCGCGCGGCACCCTGTTGGCGCGTATGCATCGTTTGCGCAGACGGTTCGCCCAGGACGCCAGCGGCGCCCGGGCAGGAGGACTCCCATGAACACGCCAGAGCAGAAGCCGCTGCGCGAGGCGCTGCGGGCACAGTTCCAGGACGAGCGCCTCGACAGCGCGCAGCTCGACGCCCTGCGCGCGCGGATGAGTGCGGCGGCACCTGCCGAGGGGGGCCGCGGTGACACGTCCGCCGACGGCCCCGCCCAGCCGGGTCGTCGGCGCCTGTTCGCGGTGGCGGCGAGCGTCGCCGCCACCGCGACGGTCGGTTATTGGGGCCTGTTCGGCCTGCGTGCCTTCCGCGACGCCAGCAACATTGACGTACTGGCCGATGAGATCGCCTACAACCACCTCTACGACAAACCGCTCGATGTGAGCTCGGGTTCGCTGGATGCCCTGCGCGAAGCCTTCGCCGGCGTCGGTTTCATGCTGCAGGACGTGCCCTTCGAGCTGCCGGCTGGCGCCGAGCTGATCGGCGGACGCCACTGCTCGATCGCTTCCGTGCCGGCAGTGATGCTGCGCTACCGGGTCGGCAACGGCGTGATCGGCGTCTGCCAGGCGCGTTTTGATCCGGCGCGCCATCGCGGGGTGCCCGATATGCAGGTGGCGTCGGCGCCGGCCACGGCGATGTCGCGCGGCATCAAGATCAGCCTCTGCCATGACCGCGGCGTACTGATGGCGATGGCGACCGCCTGAGTCGGCTGCCGGCGGCAATCAGATGCCGCGGTCGCGACTCTTCTCCGTCGCAGCGACCGCAAAGCTTCATCGTTGCACGCTTGAACATCGCGCGAAGCCGGATGCACTCTTGCCTCGCGTCTTGACAGCCGACCGCATCCGCGGCGGATCCACCCCCGGGCCCCGTGCCCTGCCAGATGAGGACAACACGCATGAACACCACCACCAAGAACCTGGGTCTTGCCCTGGGCGCCGCGTTTGCCGCCAGCCTGATCGCCAGCCCCGTCGCACAGGCCTTCCAGGTGCAGGACCTGCAGCAGGGCTACCAGCTGGTCGACGACCAAAAGGAAGAGGAGCCGAAGGAAGACAAGGAAGGCGCCTGCGGCGAGGGCAAGTGCGGTGAAGGCAAGTGCGGCGGCGAGCCCACCGAGGGTGAAGAGGGCGAAGAAGCCGACAAGGACAAGGAAGGCAGCTGTGGCGAAGGCAAGTGCGGTGGTGCGGCCTGATCGCTCGCGCGGCCTGACCTGAGAGCTTCTCAGCCCCGCGCCGCGGATCAGTGTTCTTGAAGATTCGCGAATGCCTCCCTTCGCGCTCTTCATGGGAGCCTGCTTGCAGGCGACCGCAGCCTGCGCCCTGCACACACCCTGTGGGTAGCGAGCAAGCGCGCTCCTGCACACAGCCGTGTTTCGTGGGACGACGAAAGGGTCGCGAGCGTTGTGTTTCCTGAGAGACTGCTGCGACGCGCATCCGCTGCGGGTGCGCGTCGCGTCGGTCGGTAGCGGGCCTCCGCAATCGCTGCCGGCAACGTTCCGTTTTCACCGAGATCGAAGGCACACCATGGATGCGCTGTCGCTGTGCGGCCTCGGCCTGCGTCGCCCGCTGCTGGATGAGCTGCTCGCGCTCCCGCCGGGTCGCGTCGGCTTTCTCGAACTCGCCCCCGACAACTGGATCGGCGTCGGCGGCAAGCGCCGCGAGGCGCTGGACATGCTCGCAGAGCGCTTTCCGATCTATGCCCACGGCCTGAGTCTCTCGCTGGGCGGGCCCGAGCCTTTTGATCTGCTCCATCTCAAGCGTCTGCGGGGCTTTCTGGATGCGCTGGCCATTCCCGTATACAGCGAGCACCTCAGCTACTGCAGCGACGAAGGACAGCTCTACGACCTGCTGCCGCTGCCCTTCACCGAGGAAGCCGTGCGCCATGTTGCCTCGCGCATCGGCGAGGTGCAGGACGCGCTGGGCCGACGCATCGCGGTCGAGAACATCAGCTACTACGCCGCGCCCTTCCAGGCGATGGCCGAAATCGATTTCATCCGCGCGGTGCTGATCGAGGCCGACTGCGATCTGCTACTGGACGTGAACAACATCCATGTCAACAGCATCAACCACGGCTACGACGCGCTCGCCTTCCTGCGCGCCCTGCCGGCCGAGCGTGTGGCGAACATCCATGTGGCCGGCCACTACGTCGAAGCGCCGGACCTGATCATCGACACCCACGGCGCTGCGGTCATCGACCCGGTCTGGGCCCTGCTCGATGCGGCCTATGCGCACAGCGGCGTGAAGCCCACCCTGCTCGAACGCGACTTCAACTTCCCGCCGATGGCGGAGCTGCTCGGCGAGGTCGACCGGATCGCCGCGATCCAGCAGCGCCATCGCATCGAGCGCACAGCGGACGCCGCCCATGCCCGCTGCGCCTGAAGGCCTGCGCCGCCAGCAGCTGGCGCTCGCGCACTGGATCCGCGACCCGGCGTCGAACGCGCCGCCGCCCGGCATCGAGCCGCGGCGTCTGCGCGTCTACCGCGAGCTGGTCCGCAACACCATCGAAGGTCTGCTGGCGAGCCAGTTTCCGGTCATCCGCCGGCTGCGTGGCGATCCGTTCTGGCATGCGCTGGTCGATGGCTTCATCCGCGAACACCGTGCGCAGACACCGCTGTTCCCCGAGGTCGGACAGGAGTTCATCGCCTGGCTGTCGGCCCGCGCGGGCGACGTCAGCCGTGGTGAAGGCGCACGCTGCAGCGACGCTAGCCACACCCGCGACAACGCGCATCCGGCCTTCTTGCCTGAGCTGGCGCACTACGAGTGGGCCGAGCTCGGCATCGCGCTCTCGGATGCCGTCGAGGACACCGCGATGGTCGACCCCGAGGGCGACCTGCTGCAGGGCGTGCCGGTGCTGTCGCCGCAGGCCTGGCCGCTGGCCTACGTCTGGCCGGTCGATCGCATCCGCCCCGACTACCAGCCCGAGCAGCCGCCTGCCGAACCGACCCTGCTGATGCTGCAGCGCGCAGCGGACCACACGATCAAGTTCGCCCGGCTCGATCCGTTGGGCTACGCCCTGCTCGAACAGATCCGCAGCGCGCCGGCGAGCGGTCGCGAGATCGTTCAGCGTCTGGCCGATGCCTGGGGCATCCCCGGCGAGCCGCCGCTGTCACCCGCTCAGGCGATGCTGACTTCGATGCGCGAGCGCGGAGTGGTGCTGGGCACCCGGCGCGGCTGATACCGACACGGTGCCGCCGACGTCGGCTCGGCGCGCCCGGCAGCCGCGGTCATGGCGGCCACCAGGCCCGCGGGACCCTGGCGCGCCTCAGCCCGGAGCGGGCCCGAGCTTGCCTGGTGCTCCCTGGGCCAGCAGCCGCTCCAGCATCTCTCCGCAGTCGCGCGACATGTCCTGGGCCGGAAGCCCGCGCAGGCCAGAATCGATGAGGCCGCGGCGATCGGGGTCGAAGCGCTGCCAGGCTTCGAGCGCGCCGAGCAGACGCGCCGCGACCTGTGGATTCAGCGCATCGATTTTCGGCAGCTGGCCGAACAGCAGCGCATAGCCGGCGCCGTCGGCGCGATGGAAAGCGGCTGGATTGCCGCGCGCGAAGCTGCCGAGCAGTGCGCGCACGCGGTTGGGGTTGCGCGGGTTCCAGTGCGGGCTTGAGAGCAGGTCGAGCACCTCGTCGAGCGCGCCCGGCTGCGGCCGCGTCGCCACCGCACCGATCCACTTGTCGTTGAGCAGAAGATCGTCACCGATGCGCTTCTGGAAGGCGTCCAGCGCCGCGTCCGCCTGCGCTGCACCGCCGTGGATCAGCGCGGTCAGCGCGGCGAGGCGATCGGTCAGGGTGCCGGCGCGTTCGAACTGCGCGGCGGCGCGTGCGCCATCCGTCTCGACGAGGGCGAGGAGCTGCAGGCAGCCGTTCTTCAGGCGACGCGCAGCCGCCGACCTTGCCTCCAGCGTATCCGGCGACTGCAGGCTGAGCGCCGCGTAGCGCTGTGCCAGCAGGCCTGCGTGATCGTGGGCGAGCTTCAGCCGTAGCGCGCGGCGCGTGCCGAGCAGGCCGTCGATATCGACCTGCGGACGCGCATTCACCAGCACGTCGAACTCGGGCAGCTGCCAGCACAGGGCGACGAAGCTCGGGTCGACGTTCTCGTCGGCCAGCAGTGTCCCCAGCGCTTCGCTGAGCGCCTGTGCATGCGCGGCGGACGCGTCGAGCAGGGCCGTCTCCGCCAGCTGCTGCAGGGCATCCCAGCGGCACAGCGGGCCGCGCTCGATGCGCGCCAGCCGGGCCAGCTCGGCGGGGCTGTAATCGAAGCGCAGTCGCACCGGCGCCGACAGGCCCTGCAGGAAGCTCAGCAGCGGCGGCGCGTCGAGGTTCTCGAAGATCACCGTGTGCTGCTCTGCGCTGAGCTCGATCAGGCCGGAGCGCGCCGCGGCGTCGCCCTGCGGCAGCGCCTCGATCGGGACATCGTCGATGCCATAGAGGGCGTAGGCCAGCGGGATGTGCAGGGGCTGCTTGTCCGCTTGGTCCGGGGTCGGCGCGGTGTGCTGGCGGACAAGCAGGGTGCAGCGCCGCGCGCGTGCATCGAAGCGGGCTTCGATCCGCACTTCGGGCGTACCGCTCTGTGCATACCAGCGTTCGAACTGCTTGAGATCTCGGCCGCTGGCTTCGCGCATTGCTTCAAGAAAGGCATCGACGCTGGCGGCCTTGCCGTCCCAGCGGGCGAAGTAAAGATCACAGCCGCGACGGAAGGCGTCCTCGCCCAGCAGGGTGTGGAGCATGCGCACCAGCTCCGCGCCCTTCTCGTACACGGTCGCGGTGTAGAAGTTGTTGATCTCGCGGTAGCTGTCGGGCCGCACCGGATGCGCCAGCGCGCCCGAGTCCTCGGGGAACTGGCGCAGCCGCAGCATGCGCACGTCCTCGATGCGCTTGACCGCGCGCGAGCGCAGGTCGGCGGTGAACTCCTGGTCGCGGAACACGGTGAAACCTTCCTTCAGCGACAGCTGGAACCAGTCGCGCACCGTGACGCGGTTGCCGCTCCAGTTGTGGAAGTACTCGTGTCCTATCACCGACTCGACCGCCTCGAAATCGGCGTCGCTGGCGCTGTCGATGTCGGCCAGGATGTAGCGCGCATTGAAGATGTTGAGGCCCTTGTTCTCCATCGCGCCCATGGTGAAATCCTGGGCGGCGACGATGTTGAACACATCGAGGTCGTAGCAGCGGCCGAAGCGCTGCTCGTCCCAGCGCATCGCGCGCAGCGTGGCGCTCAGCGCGTACTCGCAGCGCGGGGCGAAGCCGGGCGCGGCCCAGACGTTGACCTCAACGTGGCGGCCCTCGCTGGTGATGTAGGGCGAGGACACCCGCTCCATGCGGCCGGCGGCGATCGCGAACAGGTAGCAGGGTTTGGGATGCGGGTCCTGCCAACGCGCGTAATGGCG